>NZ_CASDOV010000037.1:0-3613 GCF_949282165.1 uncultured Helicobacter sp. | reverse complement strand
GATTCTGCTCGGCTTGCGCTATTGCGCACATTATTAATATTTGGCAAAGCCTCGCTAGGATTTTTTGGTGTTGTGGATTGTGTGGGTTGTTTAGATTCTAAAACCAAGTAAGATTCTGTAATTTGTTTTTGTGAATCTTTAGAATCTATAGGAACTAGATTCTGAATCTGCACGAGATTCTGTAACTGCCTTAGATTCTAAAACCAAGTAAGATTCTGCGCTAAGCGTGTAAATACCTCTCCCCACTCCCGCATTTGTCGCAAAAAGCGCGATATCCGAGCTTTCTTAGAATCCGACAAAGAAAATTTATGGGCTTTTAACGATTGCGCAAGTAGAATGGAGTATCCCAAATCTTAGGAGGAGAATATGCAAAAAGTGAAGTTGCTCGGATTGGTGCTCGTGGCGGCGGCGTTTATGGCGTGCCAAAAAGAGAGCCCAAGCCCGGAGGAGGCGTCTATCCCAAAGTGCGAGTCCCCAAAATACCAAGTGCTTTTTGACACAAGCAAGATAAGCGGGACACAAGAGCTTTATGGCGTGCAGGATTTTAAGGCGTTGCTAGGCAAGGCATTACAAGATTCACAATGCTTTAGTTTCGCGCAAACTTCGAGCGAGGAGACTTGGGAGATGGTGGTTAGTTATCGCCTCGAGACAAGCGCGCAAAGCCAAGATTTTAATATCGCTAAGGGGCAGAGTGAAGCCACGCTAAAATCCCTGCTAACACTAGATCTAATCCGCGCTAAGCAAACCATCAAAGAGCGCGCTAGCGGGGAGCTAAAGCTTAGCAAGGATCATTACTTTGGCACAGGCAAAGAAAGCGAGATCTCAAAAAACGAGATAGAGCGACTTTTAAAGCAAAACCTCGCTTTCATCATCGAGGACCTCAAAAGCAAGTAACTTGGCTTGTTTATTTAGCAAATTACTATACAATTTGCGCACAAATTTCATAAAAGGAGTTTTGTATGGCTTTGTATGACAGAAACTACACAAATGCAGATGTCGCCTCAATGGCAGCGGCGCAAGAAAGTGCGCTTGTGAATTTTGTGAAAACGACTTATAAGTTTTTTGGTGCGAGCTTGCTCATCGCCACCATTGGTGCGCTCGTAGGGTTTATGAATTTCCAAATGGTTATGGAAAATCGTATGCTTATCTTTGTCGCAGAGTTTGCGGCGCTCTTTGGGCTTATGTTTTCACGCTCTAAGCCGGGCTTAAATATCGCAATGCTCTTTGTTTTCACATTCCTCACCGGGCTTGCGATCACGCCTTTGCTTGGGCTAGTGCTTGCTAAAAATGGCAGTGCGGGCGTGGTAGCGGCGTTTGGTATGACGACTATCATCTTTGGCGTGATGAGTATCTATGGTGTGAAGACACGCCGAGATCTCGCGAGTATGGGCAAAATGCTCTTTATCGCCCTCATCGTGGTGATGGTTTGCTCGATTGTCAATATTTTCGTGCTTAGTATGGGATTCCAAGCGATTATCGCGGGCGCGGCGGCGTTGCTCTTTAGCGCGTATGTGGCGTATGATACACAAAATATCATCCGCGGCTTGTATGATAGCCCCGTAGATGCGGCGATTTCTCTGTATTTGGATTTTTACAATATTTTTGTATCAATCCTCCAGCTCTTTGGTATCACTAGCAGCCGAGACTAATCCCGCTTCTCTTTTATAGAATCTCCCTCGTGCTTGTGTGTGAGGGGGATTGCTTAGATTCTTTCCGCTCCCCCCCCCCTTTTTTTTATTTGCCTTGTAGCTTTTTGAGATCCTCTAGGACTTCTTGTGCGTGCCCTTTGGCGCGGATATTGTAGTAGGTTTTGGCGATATTGCCTTGCGGATCAATGAGGAAGCTCGAGCGGATAATGCCCATCACCTTTTTGCCATACATCATCTTTTCCCCATACGCTCCATAGCTGCTCGCGATACTTTTCTCACTATCACACAGCAGGATATGGCGCAAGCTATGCTTAGCGATAAAATTCTGATGGGACTTAGGGCTATCGGGGCTAATGCCTATCACGACACAATCTAGCGCGCCAAACTCCCCCAGAAGCGCGCTAAAATCCTGCGCCTCAAGCGTGCAGCCGGGCGTGTTGTCTTTGGGATAAAAATACACCACCACATATTTGCCCCTAAAATCCGCTAGGGCGAACTCCGTGCTTTGTGAATCTAGTGCGCGAAAGCTCGGCGCGGGACTGCCTATCTCTAATTTTTGCATACAAACTCCTTGTGATAAATTAAGCCCAGCATTTTACAAAAAATAGCGTATAAATTCCTGCGATGGCATTGTCTCATTTGCAAAAGTCGTGGGGGATTTTGCACGGAGTGGGAGTAGCGCAAGCGACAAGCGCACTCTTAGTCAGCTTTTAGCCAATTTGCTATACAATCCCGCCAAATTCTCTACTCTAAGGGCGCGCGTGTCGTATTTCATCTCCAAAGATACTTTTTTGATTTCAGACTCACATTTTGGGCATCAAGCCGTACTGCTCAAAGAACCCATAAGGAGCAAAAGTGCGCTACTGCACGGATTTAGGGATTTTGATGAGTTTAGCGTGGCGATGTGGAATCGCGCCCTAAGTCCAAAAGACAGAATCTGGCATCTAGGCGATCTCTACTTTGGCAGCGGCTACAAGCTGCTCAAAAAGCTCAATGGCACTAAGCTCCTCATCGTGGGCAACAACGATATTGGCAAATACGAGTATGTGCGTGGATTAAAGCAATGGAGCGTGTGCGATAAACTCCATTTGCAAATTCCCGAGTCCCGCCTCATCAAAGACTACCTCAAGCAAAAATTTGGCAAACAAGCCCTAAAAAATATCTATCTCAACGCCGTGGTGTGCGATGTGGAGGGCGAGCGGATTATGTTTTCACACTTCCCGGTGTTTAATCGCAAGCCGCGTGATAGGTTTGCCAACGCGCGTGATATTTTGGATACGGCTTTTAGGCTCGCGCAATGCTCGCTCAATATCCACGGGCATTTGCACTCTAGGGAAAGTGGCAATGACTTTTGTGTCAATGTCAGCTGCGAGAAACTCGGCTTTATCCCGCGCACATTGGGCGAGGTTTTGCGCTCGCATAGAAAGAAAAGAAGCTTTGATGATTGAGTTTTATACCGCCATAAGCGTGGGGTGCGCGACTGATAGCCTTACTAAGGCGCATAGGCGTGCTTTGGAGAGGTTGCAGGGACTTGGAGTGGTGGATTTAGTTTCTGCCCACGAGAATGGTTCTTTGGATGGGCATTCAGCTTTTGGCGATAAAGGAAATTCGGCTTGCACGCAATCTTTAAATGAGTGCTTCGGCTCGGCATCAGTCATTACCGCTAAGGTAACTCCTTCGCCTCGCCTTGCACAACATTTAAATCTTACGCACAATCCTAGAATTTCCGGCAAGCCAAGCGCGGAGTCTCAAGCAGATTCAGAATCTAAAGAAAGTTTAGAATCTCATTTTGATAATTTAGATTCAAATACAGAATCTAGCCTTTCAGATTCTAAAACAATCACAGAATCCAACTCGATAGATTCAGAATCTAAACAACCCACACAATCCACAACACCAAAAAATCCTAGCGAGGCTTTGCCAAATATTAATAATGTGCGCAATAGCGCAAGCCGAGCAGAATC
>NZ_CASDOV010000036.1:0-4629 GCF_949282165.1 uncultured Helicobacter sp. | reverse complement strand
AAGCTTTTTAACAAAGGATTTTATAAGAAAACTCGAGCCATTTTTCAACACTCGTGCCATAGGGAGTGGGTGTGCTAGAGTTTGGTTGGAAGTATTGAGTCTGCGCTAGATTCTGTGTGTTTTAGAGCCCGCTTTGTTTGGGGCTTGATTGTGTGTTTGTGAATCTATTGGGCTAGATTCTGTAAATGCCTTGAGATTCTGCGCTCCCTAGATTCTGTATGCGAGAATCTAGGGGGAATTGCGTAGATTCTGTGCCTCCTAGATTCTGTATTTTTTCATTTTTGAGAATCCCTTTAGATTCTATGTTGCTTAGATTCTGTGTGTTTGATAAAGGTGCTCCGGACGGGATATTTTGATTGGATTTTTGCTCCGCAAAAATGGCAGAATCTAAAGATTTAGAATCTTTAGATTCTGCTTAGGCCTCGTGCTATCGCACGCACTATTTACATTTGGCAAAGCCTCGCTAGGATTTTTTGGTGTTGTGGATTGTGCGATTGTTTTAGAATCTGAATCTGAAGTATCAAACATAGAATCTATGCCTACGCTAGATTCTGAATCTACTTGAGATTCTGTATTTTCTCTACATTCTGCGCTTGGCTCTGCCTCGCTTGGTGTGGATTCTGTAGGGTTGCTATTGCAAGCAAAAAAATTAGTATTGTGCAAGTATGGGTCGGTTACTGTCGCAACAGACGCGGTGTGGCTGTGTAAGTTTTGAAAAATTTGGGGAAGGTTAGCGGACTTGGCGTCCGTGCCTTCCGAAAAATCCACAACCTTATCGCATTGCATACCCGCTCTGCTGATGTGAGCGCAGCGAAACGAAAAAAGAGCCGTTTTCCCTGCACACGAGTCGATTCTTACCCGTGATAGTTTGGCGCCTCTTTGGTGATGATAACATCATGGACGTGGGATTCTCTAAGTCCTGCCGAGGTGATCTCTACAAACTCCGCCTTCTCCCACAGCTCGGCGATATTTTTGCTTCCTAGGTAGCCCATACACGAGCTCAACCCCCCCGTGAGCTGATGCACGACATCACTAATCTTGCCACGATATGGCACGCGCCCCTCTATCCCCTCGGGCACAAGTTTTTCTTGAGCAGTGCCCTCTTGGAAATACCTATCCGCACTGCCGCGCGTCATCGCCCCGATACTTCCCATACCGCGATAGCTCTTGTATTGGCGTCCTTGGTAAATCATCAAATCCCCGGGCGATTCTTCTGTGCCTGCGAGCAGTGAGCCTATCATCACGCTTGACGCTCCTACCGCTAGGGCTTTGGCGATATCGCCAGAGTATTTTATGCCCCCATCGGCGATGATGGGCACGCCATAGCCTTTGGCAGCCTGCGAGCAGAGATCCACTGCCGAGACTTGCGGCATACCCACGCCCGCGACGATCCGCGTCGTGCAGATGCTGCCCGGTCCTATCCCTACCTTAATCCCATCGGCTCCTGCCTCTATGAGATCTCTCGTGGCTTGGGGCGTTACGACATTGCCCACGATCACATCTACGCTTAGCTTTGCCTTAATGTCTCTAAGCGTCTTGAGGACATTTGCCGAGTGCCCATGCGCAGAATCTAGCACGATCACATCCACTCCCGCCTCGACTAAGCCCTGCGCCCTCTCTAGTCCAAACACTCCCACAGCCGCTCCCACGCGCAACCGCCCGAAATCGTCCTTGTTGGAGTTGGGATACTCGATACGCTTTTGAATGTCTTTAATCGTGATGAGCCCCTTTAGGATCTCGTCCTTATCGACTATGGGGAGCTTTTCTATCCTGTTTTTGTGCATAATCTCGCGCGCCTGCTCCAAAGTCGTCCCCACATCTGCAGTGATAAGCGGGGCTTTAGTCATCACATCGCCCACTTTTTTGTGCAAATCGGTTTCAAAGCGCACATCGCGGTTTGTGAGGATACCAATAAGCTTGCCATAATGATCCACCACGGGCACGCCAGAGATTTTGTAATTATCCGTGATTGCCTTGGCTTCTGCGAGGGTGGCGTCTGCTAGGATATAGATAGGATCGACGATTACGCCGCTTTCACTTTTTTTGACTTTTTTTATCTGATCGACTTGGGATTGTATGTCCATATTTTTGTGAATGATCCCAATCCCCCCAAGGCGCGCCATCGTGATTGCTGCGCGGTATTCTGTCACCGTATCCATCGCAGCGGAAACAAGCGGGATATTAAGCGGGATATTTTTGGTGAGCTTAGTCTGCAAACTGACTTCTTTAGGCAGGACTTCTGAATACGCAGGGACAAGCAATATATCTTCAAATGTGAGGGCTTTTTGCAAGATTTTCATACCAACTCCTTTAGTGCTAGATTATGCGTTGCCAAGCTCTTTTTCTAAGCCATAGGCGATATTGAGGATAGTCTGCTCCTCGCAGTGATTGCCGATAAACTGCATACCCGTAGGCAAGCCCGTGAGGTGGGAGAGAGAATCTGAGGGCACGCAAATCGCGGGCAGTCCGGCGAGATTGACGCCGATTGTGTAAATATCGCTGAGATACATCTCTAGCGGCGAGGCGGACGCGCCAAACTTAGGCGCGAGGCTTGGCGCGATGGGTGCTAAAATCACATCACAAGACATAAAGAGATCGCTATATTGGGCTTTGATGAGCTCGCGCACCTTTTGGGCTTTGAGATAATACGCGTCATAATACCCGCTGCTAAGCACGAAATTCCCTAGCATTATCCTGCGCTTAACCTCATCGCCAAAGCCCTGCGTGCGAGTGTGTAGATACAAATCGCCAAGGGTTTTAGAATCTAGCGCGCGATTGCCATAGCGCACGCCATCAAAGCGCGCGAGGTTGGAGCTAGCCTCGGCAGTGCAGATGATATAATACGCCGAGATATGATAGCTTGTATCTAGCATACTTTGCTCGACTATGGTATGCCCCATAGATTCTAGGAGCTTTATTGTCTGCTCGTAGCGCGTCTGTGTCTGTGAATCTGCGTGTGTGAGCCACTCGCGCAAGACTCCGACTTTGTAGCGCACATTGCTATCGAGGTTGGCAAAGGTATTGGTAGCTGGGAGTTGCAAGGAAGTAGAATCTTTAGCATCATAGCCGCTTATGGCATCAAGCAGGAGGCTTGCGTCCTCGACATTTTGGGTGATAGGTCCGATTTGATCGAGGCTCGAGCTATAGGCGATGAGCCCGTAGCGACTCACCCTGCCATAGGTTGGCTTGAGCCCCACACAGCCACAAAAGCCCGCTGGCTGCCTGATAGAGCCGCCCGTATCGCTCCCTAGCGATGCCACTGCCAATCCCCCCGCCACCGCAGCCGCGCTCCCGCCGCTACTGCCCCCGGGCACGCGGGAAGTATCGCGCGGATTTTTGGTGCGTCCATAGCAGCTAGATTCTGTCGTGCTGCCCATTGCGAACTCATCCATATTGGCGCGCCCAAACGCAGCCATACCATTGCTATGAAGATTTTCGATTACACTTGCGTTGTATGGGGCTTTGTAGCCTTGTAAAATCCTAGAAGCGCAGGTAACCTCCCAACCTTTGACATTGATATTGTCTTTGATTAGGATTGGCACGCCCTCATCACTTGAGGAGTGAATCTCGCCTATGTAGGCGTTTAGCTCCATATTTTCCTTGGCTTTTTGCTTGATGCGTTGTCGCAATTCCTCGAGTTCTTGGGGCTTGAGATTGAGTGCTTGTTTTAGTGTTATCATAAAAACCTCGAAACAACTTGTGGGGATTTTGTGCGCGCCATTATAGTGATTTTAAGCTTAAAGCGCACTCACGCCCCACCATCACTTCACAATCGAATACACACCCCTATTGTGTTGTAAAATCTCGAGGAGATTCCCACTTTTAAACATATTACAAATAAGAATGGGGAGTTTGTTTTCTTTAGCAAGAGCGATGGCGGTATCATCCATCACTTTGATATGATCGCGCAGGGCTTCATCATAGCTCACAGATTCTAGCATTTTAGCATCGGGGTATTTTTTGGGATCTTTGTCATACACGCCATCGACTTTGGTTGCCTTGACGATGGCATCTGCCTCGATCTCCACCGCGCGCAGGGTAGCCGCGCTATCGGTGGTAAAAAACGGATTGCCCGTGCCCGCAGCAAAGATCACAACCCGCCCCTTTTGCAAATGCCGAATGGCTCGGCGATAGATATAGCTCTCACACACTTCTTGTATCTCAATCGCGCTTTGCACGCGCACATCTACGCCCAAATGCTCGAGTGCTTCTTGCACCGCCACGGCGTTAATCACGGTGGCAAGCATACCCATATAATCCCCGCTTGTGCGGCGGATAATCCCGCCTTGTGCGGCACTCACGCCGCGTATGATATTGCCCCCGCCAATCACCAAACCTATCTCAAATCCCGCGTTTTTGAGCGCCTCAATCTCCTTGGCTATGTATTCCAAAACCCCCACATCAATCCCAAATCCGCTCTCCCCGCTCAATGCCTCGCCCGAAAATTTAATCAACACGCGTTTAATCTGCATATCCTCTCCTTAATTAATTAGATTCTATAATATTTAATGCAAGTTTTTGCTAAAGCAAAAACTTGGTATCGCTCGCGGAGAGTGAATCTCCGCTCGCTCCGCTGCGCGTTCATACACTGCGTTTTTTAGCAAGTTTATAGAATCTCTTAGTGCCGCC
>NZ_CASDOV010000035.1:0-5831 GCF_949282165.1 uncultured Helicobacter sp. | reverse complement strand
AAAAATTAGTCATTGCGGTGGTGCTTGTGGAGTTTTTGGCGGGTGCGGGGGTAGGAGCTACCTAGAGGGTAGTGACTACTCCCCAAACTCGCCAAATCTACGCAATGATTACCCAAGGAGCCATTTTCCCGTAGGAAAGCCGAATTTCCTTTTCGCTCAAAGCCCCCCCTGCCCCTCTGCCCATACCACTCACAACAACCCAACAGGCACTTTGAGCACAACTTTTTTGGGCGCAAATAGCGGTGCGTGCTCGCAATCTCCCTCATACTCCAATCCCCCCGCATGCACATCTTGAGGGAAAAACACTCCCAAAATCCCGCTATGGAAAGACAAGCGGTGCGGCGGTATCGTGGGGGCGCGGTAGATGATGAGATCTCTGCTCTCATCATAGGGTGCAAGCGGCGTGAAGTCCGCGATATGCCCCACTTCAAAGCACTCCGCCCCCGCCACGCATAGCTGAAAATCCACAAACGCCCTGTGGGACTCATAAAACGCCTGCGCGCGGGGCTTGAGAGGATAAGTCTGCTCGATAGCGCGCACGCCACTCCCTAGATCGTAGCTCATCTCCACGCGCTCGCTTTCCGCGCTGCTTTGTAGCGCGATGATACGCTGATGCACCACTGAATCTATTGTGAGTGCCTGCACGAGATACTCCCTAACCTCCGCAAGTGCAGGGTGGCGTGCGAAAAACTCCCCAAACTGCTCCAAATGCCCGATGATTGCCATCTCTAAGCTCCTCTAATTTTTGTGTGATTATAGCATTTTGCCCCCGCCCTATCCATCGTGTTAGGCAAAAGATAGTAAAATCGCACTTCTCTTTTGAGATTTTGAGATCTTTTACAGACAAAGGTTGTGATTGCTAAGGTGCGTTTTTGCGTGTGTGTCGCTTCTATCTCTGCTTTTTGCGCAATCCCAAATCGATTATGGCAAGCTCGCTCTGCATACAGAATCTAAGCCAAACGCCCCGTATGTGGGCTTAAGTAGCGGCGTGGTGCTGTTAGGCTCTATCGCAGGGGCTGGGGTTTTATACCTGATGCCCGAGAGCGTTACCAACTGGAACAAAGAGGATATTTACTATCTGGGTGTGAATTGGCGCGATAATGTCTCAAAGGTACTCGTGGCGGACAAGGACGACTGGCTGCTCAATTGGATTGGGCATCCTTATTGGGGCGCGGTGTATTATATGCAGCCTAGGAAGGCGGGCTATGGGTGGTTTGAGAGCGCGCTCTTTTCGTTTGTGGCGAGCACATTTTTTTGGGAGTTTGGTATCGAGGCGTTTGCGGAGGTGCCTAGCTGGCAGGATCTCGTCATCACCCCCGCCTTTGGCGCGCTTTTGGGAGAGCTGTTTTATCAAGCGAGTGTGTATATCTACGCGCATGATCACACATTGCTAGGATCTCGATCCTTGGGGGATTTTGCACTCATTGCTATGGATCCCGTGGGCGCGCTTATTGAGCTTGCGGAGCTTGATAGGCGATTTGGGATTAGTAAAAATGTCCTTTACACACGCCTTAGCCCCACGCGCTCACGGCGAGGGGATAGCGGTATCGTGCTAAGTTTGCATTATTTATTTTAGACTAAAGGAATACTATGCGTTTTGAAGTTTCACAAAAAGCCAAGCTTCCCACCAAATATGGGACATTTTGGATTCAGAGTTTTAGAGAGTATGTGGAGGATTTAGGATTAGGCGCGGCGCGGGATTTACAGAATCTAGAAGGCGCGCAGGATTTAGAGGGCGGCGGCACGCACGCAGCGCAAATCCCCCTAGCCTCTCCTAGAGAGCATCTCGTGGTTTTCACGCAGCATTTGGGCAAAATCCCGCTTGTGCGCTTGCATTCAGAATGCCTCACAGGCGATGTGTTTGGCTCGCTCAAATGCGATTGTGGCGAGGAGCTCGCGCACTCTATGAGGGCAATTCATTCGCACAAAGAGGGCGGTATGCTGCTGTATCTGCGCCAAGAGGGCAGGGGCATAGGGCTTTTTAACAAAGTCAATGCCTACGCGCTCCAAGATAAGGGGCGAGATACGATAGAGGCAAATCTCGAGCTTGGCTTGCCTAGTGATTGCAGGAATTATGAGATTGTGAGCGCGATTTTTCAGTCCTTTGGGATTAGGGAGATTGAGCTGCTGACTAACAACCCGCTTAAAGTAGATTCTCTAGCGCAATACGCCAAAGTCAGCAGACAAAGTATCATCGTGGGCTGCAATGAGCACAACAAGCAGTATTTGGAGATAAAAAAGCACAAAATGGGGCATTTGCTCTAAGGGTGTCCTAGGTGCCTTAATCCTAGGCTTAAGGTAAATATTTTACAATGTGTGTTTTTTAGAGTTTGTGAGGAGTGAAGTATGCGCACGATGATTAGCTATGATGAAGCCCTAGAGATTTTACACAATATCCCTCTAACTCCCCTCCCTAGCCAAAAGCTTATCTTCACCCAAGCGCTTAATCGCTACCTAGCCCAAGATATTTTCGCCCCTAGGAATGTCCCGCCCCTGCCCACTGCGAGTATGGATGGCTATGCCATAGCGAGCGCGGATATACAGACTTTGCGCAGTGAGGGGCTGTGTATCCAAGCCACCAATAACGCAGGCACGCAGCGGGAGTTTGAGCTAGAATCTAAATGCACAATCCGCACTTATACAGGCTCGAGAATGCCTAAGGGCGCGGATACGATGATACTAAAAGAAGATGTCGATGAGTATCAAGACAAAGGCAGGGAGTTCATACGGCTAAAAGATCCAAGCCAAGCCATTAGCCCTAAGCAATGGGTGCGCCAAGTGGGAGAAAACTACACCAAAGGGCAAAAGCTCTTAGAATCTGGCACGCGTATCACGCCCTTTGAGATAGGACTCCTAGCAGATCTGAATCAAGTCTTTGTGCAGGTGGTGCAAAAGCCTAAAGTAGGGATTTTGAGCATAGGCGATGAGATCATCGAGGTGGGGGAGGAGAGCCACTCGAGCAATGTTTTGAGAAGTGTCAATAACCACTTGCTAAACGCCCTTGTGGAATCTCTAGGGGGCGAGGGCATACTTTACCCAAAAGTGGGCGATGATGTGGATTCTATCCGCGCACTCTATCGCCAAGCCCTCGCGCAATGCGATATTTTGCTAACCACGGGCGGTATGAGCGTGGGGGATTTTGACTTTACTAAAGACATTATGGACCAAGAGACGCAAATGGTGTTTAAAGGCGTGCGCCTAAAGCCCGGCAAGCCCGTAGCGTATGGAATCTACACTAATGGAGATAAGCAAACCCATGTCTTTGGCTTGCCCGGCTACCCCAACTCGTGCGCAGCGACATTCCTGCTCTTTGGGCGCGTGATCCTTACGCGATTATGCGGCTCTATCGCGGGGCAGCTCGTGCTAGAGGCGACTTTGCTCGATGAGGCAGTGCGCACGGATTCTCGGATGGAGTTTCGCGCGTGTGATGTGCAGGTGCGCGAGGGCAAGCTGTATGCGAGCTTTGCACGCAAAAAGACTTTACAAAGCTCGATGATTGAAAATCTCGGTGCGCACACGGCGTTTGCAATACTGCAAGAAAATGGCGCGAGCTTACCAAAGGGCGCGGTTGTGCCGCTTTTGGTGTTTCGCGATTTGGTGTGAGATTTTTTGGTGTGAGATTTTAAAAAGGGAGGCAGAGGAATGATACGCATAGAATTTTTGGGACCTTTGAGCGCGCAGGAGCCCCTCGAGCTAGAAGTGGCAAACCTAGGGGAGTTGCGAGCGCACCTAGCGCAAAAGCCAGAGCTTAGCAAGTGGCTTGGAATCTGCGCGGTGGCAGTGAATGATGAGATCATCAAAGATGAGAATTTCGTGCTTAAAAATGGCGATAGAGTCCTTATCCTGCCTCCTGTGTGCGGTGGGTGATGCGCTATCTTAGCCTGTATCATGGCGCGCTGCCCACAAGCGAGATTTATGAGGCGTGGGAGGCGTTTGCTAGGGAGCAAAACTGCGGCGCGATGTGTGTCTTTACCGGTATCGTGCGCCAAGAGGCGTCTAGAGAGGGAGAGCTTACAGAATCTAGCGCAAAAGAATCCAAAGAGGCAGAATCCCAAGGGAGAGAATCTAAGGAGGGAGAGCCCGCCTCATCGCACTCCATCTCATCACAACCTAGCGCGCAAGCCTTTGTGCGCGCCTTAAGCTTTGATGTGTATGAGCCGCTGCTGCAGAAGTGGTTTGAATCTTGGCAGGCAAAAGCCGCGCAGGCAGGCGCAGTGCTGCTGATGGCACATTCTGTGGGCGATGTGGCGCATACGCAAAGCTCGTATATGTGCGCGATTATCTCCAAACAACGCAAAGCCGCGCTTGGGCTCTATGAGGCGTTTATCGAGGATTTTAAGGCAAACGCGCCCATTTGGAAATACGATGTGATAGGTGCTAGGCGCGTGTTTGCGCTTAGTCGCAGCACGCCCATTGAGGGCAGTGGGGTGCTCGATGCCAAAAATCATCGCCTTTAGCGGCAAAAGCAATAGCGGCAAAACCACGCTTATTTGCAAACTAGCAGAGATTTTGCGCGCTCAAGGCAAGAGCGTGGGCGTTATCAAGCACGATCCAAAGGACAAGGCGGAGTTTGATACAAAGGGCAAAAAGGAGCGCAAGGATAGCTATAAATTCTCACTTGTAGCGCAAAATGTCGCGGTTATCTCACCCAAAAAAAGCGTGATTTTTGGATTTTGCACACAAGATGATGAGGGGCGAGAAAATGTCGCGCAGGGTGGAAGTGCGCAGGATAAGGGCGTGCGGAGTGAAAATGAGCGGAGTGAGAGCGTGCAAGGTGGTGCGCAGAATGATAGTGTGTGCGGAGCGCAAAGAGATTTGAGTGCGTATGAGTTGCGCGAGTTTGAGCGTGCGTTGGAGTTTTTTGGCGCGTGTGATTATGTGTTTATCGAGGGGCTAAGGACACTGCCCTATAGGCGTATCATCGTGGCGCGCGGGGAGCTTGATAGCGCGTATCTGCCCTATGGCGTGGCGATAGCGATGGATAGAGAGCTAAGGAATCGTATCGATGTGGCGAGGCTGGGGGATTTGGAGGTGCTAGATCTCAACAATCCCCAAGAGATTTTAGATTTTATCGACAAGGAGTGCGTGTGCAAAGGATCAAAATAGGGATTTTGGTATCATCAGATAGGGCTTCTAGCGGCGTGTATGAGGATATTTCTGGCAAGGCGATTAGGGAGGTGCTAAGCGAGTTTATCGCCAATGAATGCGAGTTCGTGTATGAGGTGGTGAGCGATGACTTCGCGCCCTTAGAAGCGAGCTTGAAAAAAATGTGTGATGAATGCGCGTGTGATCTAGTCGTTACTACCGGTGGGACGGGACCTGCGCCTAGGGACATTATCCCTGAAGTAACCCAAAGCGTGTGTGAGAAAATGCTGCCCGGATTTGGTGAGCAAATGCGCGCAGTGAGCCTAAAGTATGTGCCCACGGCTATTTTGTCGCGTCAGAGCGCGGGTGTGCGGGGCAAGAGCCTTGTCCTCAACCTCCCGGGCAAACCAAAGAGTATCAAGGAGTGTTTAGAGGCGGTGTTCCCCGCGATACCTTATTGTATCGATCTCATAGGTGGGGCGTATATCGAGCCAAATACGCAAGTTATCAGCGCGTTTCGCCCAAAGAGCAGTTTTTAGCGCAAGTTTGTTTGTGACAAGCTTTGCGTATCGGCGATGTGAGCCCGCATTGCGCAGAATCTACTTGCTTAGATTCTGTATTTAGCGTTATCTTAGTAAGGAGCCCCAATGCCAGAGTATTATCTCAGGAGACTAGCCTATAAGGTCCTATCGTGGTTTATCCCAAAGCGAGAATGGCGCGTAGCGTTTGGCAAGAAAATGGGCTTT
>NZ_CASDOV010000034.1:0-5873 GCF_949282165.1 uncultured Helicobacter sp. | reverse complement strand
TCGCATTTAGATTCTGTGTATGCTCGCGAAGCGGAGCGAAGTGGGGATTTATTCCCCACGAGCGATAACAAGTTTTTGCTATGGCAAAAACTTGCATTAGAATAAATAGAAAGGAGGAAGTAGGAAGTTTCAGTATAATGCGCCAAGAAGGAGATACTAAACCACTCCCAAAAGGGAGGGCTAGGATAAATCCTAGAAGCACTTGCTTATTATTATTATACAAAGTAGTATAATAACGCGCAGGATACAATTTAGTATCTGAGAGTATCGCATTTTACCTCCTTGCCTTTGGTTTGGAGGCTACGACACCAAGAGGTTGCGGTCCCTCTTGGTGTGCAACCTCAAAGCGCGTTATACCACACTCCTATGCATTGCCAATGTTACGAACTTGCACAAATCTAAGAATACACGAGATCCTGAACCTATCACCAGCACACAGCGGAGCGAGGGTGGATTCACTCCGCACGAGCGATAACAATTTGCTAAAGCAAATTGCACCAAAATAAACATAAAGGAGCCACAAACAAATGAGGGATTGGAATGAAGAATGCGCGATAGTGGGCGTGTATAATGTCAAAAATGCCGCGATTTTGAGCTATTACGCGCTCTTTGCGATGCAGCATAGAGGGCAGGAGGCGAGTGGGATTAGCACTTCTGATGGCACCAAAATCGCCACGCTAAAAGGCAATGGGCTCGTTACCAAAGTCTTTGATGAGGAAAGTCTCAAAAAACTCCAAGGCAAGTCAAGTATCGGGCACAATCGCTACTCCACTGCGGGGGAAGATTCTATCAATGAAGCGCAGCCCATCTTTGCGCGCTACTCACTAGGCGAGATGGCAATCGCGCACAATGGCAACCTCACCAACGCCAAAGCGGTGCGTGATATGCTCATACAAAAAGGCGCGATTTTCCAAAGCCACCTTGATACAGAAAATCTCATTCATCTCATCGCCCATTCCCAAAAAGAGCATTTAGTCGATCGTATCATTGATGCGCTAAGCTATGTCGATGGCGCGTATTGCTTTGTCTTCCTCTCGCGCTCCAAAATGTTTGTCGTGCGCGATAGATATGGCTTGCGTCCTTTGAGTCTGGGCAAGATTCAAAACGATGATGGCAGCGTGGGCTATATCGTGGCAAGTGAGACTTGTGCATTTGATCTCCTAGAGGCAGAATATGTGCGCGATGTGTCACCGGGCGAGATGCTCATCTTTGAGGGGGCTTACACGCCACTTAGCAGTAGTGAGCCAAAAAGTGTGCAGGTTTTTGCGCCTACGCCTAAGCCTTGCGTGTTTGAGTATATGTATTTTTCTCGTCCTGATAGCCAAGTGTATGGCAAGAATGTCTATGAGATACGCAAGCAAATGGGCATAGAGCTCGCTAGAGAGCATAAACTAAAGGCAGATATCGTCATACCCGTGCCAGATTCTGGCGTGGCGGCGGCATTAGGCTATGCGAAGGAAAGTGGGATAGATTTTGAACTTGGGATTATCCGCAATCACTATGTGGGGCGGACATTTATCGAGCCGCTGCAGAGAATGCGCGAACTCAAGGTGCGCCTAAAGCTAAATCTCATCTCAAGCATCATAGAGGGCAAGGAAATCATCGTGATTGATGATTCTGTCGTGCGTGGGACGACAAGCAAGCAAATCGTGCAGATTTTGCGCAAGGCAGGGGCGAAAAAAATCTATCTCCTCATCTCCGCACCGCCCACTATCTCGCCTTGCTACTATGGCGTGGATACTCCGGACAAAGAGCAGCTTATCTGTGCAAATAAGAGCATAGAAGAGGTGCGCTCCTATATCGGCGCGGACTTTTTGGGCTTTTTGTCTATCGAGGGAATGCTGCGCAGTATCGGAGGGGAGCAGGAGTTTTGCAAAGCGTGCTTTGATGGGCAATATGTCGATGAGTATTTACTCCAAAATGCTAAATAAGGGCAAAGATTTAAGGAGTGGATATGCGAGTGATTCTTACCATTGGGCGGTATTTTAAGAAGCGATTTGGCGGCAGGGTGCGCAAAATCCCCATATCATTGCAGGGCTTTACCTGTCCTAATATCGATGGCAGCGTGGCAAAGGGCGGGTGCATTTATTGTGATAATGAATCTTTCTCGCCAAGCCTTGTAAAGATAGATAAGCGTAGCGAAGTGAAGATGAATTTTGCACTCAAAAACAATCCTCTTTTGGATAAGCAACTCACGCAATTAAGAGAGCAGTTTGCGTGGCACGCGGAGTTTCATCAGCGTAAATTTGGGATTGGAAAATATATGGTGTATTTTCAATCCTACACCAACACTTACGCACATATTGATACGCTTAGGGCTCTGTATGATTGCGCGCTTAGCCTGCCTAATGTCGTGGGTATGAGTATCGGCACGCGGATTGACTGCGTGAGCGATGAGGTGCTCAATCTACTTGCGGGCTATGTGCGTGAGGGCAAGGAGATTTGGCTAGAGTATGGCATACAATCAGTGTATGATAAGACGCTTGAGCTAACCAACCGCGGGCATAGCATAGAGGGGGCTAGGGAGCTCTTTGCCAAAACGCGCGCAAAGGGGATAAAAGTCTGTGCGCATATCATCTATGGATTGCCGGGCGAGGATAGAGAGATGATGCTGCACACGCTAGATTCTGTAATTTTATGGGGGATTGATAGTATCAAAATCCACCCAATGTATGTGGTAAATGGCACGCGCCTAGCCAAGCTCTACAAAGATGGGGAGTATGAGCCTATTAGCCTAGAGCTCTTTGGGGATCTCATCGTGGAGTCGCTGCGGCGATTGCCCCCTGATGTGGTGGTGCAGCGTATCAGTGCAGGGGCGCACGATGAGAGCCTACTCGCGCCCAAATGGTGCTTTGACAAAAATATCCAAATGCGCTACATACGCGATAGATTAAAAGAAGTGGGGATAGAGTATTAGATTCTCACACACATCGTTTGCTGCAAGTTTGTTTCACAAACTTGTTATCGGTAATGTGAGCAGAGCCCACATTACCTCCGCTTACGCGCTCACTCACAGAATCTAGAGCGAGATTCTGTAATTGTTTGGTGTCGGAGTGTCAGGAACGCGACTTAGGCTAGCACCTTTTCTATAAACTATTATTTTAATGCAAGTTTTTGCTAGGGCAAAAACTTGTGTATCGCTCGGGTGCGGGCAAGTGTCTTTAAGCCAATGCTTAGAATCTAAGAAGTTTTTGTGCGAGCGTGTGCTACAATCCGCGCCAAATTTGCGCATTGTGGTATTTAAGGCGGTATCAAGGCGCGCATACTACACATAAAGGACAACAATGGCACAACACGATTTTTTGGCAAAGAAGATTCTTGTTACCGGTGGGGCGGGGTTTTTGGGCTCGCATTTGTGCGAGAGACTGCTAGAGCAGGGGCACGAGGTGCTCTGTGTGGATAATCTCTTTACCGGCACCAAGCGCAATATCTTGCACTTATTAGAGAATCCGCGCTTTGAGTTTATGCGCCACGATGTGACTTTCCCACTCTATGTGGAAGTCGATGAGATTTATAACCTCGCTTGTCCTGCAAGCCCCGTGCATTATCAGTTTGATCCCGTGCAGACGACTAAAACCTCGGTGGTAGGAGCGATAAATATGCTAGGGCTTGCCAAGCGCACGCGCGCTAAAATCCTCCAAGCCTCCACAAGCGAAGTCTATGGCGACCCAGAGATCCACCCGCAAGTAGAGAGCTATCGCGGTGCGGTAAATCCTATCGGGATACGCGCGTGCTATGATGAGGGCAAGCGGTGCGCGGAGACACTCTTTTTTGACTATCAACGCCAGCATAATGTGAGTATCAAGGTGATGAGAATCTTTAACACCTATGGTCCGAGAATGCACCCAAATGATGGACGTGTGGTGAGTAATTTTATCATTCAAGCCTTGAGGGGCGAAGATATTAGCATCTATGGCGATGGGAGTCAGACGCGGAGTTTTTGCTATGTCGATGATCTCATTAGTGGTATGATGAAGCTTATGGAGAGTAGAGATGGATTTTTTGGACCTGTAAATATCGGCAATCCGAGTGAGTTTAGCATACTAGAGCTCGCGCAAAATGTCATAGAGCTTACCAACTCGCGCTCTAAAATTAGCTTCCACCCATTACCCCAAGACGATCCCAAGCAGCGAAAGCCCGATATCAGCCTTGCACAAAGGGAGCTAGGCTGGGCTCCAAGCGTGCAGCTCAAAGAGGGGCTAGAAAAAACTATCGCGTATTTTAAGAGCACATTGAGATTGTAGGCCTTAGGGCTCTGTGATTTTGACAGGCAATTTTATTATAAATGTTTATCATAAAAGGAGGTTTGGAGATGAAGTTTTCTTTGGCTAATAAACTTTTAGTTTGGGTGCTATCGATTTTTATCGTAGTGATTGCGGTGGTTACGGTTTATAACTACAAAAAGACTTCCCAGAATACTATCGAGCTTTTTAGGAGCATTCAGCAAGGGGCGCTAAGTGCGTCATACACGACGATAAACATCACGATGAATATCGAAGCCCAGCAGCATTTGGACTTTTTGCGCAAGCAGCTTTTGGTATTAGAATCTCTCCCAAACCAAGCGCAGAGAGTGGCACAGCAAAGGGCAGTCCTAGCAGAGACAGCCGAGCTTATCAAATACGCGGCTACCTATGTGGTGTTTGAGGATAGTGGCAGGGCGTTGGTGGAGTATAGCGGAGAGCCAAAATCCGCTTTTAGAGGGGAGTATGAGGCTACAGAATCTGGCTTTGACTACCGCACACGCCCCTACTACACGGAGACAAAGAAAAAATACCTAGAGACTAAGCAGCTCCAAGGCGTGGTAACGCCCACCTATGTCAGCCAAAGTGGCAAGGATAAGGGCAAGATGCTCTCCACCGCCACCGCGCCTCTTGTGGGCAAAAATGGCGAGTTTTTGGGCGTGGTGTGTTTGGATATTTTTGTCGATGATTTCCAAAAGCGATTTGTGAATTTCGAGCGTCCCGAGCTCCCCAATATGTCGATTTTTATTACCGATGCGCATGGGCGGATATTCTCCCACAAAAACCCAGCGAGTATCAATCACGATAAGCCTCTCACAGCCCCAGAGCAAGCCATATCCGAGGCAGTCAAAAAAGCCCCAGAGGGCTATGTGGAGTATATAAGCACTAGGGGCGAGAAGCGACTGACTTATTACAAACAATTCCCATTTGGTTGGACGATTGTCGTGGCAGCCACGCAGAGCGATTTTACTGACGCGGTTAATAGCAATTTGATCAACTCTCTGTGGATAGCCTTTGTCTTAGGGGTAATCGGGCTTGTGGTGCTCTATCTCATTATCAAAAAACTCATCGGCCCGGCAAATGTGATCCAGAAGCTGCTCAATGAATTTTTTAGGTTTATCAATCACGAAGTCTCCACGCCACCAGCGTTGCGCCATAAGTTTGCGCCAGATGAGTTTGGCGCGATGGCTGGGGCGATTAGTGCCAATATCGAGCGCACACGGGTTAATCTCGAGCAAGATTCTAAGCTTGTGGATGAAGTCGTGGGTATCGTAGAGGAGTCTAAGCAGGGGCGATTTGGCAGGACAACCACGCTCGTGAGTGCCAATCCCCAAACCAACAGGCTAAAAGATTCTCTAAACGAGATGAGCAAAGCCCTCCATGATCTCGTGGGGGATAATCTCTCAGAAGCCGCTGAAGTCTTTAAGGCCTATGAGGGCAACGACTTCACGCCAAGGATTGCCAATCCGCTAGGGCTAGAGAGGGGCGTGAATGCACTAGGGGATTCTATTAGTGCGATGCTAGCTGCCTCTGCTAACTTCGCCAAAGACTTAGCTAAGCAAAGTGAAGAGCTAAAAGATTCTATGCAAAAACTAACTGATGGTAGTCAATCCCAAGCTAGCTCACTAGAGC
>NZ_CASDOV010000033.1:0-6502 GCF_949282165.1 uncultured Helicobacter sp. | reverse complement strand
TTTTTGCTGCGCTTTTCTTGCAACCCGTTGGCTCTTTTTGCGCAATCGGGGAGAGAGCCTCGCTATCTCCGCTTCTAGCGCAATCGTTGCGGAGGCACTACTGCCTCCTTGCCCCAACGATTGCACACCACGAAGCGGGCGAGTGTCGGTATGCGCTGACGCGCTACACATTTTATTGGATTTTTGCTCTGCAAAAATGGCAGAATCTATTGGTATAGATTCTGCTCGGCTCGTGCTTGCGCACGCACTATTGTTTATATTTGGCAAAGCCTTGCTAGGATTTTTTGGCGTTGTGGATTGCGTAATTGATTTAGATTCTAAAAAGCTAGAATCTGTGAGGCTAGATTCTAAAATCTATTAGCCTAGATTCTGCAATGCCTTAGATTCTAGATGTGGCTTGTGTGAATCTTGGCTTTCTCTTTGGGAGTGGCTTATGAATCTGCGCTATATTCTATCGGGCTAGATTCCAAATCCCATCACTTAAATGTTACCTTATTACCAAGTTTTCATAAAATGAAAATAATTCTTATAACAAAAAAAAAAAAAAATCATTATAATCACACACAGGAATCAATTAGCAAGAGATTTCAGCACAATTCCATATAGGAGCACATAATGAAAAAGAGTATTATTTTTGTGAGTTTGGCATTTTGTCTCGCCCTTTTACAAGCACAAGAGGTGCAGGAGGAGCAAGAGGCACAAGAGGGAGCAAGCACGCAAACCACTAGCCAAAAGAACGAAGAGCGCGTGCGTTTGCAGAGCGTTGTCACCGCCTCTCCTATGCGATCCCAGCTCGATGAGCTCAGTCGGAATGTCTATGCGATTGACAAAGGCAATATCCAAAACAAGGGCTATCGCAGCACCGAGGATATTTTCCGCTATACGCCCTTTGTGGGGCTCTCTAATGTGGGCTTAGGGAGCAATCTCGACTTGCGCGGGCAGGGCAATCGCGCCAACACTTCCGTGCAGGTGCTCATCAATGGAATCTACTCCAATATGCTCGATTCAAGCCACGGCGTTACTCCGCTAAACACTCTCTCGCCTAACGCCATAGAATCTATCGAGATTTTGCCCGGCGGGGGCGCAGTGATGTATGGCAATGGCACACGCGGCGGGGTGGTAAATATCATCACACAAAAGCGCTATGAGCAGCCATACTTCAATGCCGGAGTGAGCTATTCTCATATCATCGCTTCCACGGGCGATAATTACAACGCCGATGCGCGCTTTGGCACCAAGCTCGGGCAATCCACCTATCTGACTATCGGCGCGGCATACATAAACCGCGGAGGTCCGCGCACGGGGGATAAAACCACGGGCGCGCAAGCCAACCTCGCGCTTATCCACGACTTTAGCCCCGGGCACTCGCTGAGCCTAGATGTGGATTATTTCACAGGCAAGATTCTCACGACACCTAATAACTCCTTTATGGATATCGCCAATCCGAGCAAGGACGATCGCAAAACTCCGGGTTATGGCTCGCTGCATAATACCCAAGATCGCCTCGATGTCAGTCTAGGCTATGAAGGGCAGATGAGCCAAAATTCTAAACTCGAGCTCAAAGCCTTTTATCATCTCAATCGGATTAAGTATGTGGATTCTGTAACGATGCTTAGTCGTTTTAACTATGGCAATTTTGCCTTTAATGATGCCTCCGCAGATCAGAGCGGCTCACTCTTTGACGATCAAAAGGCGGGATTAATCGCGAAGTTTGACTACAAGGGCGAAAAAAATCGCCTTATCATCGGCGCAGAATCTATCTATCACTATGGCAAACGCGTGATGAATCAACACCTCTATGGCACAAGTAGTGGGAGTATGAATGGGCTTACCACGGGGCCTAGCAGGCCTCCCCAAACACCTCCCAACAACACCTATAGTGGCAATGTCGTCTATGATCACACTATGAATATCCCAACTATTGGGAGCAAATGGATAAATTCTGTGTATGTGCTTGATAAATACGATTTTAGCAAGCGATTTTCACTCACGGGCGGGGTGCGCTATGAGCTCGCTCTGTATGACATAAAAAACAACTACAACACACAAGGCGCGCTTTTCTCCACCACAGGGCAGGAACTTTGGATAGGCGGGAGATTCCCTAGCTCTGCGCTTATAGGTGGGAGCGATGGGGCTGCTGGGCGATACACGCACACAAGACATAACTATGCGCTAGAGTTCACGCCGCGTTTTGCGTATTCTGACACGGGCAATGTGTATCTCAAATACGAAAAGGGGTATTTTTCTCCCTCGCCAAACTCTATGACACAGCGCAGCTCCTTAACCTACCAACCCACAAACCTCAAGCAAGAGGACTACCACACCTTTGAAGTGGGATTAAAGGACTTTTTGGGCGAGCATATGTTTGTCTCTGCCTCGGCGTTTTACACGCTCACACTCAATGAATTCTATACCATTGGCAACGCGCATTCTGTGGGCGGCGTGCAGTATGGCAACTACGACTTTACCCAAAGGGCGGGGATTGAGCTCTTTGCCGAGCAGTATTTTTTGGGCGATTCACTGCGCTTTAGCGAGAGCTTCACCTACATAGATGCTAAGATTCTCAAACTCAATGGCACAAGCGTGAGCTACCAAATCCCCTATGTGAGCAATTATAAAGCCACAATCGGCGTAAGCTATGCATTTAATAGGTTTCTTAGTATTTGGAATCAAAACACCTTCTATGGCGCGCAAAAGGACATTATGCAAGAAAAGAATGCCAACCACCAAGACACCATCCCCGCCTATAGCCTCACAGACATCGGGCTAAACCTCAAACTAGGGGATTTGAGCCTAAGTGGTGGCGTGCGCAATGTCTTTGATACCTTTTATTATAGCTATTACAATGGCAATGCCGCGGATACAATCGCGGGATATGGCTTCCTCATAGGGCAGGGTAGGAGTGTGTTTGTCGAGGGGCGATGGAGCTTTTAGGGCTTTGAGGGCGCGGGCTTTGTGCGATTTGGCGTGTGAGCGCACTAGCGGGCGCGATACCCACGCTTAAGCTTTGCTAGGCTACAATACGCGCCTTTATCACACACAAAAGGCGGAGTATGCAGCCCAAACTCTCTATCATCACCGTGGTGTATAACGACGCGGCACATATCATCGAGACGATGGATTCTGTCATACATCAGACTTATTCACATATCGAGTATATTCTCATCGATGGGGCGAGTAGCGATGGCACGACTAAACGCATAGAATCTAAAATCCTCTCGCTTGCGAGCATTACCCACAGGCGCGAGAGTGGAGATTCTCTCTACCTTGAGGCGCGATTAGATTCTAATCCTAACTTTAGCTTTAAGTTTTTAAGCGAGCGCGATGGCGGGATTTATGACGCGATGAATAAGGGCATAGAGCTCGCCACGGGGGAGTGGTGCAATTTTATGAATTGCGGGGATAGGTTTTTTAGCCCTCAAAGTGTGAGTGAGCTTTTTAGTGTGTATGAGGCTCATTTAGCACTTGGGGGGGAGGCAATAGCAGTCCTTTATGGCGATACGCAAATCATCTACGATGCGCAGCATAGCAAGATCCTCCACGCCGCGCCAAATGGGCGCAAAAACGCCCACAAATACCACCACCATTTTATCCACCAAAGTGCCTTTATCAATACTGCTGTGATGAAGCGCTACAAATACGATACACGCTTTAAAATCGCGGGGGATACGGACTTTTTTACCAAAGTCTATAACGATGGGTTTGGATTTTGGCATAGCGCGGTGGTGGTGAGTGCTTTTAATGTAGAGGGCGTTTCTAGCTCGCTCTCGTGGCGTATGTTTAGCGAAGATGTGCAAATCGGCGCGCGTTATCACAAGCTTTTCCCGCTGTATTACACCTTGCGCTATGTGTTTTGGATTATCCCGCGCGTGATTGTGCGCAGTGCGATCCCTGCGCGCTTTCGCAACCAAGCGCGGGTTTTGCTAGGCAAAAAGCAGCATTAGTATATTTAAGGAGAGAAAATGGAGAAGATAGAATCTAAAACCGCTAGCGACATTATAGAATCTAGAGAATCTAAGCCAACAGATTGGGGCAGTGTATGTGCGCGCAGCGGAGGCAATGGGGGCTTAGCTCCCATTGACGATAACAATTTGTCAAAGACAAATTGCGATAAAATTATAGAATCTAAAACCGCTAGCGACATTATAGAATCTAGAGAATCTAAGCAGATAGATTCAGGAAGTGTATGTTCGCCAAGATTCAATAATGGCGGAGCGAGTGGGGATTCACTCCTCGTGAGCGATAGCAATTTGCCACAAGCAAATTGCAATAAAATAAAAGAGCTGCGGATACATTTTTGCGATTTTGGCGATATGGGCGGGATACAGGCGCGTTTTGTGGATATGCTCTCCCAAAAGTTTCGCGTGGTGCTTGATCCTACAAATCCGCAATATGTGTTTTACTCCGTATTTGGGGGCGAGCATTTTAGATACAAAGAGTGCGTAAAAATCTTTTTCACAGGTGAAAACATCGTGCCTAATTTTAATTTTTGTGATTACGCCATAGGGTTTTCGTATATGGACTTTGGCGAGCGGTATGTGCGCTATCCTCTGTATTTGTTTTATGAGGAGGATTATCAGAGGGCATTGCACAAGCACGAGAACATTACCCAAGAGACACTAGAGAAAAAGAAGCGATTTTGTAGCTTTGTTGTCAGCAACGATAGGGGCGATCCTATCCGAAAAGAAGCCTTTGAAAAGCTTTGCGCGTATAAGAGGGTGGATTCTGGCGGGAGGTTTTTGAACAATATCGGAGGGCGCGTGAGGGATAAATTTGCCTTTGCACAGGAGTGCAAGTTCGCGCTTTGTTTTGAAAACTCCTCCACTCCGGGCTACACCACCGAGAAGCTTATCCAAGCAGCTGCAGCCCAAAGTGTGCCAATCTATTGGGGCGATGAGCGCGTGAGCGATGTCTCGGGGGGGGGGCATTAACTATAAAGCATTCTTACATGCTGCAAGTTTTGAGAATCTTAAGGAGCTTTTGTGTGAAGTGGAGCGCATAGATAATGACGATGAGGCGTATTTGGCAATGCTAAGAGAGCCGTTGTTTTTAGATTCTAAGCATAAGGAGCACTTTGATGCTAAGCTAGAGAGGTTTTTTGATGAGATTTTTAGCCTACCTCTAAAGGAGGCGCGCAAACGCTCAAGAAACTCCTTGAGTGCGCTTGAGGAGGGGCAATATGGGCGTTATGTTTGGTTTATTGAGAGTATCAAAAGGCTTATCCCTAAGCCTTTGCGCACTGCCCTTAGGAAACTCTAAAGGGCTTTTGGCTACAATCCCTCAAGTTTATGGAATGTAAAATCATTGTGGAGTCGTGTATGAGCCTACCAGCACCATTTTTTTCTATCGTTGTCCCCGTGTATAATGTGCAGGATTACATAGCGCGTTGTTTGGATTCTTGTATCAATCAGACTTTTAGTGATATTGAGATTGTGGTAATCGATGATTGTGGGAGTGATGATTCTGCACAAATCGCTAGAGCATACGCGACGCGAGATAGCAGAATCCAAGTCATCTCCAACCCTCGCAATCTCGGGACATTTAATGCGAGATTAGAGGGGATTAAACACGCAAATGGTGCGTATGTGATGTTTGTGGATGCGGATGATTATCTCGCCACAGATACTTGCCAGAGGGCGTATGCTAAAATCAATGCGTGCGCTACATTTTCAGAATCTAGTGCGTCAGAATCTAGCGCACCACTCGCGCGCAATCCCCATAATGAGCCTACAAAATCCCTGCCTGATATCGTGTTTTTTGGTATGCGCTTTGAGCCACGCACCTTTAAGCGCGTGAGTCCGCCCGTTATCACAAAAAATTTGCGTGATAGCCAGATACTTTGTGAAGTTTTCGCCCATCGTGGCACACCTCCGTGGCACGTATGGGCGAAGCTTTACAAAGCTTCGCACATAAAGCGAGTGCGTGAGGTAATCGTGGCACGTATGGGCGAGGATTCTCATCTCACGATGTCAGAAGATGTGCTTAAGAGCTTTTATCTCTGTGCGATGGCACAAAGCAGCGTGGGGATTAGGGACAAGCTCTATGTGTATTGTGAATCAAAAAGCTCCATAACGCGCAAGATTGATACACAAACACGCGATAGGAAGATAGCTGACAAACGACGAGTGATTGGCGAGATACGCGGGCTTAGCGAGGTGCCAGAAGTGGCGCGCAATGCGTGCTTCAAGCAAGCCCAAAGTAAGGCGATTGGTATTTTGCAAAGCACGATTGAGCTAGAGTATCGCTACGATACTCGTGCTCTCGGGGGGGGGGCATTTATAAATGTTTAAGCCCCTATTTGTATGCCTGCATAAAATCGTTGCGATTCCATCACAAGTGGCAGACCTATGTCAGAATCTTCGCCTACCTCGCCACGCTGGGCAAACTCAAAATCTAGCCAATCATTCCCAAAACCCCAAACCCACCAAACTCCTCCACCTCGCCTCAGACTCCTATCGTGGTGGGGCAGAGAGCGTCTTTCGCAATACCATTGAGCAAACCC
>NZ_CASDOV010000032.1:0-7246 GCF_949282165.1 uncultured Helicobacter sp. | reverse complement strand
CTGTGATTTTCTTAGTGTAAGCGCGTCAGGAACGCCCCTTGGGCTAACACCTTTTCTATAAACCAAGCTAGATTCTATCATTTTAATGCAAGTTTTTGCTAGGGCAAAAACTTGTGTATCGCTCGTGCGGAGTGAATCTCCTACGCTTACGCTTCGCGTGCATACACAGAATCTAAATGCGAGATTCTGTGTTTTCTATCTATCATATCATTTTAGATTCTCTGCGCCACCCTCCTCTAATGCCACGCACATTTGTGCGCTCGCGGGATAAATGAGATAGCCGCGCGTGGGGCTGCCGCTTAGCTTGCGCAAAAACTTCACATACTCCCCAACTTGTGTGAAATGCTCCTCGCGCGGGAGATGGGAGCTTTTGTAATCTAGCACGATAAGCTCGCTATCATTTTGTAGCAGCGCATCGATGCGGAAAAACCGCCCATTATGCAGATACGAAACCTCGGTGTGAATCTCGCAAGCCCTGCACAACGCCCCAAACTCCGCATTTGCAATCGCTTGCATAAAGCGCGCCTGCACCCGCTCTAGTGCCTCTTTGGAGAGCACAAAGCCATAGAGATTACGCACGATAGCAGCCACCTCATCGAGATGGTCTCGCCACGAGCTAGATTCTCTATACGCACTTAGCAACTGCTCATCGCGCGCCAAATCCGCCCCAGAATCGCCTCGCATAGCCACTCCTAGCAAATACTCAAAGTAACTATGCAATGCCTTGCCAAACATCACAGATTCTAAAGAAAACTCTTGCTGCCAGCCCGTCTGCTCCACCCTCATAAAGTCCCCCTGCCTGCCAAGCACGGGAAGCGGGGTAAAAGGGGTTTTTAGATTCTCTTTGCTTTGAGATGGTGCATTGTGCGCTATGCCAGAGCCCAATGCACCGCGCACGCACGCCCCTAGCTCCAATCGCTCAAAATACGAGCTTTGCGTTTTGGACTTAGACTTTTCATTCTTTGGCTCAATGGGCTTGCACACAATCATCAGACTTTGCTTTGCCCTTGTGAAAGCGACATAGAGTCGATTGAGGCTCTCTGCCTCCTCTAGATACTCCCTTGCCTCCTTAGCAGCCCCATACGCGCGATCTACATTCTCCCGCCCTTTATATGCGTAATACACGCTCCTAAGCTCTATGCCCTCATACTCGTAGAGAATCTTATCCTTTGATGAGTTTATCTTGTCTTTCAAGCAATCACACACGATGAGATGCCTAAACTCCAAGCCCTTAGACTTGTGGATCGTCATAATCCTAATACCATACGCGCTCTCTTTGGGCGCATTGACATCTATCAAGCCATAGACTTGCAAAAACTCCTCGATACTCTCATACGCGCACGCCTGCTCCAAAAACTGCATAGCCGCCGCGCACCCTAGCTGCAGAGATTCTATCACTTCATAGACATACCGCGCGCAATGCCCGCTATATGCAGGAAGTGGCGGCTCCCAAAACAACTCCTTGCCAAGCAGTTTGGCGATATTACGCTTATAAAGCTCCTTTTGTGTGTGGGCGTAATACAGGGCATTGATGAGCACATTACACGGGAAAGCGTCGAAAAAATTTTGCGAAACCTCGGCGATGAGGGGCAGCTTGGGATTGTGGAATTTGATAAAATCGCGCAGGGTTTTCACCTCATCGTTAGTAAAAGCCAAAATCGTGATATCATCGGGCTTTGCGCCATTTTCTAGCAGCTCACACACATTTTCATACACGATCTTGCAGATCTCATCGGCTTGCTGCTCGCTCTTTGGCGCATATCGCACCGCCACATAGCCTTGTGAATTTTCATTTTTGGACGAGAGCCTTTGGGGGATATAGCCGCTCCCATACTGCGCGCCAAAAACCTCATTGACAAACTCGAGCACCACCTTGCTTGAGCGATAGTTATAGCCTAGCTCATCGCACTCTAGCCTGCGCGCCATCTCCTCAAACACCGCGCTAAAACCCCCGCGAAAGCCATAAATACTCTGCTTAGTATCGCCCACCATAAACACACTGCGATCCTCTATCCGCCCGCTGCCCGATAGAATCTCCTCGATAAGCGGCAGGAGGATTTGATACTGCACGATACTTGTGTCTTGAAACTCATCGAGCAAAATGTGCATAATCTTGTCATCAAGGCGGAAGTAAAAAAACGCGCGATCGTGGTGCGAGTAAAGGAGCTCTAGGACTTTGTAAGTGATGTCGTTGTAGTTTAGGGTATTTGTTTTGGCGAGATAGGCACTCTTTATCGCCTTAAACCTCTCAATATAGCGCGATACGCGCGCAAAGATCTCGCTTTCCTTGCCACGCAGATACGCCTCTAGCAACTCCCGCAGCTGCGCAAACTCTGAATCTAAGTGCTGAAGCTTTAGCTTTTTAAAAAACAAATACTCCGAGCCTTTGAGCACCCAAGTTGCCTCTGCTAGAGATTCTATGCTTTCATAATTAAACGCGTTTATGCCCTTTTGAGCAATGCCCTCCATACTCGTGATACGCTCTCTAAGTGAGGCGACTTTGGATTCTATAATGCCCTCTAGCTCCTCTAAATGCGCCTTTGGGCTAAAGCGCGCAAAAACCTCCTCTAGCTCCTCATAACGCCACAAAATCCTCAAAAACTCGGTGATCTTTTGACTCGTCCCAAAATACTGATAGCAAAATCGCGCAAAATCGCGCAGCTCACTTGGGCGGAGTGAATCCAAAAACCGCTCATACACCTCCTCGTGCGGATACCTACCTATCTCAAAATCACTCCCCACGCCCACATACCAGCAAAATTTTTGCAAAATCGTATAAAAAAACGAATCGAGCGTGGTGATACGCGTGTGGGATTGGGTAAATTCCGCATAAATACGCGCAATATGCTCTCGCACAAATGCCTCGCTAATGCCCTCCTTTTGGAGTGCGATAAAAAAATCATTGCGCGCTAGTATGCCCTCTTGCGCGTCTTTGGCAAGGGTAGCGAGGCTTTGGGAGATTCTGTGGCGCATTTCATTTGAGGCTTTGTTGGTAAAAGTGAGCGTTAAAATCTCATAGGGCTTTGCACCCTTGCAGAGCAGATACACATAGCGCAGCGCGAGGGCAAAGGTTTTGCCACTGCCCGCAGATGCCCTAAGTGCTAGATACTGCTTCATAGCTATCCTTGTATCGTAGCCCTAAATTTCTCAAGCAAAAAGGCGGGCTGATAGCTAAGCTTTGCCTTGCGCAAGCCCTCTATCCCCAAATCCTCCTCGCGATTTACCCATACACAATGGCTAAAGCAATGCTCCAAAACCTGCTGATTAATCGCCTGATAAATCCCGCGATATTGGGAATCTGCCTTTTCGATATGAATCACTGCGACTTTTCCCCTTTTTCTCGCGCCCTGCTCTCTAGACTCGCCACTGCCCTCATACGCCTTGTTAGATTCTGTATGAGGCTTAGCACTAGATTCTGTAATACTGCTTGGTGGCGCAGATTCTGTGCTCTCACTCTCTAGCACGCAGGGCAGCTCCTCGCCAAAGCTAAACGCCCCCACCTTGCCATTAATAAAAATCACACCGCCCTTTAGTCCTAGCTGCTCATACGCCCCAAGCGCGTCTTTGATCCCCAGATACTCATACTTTAGCCCCTCGCTTTTGTTTGGATTAGCCCCAAACCACTCCTCATACGCCTCCAAAATCGCTTGAGCGTTGCGCGCAGTGATCTCTTCAAACACAAAATGCGGGTATTCTTGCAAAAACGCGTTGAGATGGTTTTTTTTCTTATGATATTTGCGCCCGCTTAAGAGTATGAGCTCAGAGACATCATAGATATAGTCAAACTTCTCGCGCACCGGAGTGCTTGTGCTACCAAAGTGTGAATCTAGCGCGCGCGCTTGCGCCCTATCCATCGAGGCGAGGTGCAGCGGCAGGTTTAGGCGCACATAATGCGCCCTTAGGGTTTCTAGCACACGCAATGCACTCTCCATACACTCCGCCCCTATAGGGAAAAACACAAATGGCTCACTCCCTGCATAGCGCGTCTGTATCACGAGCGTATCCTCCAAAATCGCGTAGCTAATCTCGCGCGCGTGCCGCCACATATAGCAGTTTGTGAAGTTCATATCAGAAAGCGCGAGATTATCGCGCGCCATATACCGCCTAAAAATCTCTTGTGAATCTAAAGTAATGGGTAAAAACTCAATCATTGCTCGCCTTTATATGCCCCTATGCCTCAAAGTCAAAGCCCGCCACATAGCTCCCAAGCCACTTTAACTCGTCCTTGCGCTTGGCAAAAAGTCCTTGGACATTTTTATCGAGATAATGCCCCTTAAAATCGATAAAAAACCCAAAGGCAAAGTTATGCTGGGCTTTGATGGGGCGCGAATCGATTTTGGTAAGATTGATACCAAAGGTTTTAAAATCCTCTAGCAGCCCAAAGAGCGCGGCGGTTTCTTTGTAATTGCGCAAAGTCGCAAACACCGAGGTTTTGTCATTACCACTTGGGGCATTGACAAAATCACTCACCACCACAAAGCGCGTGCGATTATCGTGCGTATCCTCGATGTTTTCAAACATTACGGGCAGTCCATAGAGCTTGGCAGCGACTTTGGAGCAAATCGCCGCGCTTGAGTGCTCCTCGCTCACAATCTGTGCCGCCCTAGCAGTAGAATCCACTGATACAAACTCCAAATCATCTAAATTATGCGATTTTAAAAACTCGCTACACTGCCCAAAGGCTATGTCTTTGGAGTAGATTTTGCGCACTTGGCTTAGGTGCTCGCACTGAGAGACGAAGCTGTGGTGGATTGGCAGCACAAGCTCGGCGATAATCTTTAGATTAGAATTGCTTAAATGATCGATTGTCGCGCCCACCATACCATTTGTGTTGTTTTCTATCGGCACGACGCCATACTTCACGCGCCCCTGCTCTAGTGCCTTAAACACCGAAGGTATGGTAGTGAGCGCGATATACTCGCTCATCGCCCCAAACCTCTCGCGCGCCGCCTGATGCGTATAACTCCCAATAGGTCCCAAAAACGCGACTTTTTGGCGCATCTCGAGATTGCGCGAGATGGCAAAAATCTCCTGATATATCGCGCTCACTGCCTTTTTGTCCAAAAAGTCCCCATCGCCCAAATCCGCACTCAAACGCTCAATAATCGCTCGTTCGCGCTCTGGACGATAGATAGAGCTGCCCACTTGGTGCTTTTGCACACCCACTTGATGCACGAGATTCATACGCTCTTTGAGCAGTGCTAGAATCTGCGTATCGACTTTGTCAATCTCCCTGCGCAGAGAATCTAACGCCCTATCGTCATTGCTTATGCCCTTTTGCATTGCCCACCTTTAGAATCTAATCCCGCGCGTCTTTGCCTAAGCGTCTCTAGCTCACTAGCCACTAGAGATTCAAAAGTCTCTGCGGGCTTGATGAGGAAGTCCTCTCCATCTTGCACGCCCACTTCCGCAGCGCGCGGACGCGTGTTGTAAGTATGCGCCATACTATAGCCATACGCCCCGACATTTTCAAACGCCACAATATCGCTATGTGTGAGCGTGGGCAGCGCGATATCCTTTGCCAAAAAATCGCTAGATTCACAAATCGCGCCCACCACATCGGCTTTTGAAGTTTGGGGGTTGGGCGTATCTTGCGTGGCTTGTGTGTTTGGTGTATTGGGCGTGTTTGGCGCGCTAGATTCTGTGCGAGGTGCGCCCTGCGTATGGGGTGCGCTAGATTCTGTGTTAGATTCTAGGGCGTTATCCCTCTGCACCACTCGCATTGTATGCACAGCATTATAGAGCGCGGGGCGCATTAGATCATTCATCGCCGCATCGACTATCACAAAGCGTTTGTGCCCATTGTGCTTTTCATAGAGCACTTTGCTTAGTAGCACGCCGCTTTTGCCCACGATATACCTGCCCGGCTCGCAAATAATGCTCACATCAAGCCCGCGCAACGCCGCCAAAATCGCCTGTGCGTAGTCATACAAAGATATTTCACGCTCATCGGTGTAGCGGATACCCACGCCACCGCCCACATCAAAGAATCTAATCTCGATTTTGAGTGCTAAAAGGCTATGAGTGAGCTCGGCGATTTTTTGCGCGCCTTGCTTGATTGGCTCTAAATCCGTGAGTTGGGAGCCTATGTGGAAGTGTATGCCAATTGGCTTGATATGCGGGGAGTTTTTGGCATAAATATACATTTGCTTAGCACTCTGTATATCCACGCCAAACTTATTTTCGTGCAAGCCCGTGGAGATATAGGGGTGGGTTTTGGCATCGATATTGGGATTGACACGCACCGAGATACGCGCCACTAGCCCGAGCTCTTTGGCGATAGATTCTATGCGCTCTAGCTCCGCCCTGCTCTCGACATTGAGAAACAAAATATCGCTCCTTAATGCCTCGCGTATCTCATCATCACGCTTGCCCACGCCGCTATAGATGATTTTATACTTTGGGATTCCCGCTAGGAGCGCGCGTCGCACCTCCCCGATAGAGACGCAATCCGCGCCCGAGCCAAGCTCGGCGAGATGGCTAATAATGCTAAGGTTTGGGTTTGCCTTGAGCGCGTAGCAGATGAGGGATTTTCGCGCCTTAAAGGCGTCTTTGAATGCTTGGAATTGGGTGGTGATAGAGTGGAAGTCATACACATACAAGGGTGTGCCATACTTTTGCGCACAGCGCGCAAGCAGGGCATTGTCTAAGGCAGTATCCATACTACAAGGCTCCAACAGAATTCTAGGGGATTAAACGAGCGGTTATTCTAACGACATAGCTTTAAAATAGCCTTAACTCTTGGCTACTCCTCAAACTCCTCACAAAGCTTTAAAATAAGCGCAGAATCTAATACCTTTGGATCGATACGCACGCCGATATCGGGGCTCTCCCACTGCTCTAGGGGTAACCACTCTAGCTCGCTAGCCTTACTGCTTCTTGAGGCTTTTTCATAAGGGAAGTGGTATTGGGGCATCTCCACCCTCACAAGGCAGTTTGTGTGGGGCACGAGCTGCTCGATACGCCCAAATTCTTTGAATCTCAAGCCAAAATTCTTAACAAGCCATTGATCGCCCTCCCTGACATTGCGCCACGCTTTGAGCACACATACTTTTTTATCTATGAGGCAAAAATCTATCCTTGGCAGCAGCACCATATCCCATATATGCCTCACTGCATAAAAGCCCTTATAGAGCTTATCGGGCAAGTAGATATGATCCACATCGATTTTTAGCAGCCACTCATCTTTTGGTATCACGCTTAGCACATAGTTGTAATACGCATAGAGCTTATTCTCCTCACTCTG
>NZ_CASDOV010000031.1:0-7316 GCF_949282165.1 uncultured Helicobacter sp. | reverse complement strand
TATAGAAAATGCGCTAGCCCAAGGGGCGTTCCTGACGCGATTGCACCAAGAGATTCTATAAACTTGCTAAAAAATGCAGTGTATGCACGCGCAGCGGAGGCAATGGGGCTTTGCCCTCATTGCCGATAGCAAGTTTTGCGGAGCAAAACTTGCATTACATAATAGTGTAGAATTTTGTAACAATTTCAGCAATTTTTTGCGTTTTTGTCGCTACAATTCCAAAAATTTCGTGATTTTAGGGAGCCAAATGTCTCATCGTATAGCCTTAGTCCTGATGGCTGCTGGGGATTCTACGCGTTTTTGTGCTAGCGCAAACATTTCGCTTAAAAAACAATGGCTTCGTGTGGGCGATAAGCCACTCTGGCAGAAAGTTGCAGAGGATTTGAGCGCGCTCTATCCATTTTGTCAAACCCTCATCACCGCTTCAGAATCCGACTTTTATTATATGCAGTGCGTGAGCCCTTTTCCCATTATCAAAGGCGGTGCCACTCGTGCCCAAAGCCTAAGAAACGCGCTTAGACGCGTGGATGCGGAGTTTGTGCTCGTGAGTGATGTGGCGCGCTGGTGTGTGGATAGGGCGGTGTGTGAGCGGCTTTTGGCGTGTTTGGGGGATCCTGATTTTGCCTGCGCTGTGCCCTTTGTGAGCGTGCCGGATACGGCGTTTTATCAAGGCACCTATCTCGTGCGCGAGGATATAAAGCTTATCCAAACCCCGCAGCTTAGCCACACACAGACTTTGCGAGATGCGCTAGAGCTTGGGGATTTTAGCGATGAGAGCTCGGCGATACATGCGCTTGGCAGGCGTGTAGAGTTTGTCCTCGGCAGCGCGCGACTTGCCAAGCTTACCTTGGGCGAGGATTTGCGCGGGGCGGGGCTTTTGCCCCCTAGTGGGGAGAGCTTTTGTGCGAGCGGCTTTGATGTGCATGCCTTTGAAGAGGGCAAGCCTATGGTGCTAGGGGGCGTGCGGATAGAATCTCCGCTAGGATTCAAAGCCCATAGCGATGGCGATGTGCTGCTGCACGCGCTGAGTGACGCGATACTAGGCGCGATGTGTGCGGGCGACATAGGGCAGTGGTTCCCGGACACGAGCGAGGAGTTTAGGGGGGCGGATTCTGCCAAGCTGCTTGCGCATATCCACGCATACGCTAGGAGCGTGGGCTTTGAGGTGCGCTATGTGGATATCACGATACTCGCGCAATTCCCCAAAATCGCGCCCTATAAGCGCGAGATTCAAGAAAATATCGCCGCTCTTTTGGCACTCCCAAAATCGCGCGTGAGTATCAAAGCCACGACGACAGAATCCCTAGGCTTCATCGGGCGCAAAGAGGGCGTGGCGGTGAGCGCAAACGCGACGCTTGGCTATATCCGATGGGATAGAATCTTAGACAATGAGGAGCGACTTTGAAGGTATTGATAATCGAGAATGAGACATATTTGGCACAGGGTATCGTCAATAAGCTTAGCGACTTTCAGCTAGAATGCACCATAGCCGAGAGCCTCCAAGAGGTGGAGCGTGGGGATTATGATGTGGTGATTGCGTCTTTAAATAGTATCGAGGGCAATTACCAAGAGCTTACTAAAAATTATGAGGAAGCTATCATCATCCTTATGATTTCTTATATCAACGAAGATACGGTGACTAAGCCGCTGCAAAATGGTATCACTGATTATATCGTCAAGCCCTTTGTGATCGATGAGCTTGTGCGCAAGATTCGGCATTATAAGTCTTATAGGGATCTTAAAAAAGAGATAGAGTTTTATTGCAATTATTTCAACTTCATCGAAAAAGAGCTCTCCACCCCAAGCCCCATCACCTACAATCCTCCCTTTATCATCAAGACAAATTCCCAACGGAGCGCGGATATCTATGCTATGCGCTATGCGCGCAGGAAGGGCATTAGGTTTAGCTTCCTCACGCTCAAAGAGGACAAGTGGCGACAGATTTTCCAATCCCAACCAAGCAAAAATCAGGTGTTTTATATCACAAATCTTGAGGAGCTTAAAAAAAGCGAGATGAAGGAGTTTTTGGAGATGATTTTAAAGTATAGCTGCATCGTCTCTATCATCTCAAACGACAAAGTCCCATTCCCGCAAGTCGTGGATATCTCAAGCTACTCAAACACCCTAGAGCTCGGGGGCGATATCCTGTCAGTGAGGGAATATGAGCGCATCATCATATCCAAGTTTGAGAGCCGCTATCCCGATATAGAGCTTGCTAAAAAGCTCGGTATGAGCCGCAAAAGCCTATGGGAAAAGCGCAAAAGATACGGGCTTTTGCGCACCAAACACCATAAAGAATCCTAATGCTAAGAGTGGCATTCCTAAGCGTGCTTTATAGCGGAAAGATTCCCTTTGCGTCCGGGACTTGGGGGAGTTTGGTTAGCGTGTTTTTGGGGCTGCCGTTTTTGTATTTTTCGCAAGAGACTTTGTTTTTGCTCGCGATTTTGGTGGGCGGCGTGGCGGTGCGCGAGATAAACGCCTATGAGCGCGCGGGCGGGCTGCACGATGACAAGAGTATCGTGATTGATGAGCTTGTGGGCGTGTGGATAGCGATGAGCTTTGTCAATCTCAAAGCCTTAAGCGTGTATGAGGGCGTTATAGCGGTGGCTCTAAGCTTTGTGTTTTTTAGAATCTTTGATATTTACAAGCCCTCCTTTATCGGGAAAATCGATAGAGAAGTCAAAGGCGGGCTTGGTGTAGTGGGCGATGACGCGTTGGCTGGGTTTGTGGCTGGGCTGTGCGTGATGGTGGTGTTTGTGGCGTGGGAATACTACGCCAAAGCCTTGTAAGGAGGAGATGAGTGAGGAGGATTGTGATTGCGTTGTGTGCGTGCGTTGGGCTATTGTGCGCGGGGCAGGGGGAGCTTACTCCCTCTAGCTGGGAGCTCTATGTCCTAAGCCATAATGGCGAGATTCTAAGCACCCATCGCCTCGCCCAAAAGGTAAGCGTGCGCCTGCAGGCTAATAAGAGCTTTAGCGGAAGTGCTGGGTGTAATAACTTCTTTGGGAGCTATGAGTATGGGGAGGGCGTGCTAGTGCTCTCTAGCGTGGGAGCGACAAGAAAGATGTGTGATACAAAAAGTATGGATATAGAATCTTTGCTCCTCACGCTCTTTAGAGATGGCAAAGCCTCCTACACGCTTGAAAATGATGAGCTCATACTCGAGCGAGATTCACTCAAAGCGGTGTTTAAAAAAGCGCGCTAGAGGTTGTCTAGAGAATCTAGAGACTACAGAGAGTGTTTGGCGACTGCCCGCGAGACTATCAGAGTGTTTAGGGTGCCTAGAGTGCTTTATGGGCTTATGCGCGGGCAGGGCAGGGGCGTGGAGCAGGAGTAAGAGGAGCTAGAGGGCTACTGCTCTATGATATGGAGCAAAATCTGCGCGCTTAGTCCGTTTCCTAGCTTGATCTCTACCTTAAAATCCCCCGTGTGCTTGATAGGCTCTGCTATCACAATCCATTTTTTATCGATAGAGACTTTGAGGTGCTCATTTATCGCGTGCGCGATCTCATCTTTGGTGACCGCTCCAAAAAGCGCGTTGTTTGCGCCGACTTTTTTAGCGATAGTGATTTGTAGAGATTCTAGGCTTTGGGCGAGCTGTTTGAGCTCGGCGAGCTCTAGGGCTTTGGCTTGGGCGAGTTGCTTTTGCTGGGCTTTGTAGCGATTGATGACTTCGTTTGTGGCGAGCTTTGCCTTGCCCTTGGCGATGAGGAAGTTCTGTCCATAGCCATCTTTGACTTCGCAAATCTCCCCGACTTTGCCCAGCCCCTGCACATTTTCTAGTAGTAGGACTTTCATATTCCCTCCTTTTGGCTATAATGCCAAAAATTATACTACAAAGGCTCTGCGTTGCAAATAAAAATCACCAAAGGCACCAAAAGAGTGAATCTGCGACTAAAAGATGCGCACACTCTGCTCCTTAGCGTGCCTAGCTACTACACACAGAGCGATTGCGAGCAGGTGCTAGCGCGCCATAGTGCGTGGATAGAGCGCACAAGCGCGGCTTTGCACGAGCGAGAGAGGACGCGCACACAGGAGCTAGAATCTAAGCGCGGGGAGATTTTGTATTTTGGCGAGTGGGTGAGCGAGGAGTGGGTGAGGCAGCAGCTGCACACGCGCGGATTTAGCGATAGGTATGGGGAGCTTGAGGTGTTTGTCAAGCAGCATTGCGCGCTGTGGGCGCAAAAGATGGGCGTGTGCTATGAGAGTGTGTCTCTAAGCAACGCACGGAGCTTCTTTGGTATCTGCACACACGATAATCATCTACGTTTTGCGCGCCTGCTGTGCTTTGCGCCCAAGGATTGTATCGAGTATGTGATTATCCACGAGCTTGCCCATATCCGCCACAAAAACCACTCCCAAGCCTTTTGGGCGTTTGTGGGGGAGTTTTGCGAGCATTTTAGACAATCGCGCGCGTTTTTGCGCACCAATGCTTGGCTGTATAAAGCCCTCTTTAGCCAATGCCCTCCCGCACGCACCGCACGCACCGCACGCACTCATCGCGCTAAGCGCGCGCCAAAGCCCCTTTAGGTGCTTTTATGTCAAGGCACGATATAATCCCCCAAACTCCATAAGACAAAAGGACAGAGTATGAATCTCCTGCATAGTATCAATGATTTCAACGAAGCAAAGCAAGTGATTGTGGGCGGGGTGAATTCCCCCGTGCGCGCGTTTGGCTCGGTGGGCGGCGTGCCGCGATTTATCCACAGGGCTAAGGGCGCGTATCTCTATGATGTCGATGACAACGCCTATATCGACTATGTGCAGAGCTGGGGACCGCTCATCTTTGGGCATTGCGATAGTGATATAGAATCTAGCGTGATCCAAAGTGTGCAAAATGGCTTGAGTTTTGGCGCGCCTACCGAGCTTGAGACGACTTTGGCAAAGGAGATTATCAGCAGCTATGATGGCGTGCAAAAGGTGCGGCTTGTGAGCTCTGGCACGGAAGCTGTGATGAGTGCGATACGCCTTGCGCGGGCATATAGCGGCAGAGATGATATCATCAAGTTTGATGGCTGCTACCACGGGCATAGCGATAGCTTGCTCGTGAGCGCGGGGAGTGGGTGCGCGACTTTTGGTGCGCCAAGCTCGCCGGGCGTGCCAAGCAATCTCTCTAAGCACACGCTAGTGGCGCGTTATAATGATGTGGATTCTGTGCGCGCGTGCTTTGAGGAGAGCAGGGCTAAGGGCAGTGGCGTGGGCTGTGTGATCATCGAGCCAATCGCGGGCAATATGGGGCTTGTGCCTGCGGATAGGGAGTTTTTGCGCTTCTTACGCGCGCTGTGCGATGAGTATGGCGCGGTGCTTATCTTTGATGAGGTGATGAGCGGCTTTAGAGCAGCTTTGCGCGGGGGGCTGGAGTATTGTGATGTGCTGCCTGATATGGCGACTTTTGGCAAGGTTATCGGCGGGGGTATGCCTTTAGCGGCGTTTGGGGGCAGAGATGAGATTATGGCGCTGCTTTCCCCCGTGGGGAGCGTGTATCAAGCCGGCACGCTAAGTGGGAATCCCGTGGCAGTGAGTGCTGGGCTCGCTTCATTGCTAAAGCTAAAGAGCGATCCGAGTGTCTTTGCCACACTCGCGCAAAAAGCCCAAACCCTCACACAAGGGCTAAAAAGCGCAGCCAAAAGCGTGGGTATCCCGCTACAAGTATGCCATAGGGGCTCGATGTTTGGATTTTTCTTTAACGATTGCGTGGTTAAAAATTTTGATGACGCTAAGCGGAGTGATAGCGCGATGTTTGCGAAGTTTCATCAAAAAATGCTTGAGAGAGGCGTGTATTTTGCGTGCTCGCAGTTTGAGAGTGGCTTTGTCTGCACGGCTATGGGCGATGAGGAGATCGAGCGCACCATAGAGCGCGCCAAAGAGAGCTTTGAAGAGATAGCAAACAATATCTAGGCGGATATATGGACAAGCAGGATTCTCGCCCAAATTCTCATTTGGAGCCGAGCAACGCGCAGAATGACGCGCGAGATAACGCGCAGGGCAGCACACAGGGCAGTGCGTCAGACAACGCGCAGGGCAAGCCCCCTAGATTCCAAAAGGTGGTAGAGGGCGCGTATGATTTGAGTTTGGGGATTTCTCTCATCGTGGCGGTGGCACTGGGCTATGGCATAGGCTACGCTCTTAAAGCACTCACGGGAGTTTCGTGGCTTTTGTGGCTTGGGATTGTCTGGGGTGTGGGCGCGGCATTCCTAAATATCTACAAAGCCTACAAACGCCACAAAAAAGATCTCGATGAACTCGCCACAAACCCCCGCTACAACGCCCAAAAGTATTTGCAAGATTCACAGAGTGAGCAGGGAGGGGGCACACGAGCACGAGACTTGCGAGATGTGCGCACACAAGATGATGAGGACGAGGACGATCCCTATGCGCGCTAAGTCTGTGTGGGTTTTGGGCGCGTTTGCGCTCATTGGGGCGATAGGAGTGGGAGTGGCTATGGCGTTTGGCAGGGAGTGTGGCGCGAGCTTTTTGCTAGGATATGGGGCGTTTGGCGTGATTATGAGCGGCTCATTTGCCCATATCAAACGCCAGCTCGCCCGCGCACAGGAGGACGCGCCTAGAGATTCACAGATAGATTCACAAACGCCACGAGCCCGATACGCTCACGGCGCGCCACACGATAGGGCTGATGAGAGTGGCTACGACAATGGCGGTGGCACAAGCGGGGAGAAAAGCGAGGCTAAGGGCAGCGGCGATGATGGCAGAAGCGAGAGTAAAAGCGATGGGGCGCAAACGGAGGCGATGGGTGAGGGCTCATCGAGTAAGATCCCCCCGCTCTCGCGCTTTGTCGTGGGCACGAGGCTAAGCTTTTCTTTTGCGCGCGTGGGGGGCTATGTGCTGTTTGTGGCGGGGGTTGGCGCGCTATTGTATTATGAGCTGCTTATGCCCGCGGGGCTGTTTGCGGGGATCACGCTCGCGGTGGTGTGTATGGTGAGCGTGGGTGTGTCTATGCTCAAAAAGGCGTAGCTTTAGCGCAGGCTTGCTCGCGGGAAGCGTTTGGATTTTATGCTGTGCGTGGATTGCGCAAGCTTTTTGGGGCTTTTAGATTCTGTGTTTTAGAATCTGCGTTGTTTGGGGCTTGGTTGGAATCTCTTAGGCTAGATTCTGTAATGCTTTAGATTTTAAATCTGCTTTGGATTCCCCAAATTCCGCATTGTTTAGATTCTGTCTTTGCTCGTTTTTTAGAATCCCTTTAGATTCTGTGCTTGTTTCAGAATCTAAGTGGCTAGATTCTGTAAATTCTAAATTTCTTAAAGTCTCTTTCTCACGAATACTTTCTAGATTCTGTGTATTGCTTTGTTTTTTCGCAA
>NZ_CASDOV010000030.1:0-9518 GCF_949282165.1 uncultured Helicobacter sp. | reverse complement strand
TTCTAAAGGACACACAACTTTCGGAATCTAGCCACTTAGATTCTGAAACAATCACAGAATCTAAAGAGATTCTGAAAAATGAAAAAATACAGAATCTAGCAAAATTTACCTCTTATCCCCGCCATACGCATAATACAAAAACCACACACTTCCACCCACAAACACCACCGCCAAAAACACCACCAACGCCCAATCCAACAAATCCACTGCTTACTCCTTGTCTTTTGTTTCATATGAAACATTTTGCGCCCTTACCTTTTCACGCAATTGCCCACACGCCGCACTAATGTCAAGCCCCTTAGATTCTCTAATCGTGCAGAGCAAGCCCCTCTGCGTGAGAAAATCTGCAAACGCCTTCGCCCTCTCCTCGCTTGGGCGCAAAAACTCACTGCCCTCGTGGGGGTTAAACAAAATCACATTCACCTTAGCGCGTATGCCATTGAGGAGAGCGAGGAGCTTCTTTGCCTCCTTGAGGCTATCGTTGAGATCCTTTATCATCAGGTATTCAAACATCACGCGCTTACGCATATCCACGGGGAACGCACGCACTTCATCAAGCACCTGCGCGATATTGTAGGCTTTGTTCATCGGTATGAGCCGACTGCGCAGCGTATCATCGACTGCGTGCAGAGAGATCGCCAATTGCACGCCCAAATCCAGCATACCGAGCTTTTTGATTTTGGGAGCTATGCCGCTCGTGGAGATCGTCTGCCTACGCGCCGAGATACTGAGCCCATCACGCTCGCTCAAGATTCTAATCGCCTTCGTGACGCTCTCAAAGTTATCCAATGGCTCGCCCATACCCATATACACGATATTCACGCGCTTGTGCGGTGCGATGGCGTTGTCGCGCTTGATTTGCACGACTTGCTCGACGATCTCCCCCGCCTCGAGATTGCGACAAAATCCCCCCTTTGCCGTGAAGCAAAACGCACAACCCACCTTGCAGCCAATCTGCGACGAGAGACAAATCGTCCATTTCTCACTGCTTAAAATCCTGCCCATTTCATCGCGTTGCTTCTCGCGCATTTGGATAAGCACGGATTCAAAGGTATGCCCATCGTGCGTACGGAAAAGGTATTTTTTGCTCCCGTCGCGACTTTGCTCGCATTTGAGTATCTCGAGATTGCACGCGCTATGCGTCCGCCCCAGCTCCTCTCGCAAGACTTTGGGGAGGTTTGACATAGATTCAAAGTCGCTTTTGTATTCTATATAAAGCCATTTGTAGATTTGCTGCGCGCGAAACCTCGGATTCACAATCGCGCCCAGCTCCTCTAGGGTGTAACCAAAAATGTTTTGCTTCTTTGCCGCCACTTCACTCATCGACTTGCCTTAGATTCTGTGTTTGCGCTAGGCGCGTGGATTGATGAGCAAGCATTGGCGCGAGAGATTCTATGCGCTCTCGCACCGCCTCGCGATTGCGCAAAAACTCCCTATGCGCGTTGCTATCGCAGTGATTGCTCACGCAAAAAATCCCCAAGCACCCGATCCCAAAATGCCGCGCCACCTCCACCACTGCAAAAAACTCCATATTTTCTAATCCCAACCCCTGCTCGGCAAACTTCCGTGCCACCACAGAATCTGTCGTGATATAGTTCGAGCTATTGACAAGCATTGTTTCATATGAAACATTACAAAAAACAGGCTTGGGAGATTCTATGCGAGGCGTTATGGGTGTGTAGGCGTTATGCGTAAGCGAGGCGGATTCTATCTGTGTGGCTTGCGTGGCACAAAACACGTCGAGCACCCTCACACGCTTATCATACGCCCCGGCACTCCCCACAAAGATGATTTCATCAACCTTTTGTGTGAGGCAGATTCTCGTGAGATTTATCGCGCTTTCTACCAATCCCACGCCAATCACTTGCGCGAAGCTAAACTCCTCCCCACGCCCAGCACACACTACCATCGCAGATTCCCACTTAGATTCTCACGCTGATATTGCGGGCTTTGAGGTAGGATTTGAGCTCGCCGATACCAATCTCGCCATAGTGAAACACACTCGCTGCCAACGCCGCATCCGCACCATACCCAAACACATCGGCAAAATCCTGCATACACCCAGCCCCACCGCTCGCGATAAGTGGTAGCGGAGCGATGGCATTGACCGCCTCGATTCCTGCCTTGTCATAGCCCTTTTTCACACCATCACAATCCATACTCGTGAGCAGGATCTCTCCCGCACCTCGCTCATAGATTTCCCTGCACCATTCAAGCAAATCTTTGCCCGTATCCACCCTACCACCATTGATAAAAATATGCCACGGGGAAGTCGCGCCCATAGATTCTCTGCCAATCACACAATCTCGCGCGCCAAACTCACCAACCCCACCAACTCGTTTATAATCCACCGCTACCACGATACATTGCGAGCCAAACCGCTTCGCCCCCTCCTCTATAAGCGCGGGATTTTTGATCGCTGCGCTATTGATACTCACCTTATCACACCCGGCATTGAGGAGATTATACATATCATCGAGCGAGCTTATGCCCCCACCCACGCTAAAGGGTATAAACACCTCTTTGGCGACTTGTCGCACCATCTCTATAGTCGTGCCGCGCCCCTCCGCACTCGCAGTAATATCCAAAAACACGAGTTCATCTGCGCCTTGGGCATTGTATTTTTGTGCTATCTCCACAGGATCTCCGGCATCTTGTAGCCCTACAAAATTCACACCCTTGACCACACGCCCATCTTTGACATCTAAGCAGGGGATTATCCGCTTTGCAAAACCCATAACCATACCTTTTGTTTTCTCTAAATATTTGTCTCTTTTGCTAGCAATTTGTGATTCTAAAAGCAATTTATCAGCTAGGATTCTAAGAACTTTTGCTACAATTATAGCATTTTTCAAGGATTTTTATGGAAAACTACAGGACCAAAAAGCACTTAGGGCAGAATTTTCTAAAGAGTTTTTCCTATATCCACCAAATCATCGAATCTATTCCCACCCTCCCCTATCAGCTCGTGGAGATTGGGATTGGCTTGGGTGATTTAACACAGGAGTTAGCCAAGAGAGATTCTCTAAAAGCCTATGAAGTCGATTCCGACTTGTGTTCTTTGTTTCGCAAAAATTTCCCTTCCCTCATCACGAGCAAAAGGGTGGAGCTGATACAACAAGATGTGCTAGAGATAGAGCAAGAGCAGGGGTGGCTGCACCCTAGCGAGTATGTGCTCATCTCAAACCTCCCTTATTATATCGCCACGCCCATTGTTTTGCGTCTATTGCGCGATAGTGCGTGCAAATATCTCATCGTGATGACTCAAAAGGAAGTCGCACAAAAATTTTGCGCCCACACTAAAGAGAGCGCGTTTTGTGCGTTGAGCGTGCTAGCCCAAACCTTTGGCAAGCCACAAATGCTTTTTGATGTGCCAAACACCGCATTTGAGCCAGCACCCAAGGTAACTTCAAGCGTGTTTTGTATTGACAAGATTCAAAACACCACGCGTGGGGATAGCGGATTTGAGGAGTTTTTGAAGCTAGCATTTTGCGCACCACGCAAAAAACTAGCCAAAAATCTCCAAAAGGCTTTTTCAGACATTACCCCTCTTTTGCGCACACTCCATATCCGCGATGATGCTAGAGCACACGAAGTCAGCACAGAGCAGTATCACCACATATATCAGTATATTCACAAGGAGACATAACAATGGAAGAAAACAACCAACACCAAGAAAATCAAGAGGGGCAAGCCAACGCGCAAAGCCCGCAAACCCCAAAAGAGAGTAGATTCAAATCCTTTACCAAAAAGTTTCGCCACAAAATAAGCGAGAGCACAACAAGCGAGGATAGCACCAGCTACGCGGACAAGCCCACGACAAATGCGCAAGAGGACATCAGCGCACCCACAGCACAAGATCTAGCGCAAACCACACAACCCTCACACAAACCCTTCTCCCACAAAGGAGCGCAACAGAGGAGATTCCAATCCACACAAAATAGCCAAGCTAAGGATTCCCACAAAATGGAGCAGGAGAAAAGATTCAAAGGGCGGCAATGGAGCGGCAAGAATCCTAACGCCAAAAATCGCCCAGAGGACAAAGATATCGTAGAAAATGGCGTGCGCAGCGTGAAAAATCCTAATGAAAAGGACAACCTAAGCCTACACAAAGACTTGCGACGCGGCGTAGAGGCAAACACAAAGATTCAGCGCGAGAGCCTCAATGCCCACGCAAAGCTCAACCTCAACACCAAAGCGAGCGTGCGTATCACGCCACTTGGCGGGCTAGGCGAGATCGGGGGCAATATCACCGTGATAGAGACACAAAATAGCGCGATCATCATCGATGTGGGTATGAGCTTCCCCGATGAGACGATGCACGGCGTGGATATCCTCATACCGGATTTTAGCTATATCCACGCGATTAAGGACAAAATCGCAGGGGTTATCATCACTCACGCACACGAGGATCATATCGGTGCGGTGCCCTACCTCTACAAGCAGCTACAATTCCCGCTCTATGGGACTCCGCTCCCGCTTGGTATGATTGGGAGCAAATTCGATGAGCACGGGCTAAAAAAATTCCGCTCGTATTTTAAGATTGTCCAAAAACGCCAGCCCATCAAAATCGGGGAGTTTGAGATAGAGTGGATTAATATCACGCATTCCGTGATTGACGCTTCGGCTTTGGCTATCAAGACGGAGGCGGGGACGATCATTCACACGGGGGATTTTAAAATCGATCACACGCCTATTGATAATATGCCTACAGACTTGCACCGACTAGCGCACTATGGGGAAGAGGGCGTGATGCTGCTCCTAAGCGATTCTACCAACTCCCACCGCAGCGGCACCACACCTAGCGAAGCGAGCGTGGGACCGACATTTGACACACTTTTCAAGCAAGCACAAGGGCGCGTGATTATGAGCACTTTTAGCTCAAATATCCACCGCGTGTATCAAGCTATCAATTATGGACGCCTTTATAATCGCAAGGTAGCCGTGATAGGACGCTCTATGGAAAAAAACCTCGAGATAGCACGCGAGCTAGGCTACATAGAAATCCCACAAAATATATTCATCGAAGCCCACGAGGTGGAAAAATACCCCGATAATGAGATCTTAATCGTCACTACCGGTTCTCAAGGCGAGACGATGAGCGCACTCTATCGTATGGCGACAGATGAGCACCGTCATATCAAGATTAAGCCCAGCGATATGGTTATCATCTCTGCCAAGGCTATCCCGGGCAATGAGGGCTCCGTCTCAACCGTGCTAAACTTCCTAATGAAAGCCGGAGCGAGGGTGGCGTATCAGGATTTTAGCGAGATTCACGTGAGCGGGCACGCCGCACAAGAGGAGCAAAAGCTAATGCTGCGCCTCATCAAGCCCAAGTTTTTCCTCCCCGTCCATGGAGAATACAACCATATAGCCAAGCACAAAGAAACCGCCATCAAATGCGGCGTGCTAGAAAAAAATATTTTCCTTATGGAAGATGGCGATCAAATCGAAGTCAATCCCAACTATATGCGCAAAGTCCGCAGTGTGAAAAATGGCAAAATCTTCATCGACAACCAAATCAATCGCCAAGTGGATAGCGATATCGTCGATGACAGACAAACGCTCGCTAATGATGGCATCGTCATCGTCTCGATGCAGGTGAGCAAGGATCGCAAGATTGTGGATTCTAAAATCTCAAGCTATGGGCTTGTGGCAAACAAAGAGGACAAGGGCTTTGAAAAAGAGATGACAGAGATTTTGGAGCTTGTAATCAAAAACTACAAAAAAGAGCACTTCAACGCCAAAACCATAGAGCAAGAGATACAAGGGGCATTCAGAAAGCATATCTTTAAAAAAGTCAAAAAATACCCAACCATAGAAGCTATGGTGTATGTCCTATAAGGGAGGCAAGATGTCTAAGGCAAGCCGCTATCTAGAGATCGCCACCGAGGTGCTCCATACAGAATCTAACGCCCTATTAGATTCTATCCAGCGACTAGATTCAGAAACGCTCTACCAAATCGTGCGCACTATCGCAGAATCTAAAGGCAAGCTCGTGGTGATGGGCGTGGGCAAAAGCGGGCATATCGGTGCCAAGATCGCCGCCACACTCTCTAGCACGGGCACGCCGAGCTTTTTCCTCCACCCCACAGAGGCAATGCACGGCGATCTAGGCGTGATACAAAAGGAGGATATAATCCTCGCCATAAGCTATAGCGGCGAGAGTGAAGAGCTGCTCAATGTCCTGCCCCATCTCAAACGCTTTGGCAATACCCTCATCACGATGAGCAAAAACGCCCAATCTAGCCTCTCAAAAATGGGCGATTTGTTTCTTAATATTTTTGTGCAAAAAGAAGCCTGCCCGCTCAATGTCGCTCCCACTAGCTCAACCACGCTAACCCTCGCGCTAGGCGATGTTTTGGCAGTGTGCCTTATGCATTATCGGGGATTTAGCCACGAGGATTTTGCCTCATTCCACCCCGGCGGGAGCTTGGGCAAAAGGCTCTTTGTCAAGCTCAAGGATTTAATGCAAACCTCCAACCTCCCCATCGTAGATTCACGCACAACGCTTAAAGAATGTATCCCGCTGATGAGTGAGGCTAGGCTAGGCAATCTCCTCATCACCCAAGCAGGCAAGCTCATAGCGATACTAAGCGATGGGGATTTGCGCAGGGCATTGCTACGGGAGGACTTTAGCCTCGATGATGCAGTGCTCAAATACGCTACCAAAAACCCAAAAACCTGCGACGATCCAAATATGCTCGCCTTTGACGCGCTTAAGATGATCGAAGCCAACAAGATTCAGATTCTTGTCATCACGGATAAGCAAGATTCAATACAAGGTGTTATACACTTGCACACGCTCATTACTGCGGGGATTAAATCATAAAGGAGTGGCTATGTTTGAACGCATTGATAGCATTTTTAGAAACATCGAGGATATCCGCGATGATATCAATATCCTGCTAGGTATGGCAAAAATCTCTATGCTCGATTATATTATGATTAAACGCGGCTCACAGGATATGCCAGAGACGCTAAACTTCACGCTACTCGCGCAAATAGATGCAGAAGTCGAGAAACTAAAGGCAGAGATAGACGCGCTCAATAAGCTTAAGCGCGAAATGCTTGTTTTCTAGGAGTGCTATGCCCGACTTTGACGCACTCATATGCCTAAAAAGTGCCGATAGCGCGGTGCTCCCATACGCGATTGAGGGCATACAAGCACACGCCAAACCCCGCATAATCACCATCATCGCCGCACGCTCCACCATCGCACAATGCCAAAGCCTCCCCCACGCCCGTCACCTACGCTACATCGATGAGGACACGCTCTATAGCGGACTAAGCCTAGAGCGCATACAGAGCATTTTGGCACGACGCATACACGACACAAAGCGCGCAGGCTGGTATCTCCAGCAATTCCTCAAAATGGCATATGCCTCCTATAAACTAATTGGGGGGGGGGGCAGATACAGAATCTAGCGCGCATTATCTCATTTGGGATTGCGATACGATTTTGCTGCGGGATACGAGGTTTTTTGACACGCGCGGCAATGCGCTCTTTGAAAGGCAGAGAGAGCACCACAAGCCATATTTTGCGACACTAGAGCGGCTAAAAATCCCCGCGAGTGAGGGGGAAGTCGTGCATAGGGCAGTGGATTTTAGCTTCATAGCCGAACATATGATGGTAGATTCACTTCATATGCAAGAGCTCATCACGCTTATAGAATCCACACACGATAAGCCCTTTTGGCAGGCGATTTTGGATTGTGTGAGTGATGAGGATTTAGGCAGCTCTGGCTTTAGTGAGTTTGAGACTTATGGCAACTTCATCGCCTGCAAATACCCGCACACCCTCGCCACCACCACACGCAAACGAGACAGGAGCGCGAGGCAAGTCCTCGGCGACACGCCTACAAACGCGCAGCTTAGATGGTATAGCAAGTATTATGATGTGTGCAGTATCGAGAGCTGGGACACCCCCACGCCACTCGCCCGATGGAGCGCGAGACACGCCCTGCTAAGACGCCTCCCGCCAAAGATTCTAAAAAAGCTCTATAAGAGATTTGGGAGGTTTTTGGCTTAGATTCTATTGCTCGCGCTCGAATAAAACGCCGATTTGTCGAAGTCCCATCACAACCTGCACCACGCGCCAGCCCTCTTTGTTCATCTCTATGATGCTTTTCTTATCGCATTTTCCGCCCTTAAAGGGCGCAGTATCGCTAATCACACAGGTAAGCAAGCGTATATTCACATCTCTTAGAATCCAAGCCGCCAAACAAAGGCAAGCCATTGAAACCTTTGAGCGGGGCTCGCTTGACTTAGGCCCTATGCCCTGCCCACGATGATATCGAGCTTTTTTCTACGCAATCATTTAAAAAAATATTGATTAGCACTTGGTAAGGCACGCCTTTCCTGCTAGCCATTTCTTTAAAATACTCAATCGTAGAGTTATTGAGTTTTATGGATATTTGTTTTTGAGCTCTTTCCACATTGGGCGATGTCGCACTCATCGGCGGGAGTGAAGCCCTAAAGCGGGGGATAAAAACCTTTAAAGACAGCAATGCTGCCCAAACTCTAGGCAATTTTGCCAAAAGCGCGATAGAATACACGCCAATCCTAGGCTTTGTGAGTAGATTCCAAGATGGCAACGCTAAGGCTGCAAGGAAGCTAGTGGATAACACCCTAGATCCTGCGCAACAACAAGCACTAAGAGAGTTTGGAGAGAGCTTTGGGGGTGGCATAGACTTCCAAAAGGCTAGCACTTCCAAAGCCTATGAGAATATCCGCGCTAAGTTTGGGGAGGAGCATTTCATCACCAAGGGAGCTAAGGTGCTAAATGATGCCTTTATGCTCACTTCCCAATCCCAAACACAACGCCATATCCCTCCGCTCTATCCGTGCCGATGAGAGTGGCAATCTCCTAGCCTTCCTCTCTGAAGCGGCGAACTCCTCACCCACACTGCAGAAAAATCTTAAATCTATCCTCAACCAAACCACCTTCAACCTCAAAAAGCAGCTTGAATACCTAGAGCTAAAGCCAAGTGAGATAAAAGAGATTTTTACCAACTTTGAAAAAGGCACCAAGGAGGAATACGCGCAGGCTATGGAGGGCGTGCTGGCAAAAGTGTATGATGAGAAATACAAAGTGGTGCTAAGCAAAGAGGGCGTGGATAAAAAAGAAGCAAGAGGGATACATAATTAATGGCAAAAATGCCACGATCATACATAAGGATTTGCAAAATATCGATGAGGCAATCCTCTATACTAGTGGCAATCGCTCTAAGGGCGCAAAACATATCCGCATAAAGCATTCCAAAGAAGCGAGCAAAGAGGGCTACATCACAGACAAGGAACTCGCAAGCTTAGGCAGGGATATACGAGAGTTTTTAAAACACAATGAGCCCTTTATAGATAGCAATGGTGCGCGATTGTATGAGTGGGAAAGAGATGGCGTGCGCTTTAGAGCGGTAGTCAATGACATAGCGGATATGGACTCTAACCCCACCACCGCTATGGAGGAAATTATAACATTTTATAGCGACAGGAATCTTAAAGAGCCAATGCGCTTT
>NZ_CASDOV010000029.1:0-10327 GCF_949282165.1 uncultured Helicobacter sp. | reverse complement strand
GACGCGATTAAGCTCTGGGAGATCGTTACCTATGGCAGTTGAGAGCAAGTCTAGGAGTTGATTGACTGAATCTTTTAGTGTGTTTAGCTGGGGATTGGCTGGATTTTTGTCAATGCGTGCGGTGAGATCGCCATCTTCTACGGCTTTGGCAGTTTGCGCAGCCTCGGCGATGGCTTGCTCATCTTTTTGCAGTGAATCTTTAGTGCGCTCGATATTGGCATTAATCACCCTCGCCATCGCGCCAAACTCATCTTTAGAATTATAATCTATCGGCTCTGCCTGCTCGCTCTTGTGGCTCACAAAGTCAAAGAAAGCGTGCAAGCCCCTTTGGATTGTCCCAAGTGGCTTGAGATAGCGCGACATAAGGAAAAATATCACCACACCCATCACAATCACGATGGTTATCGCCACGACTGCTTGGATAAGGGCGGTTTTTCTAATGGGCGCGTTGATGATCTCTACCGAGCCCGCTCCGCAAATGAGATACTCAAAATCCCCCTTGATACTTTGGCACACCCCAAACCTCTCATCGCCATTATCAAGGCGCGTGTAGAAAAATTCATTGAGATCCCCAAACTTTTTGTGCATATCCGCGAGTATAGGTATATTTGGTGTGCTCTTCATAAGTATATCAGGATCGCTAGCAACAAAGGGTATTTGATCTTTGCCAAAGACAAAAACCCTGCCTCTGAGCTTTTCAAAATCTGTCTGTATATCGGTGAGCAGCGCGTCAAAGCCAAGCACACCTAGCAGCCTCTCGCCCTGATAAAGCGGTATGGAGTAAGTAAAAGATGGGAGCTTGGTCACGCTATCTTCATACACATCGGTTACATACACGCCCTTTTTCTCCACCGCGCCCTTATACCATTCCCTTGTCGTGGCGTTGTAAGCAGAATCTGCCGTGTTTGCTCCGCGCCATCGGAAGCTTTTGTGCTCTTCATCACTCACCGGATCGCTTGTGATCATACTCCCATCAGGAAGCCCCACATACGCCGCTAGAGCATTGCCCCCGGCACGCACGGCTACGAGCATATTGCCTAGCTCCTCGCCCAAAGCCTCGCGATCTGCAAACTTCTCTCTTGGTATCTGCGCGACAAAAGGTGCCATTTTCTTAAGACTCTCGGTGTGCGCGGTTTTGAATCCTTCAAACAAAATATAGCCCGCTGCGACATTTTCCTTTTCGCTTTTGAGGATAAAAGTGCTCAAGTCCTGTTTGGTAAAATAAAAACCAATGGTGGCCAAAATAATAAGTGAGATAGCTAGCGTAACGCCAACAATAAGTGATAGTTTTGATTTGATACTTTTCATCATTCCCCCTCCTGCGTCAAAAAGCAATATGCGATACTAAAAGCAAAGGGTGGGATTATAGATTAAAAACACATAAGGTATTTTTAAAAATTTTGTAAAGTCGTGCGCTAGCCCTAGAATCTAGTCCGAGGCTTAGGCTCGATCGCGCACCATCGCCGCAAACTCGGCGAAAAGTCTGCGCGCCTCTTTAGGTCCCGGGCTCGCCTCTGGGTGGTGCTGGACAGAAAAGATGGGCTTGTTGTGGTATCTAAGCCCCTCAATCGTGCCATCAAAGAGATTTCTGTGCGTAACCTGCGCAATAGATTCTATAGAATCTGGCACGGAGTAGTTGTGGTTTTGCGCGGTGATTTCGACTTCTTGGGTGATGAGGTTTTTTACGGGGTGATTGCCTCCGTGATGTCCGAATTTTAGCTTAAATGTCCTAAAGCCGTGCGCGATGGCTAAGAGCTGATGTCCTAGGCAGATTCCAAACATAGGAATGCCTGAATCTATGAGCTTTTGTATCTGCTCAACTTCCTTTGTGAGCACGAGCGGATCGCCCGGTCCATTGGAGAGAAACACCCCGCCTATCTCGCCGCACTCATATCGCCTAAGCACCTCGCTAGCACTAAAGTTATAAGGAATCACTTCGACTTCTAGCCCCACGGCGTTGAGCTCATTTAGGATATTGCGCTTGATACCAAAATCTATAGCGACAATCTTCTTATCCCACTTGGGCTTCTCATAGCTAAAGCTCTCAAAGCTAAAGACAGAATCTTGGTGCGTATAGGGCGTGGGCGTGGAGACTTGCTCGATATAATTGATGTCTTGGATATGGGGTGCGGCTGCTAACTTGGCGGCGAGCGATGGGGCGTCGTGTAGCTGCGTGCTAGCTATCATCATCATAGAGCCTTGTTTGGTGAGCATTTTGATAAGCGCGCGCGTATCCACGCCGCAGATTCCTATGATATTTTGGGATTTGAGAAACTCCCCTAGCGACTGCGTGGCGCGGAAGTTTGAGTAAAAGTCGTTGTAGTTTGCCACAATCACGCCCTTGCAAAAAATCTGCCTAGATTCTGTATCTTGGGGATTCACACCCACGATGCCAATCTCTGGCATACTAAATGTGATAAACTGCCCCGCATAGCTCGGATCGGTGATGATTTCCTCATAGCCGCTTAGCGAGGTGTTAAACACCACTTCGCCCACTGCACTGCCCTCTGCGCCAAAGCTCTTAGCCTGCAAAAACACGCCGTTTTCAAAATACAGAGAGATTGTCTGGAGATTGCTTGCTGTGCTAGCTTGCGAGGGGCTTGATGTCGGCATTAGGCAAGCCCTCTCTTGCGCAATTCCTCTTCATAGAGTTTGGCAAACACGATCTCATATTCCTCGCTCCCATACACAAGCTTTCGCTTGTATTTCTCAAGTTTTTTGAGCACTTCTTCCTCGCTCCTCTCATAGATTTTGGAATACTCGTTGATGGACTTGTGGATAATGTTTTTGATGATGATGTCTGAAACCTTAAAGTCGATGGCATCCTCTTCTAAGAGGCTAGCTAGAATCTGATGTGAGAGATCGCTGCAACGCTCGTCCCATCGGAGTGAAAAATTCTTTTCTTGCGCGATTTGGCGTTTAAACATTCTAAACATATCGCTCTCATCCATTCGATACACTTCAATCTCATCAGTGTATTCCTCGAGTATCTCTCTGGCTCTCTCATCGATAGCGCGCTCGGCTTGGATATTTTCTTGCAATACACGCAGTGCGATGTCGCTTAGAGATTCTAGAGAGCCGCTAAGGGTTACAAAACTCGCATTCGCCAAATCTAGGGCGACTTTATTTGCGATATATGGGGCGTGCTGGGCTTTTAATCTCATAGAATCTCCTTGGGCTAATTTCTTAAAATTGTAACGCGCTTAAGGTAAAAAAAGGCTTTAGTGCTCTCTCTCATAGATATAGGGCACAGACTTCACACCCGCCGCGCTCACGCGCTCATTGAGATTCAAAATATCGCTAAAATCATCATTTTGGTATTTTGCTGGCAGTTCATAGCCTTTTTTGAAAACCTCTTGGAGCAGGGCGACTTTTGCCTGTGTATCGGGCAGGGCGGCTAGCCGCTCTCGCAGCATAGAGGATTTGAGCGCAGAATCTTTGCCCAAAAATCCAACAAGCACCACATACACATTGCTATCTTTTAAGCGGCTTTGGAGGCTTTGGATCTCTTTTTGGCATCCCGGGCAGTTGGGATCTGCGATGATATAGGTAATTTTTGAGGATTGATTTGATGAGGGGAGCATTACCATCTCGTGATCTTTGAGCGATTGGAAAAGCTTGGCGATATCCTTGCCATCGGCTTTTTGGTTATTGCCTTGGGTCTGCTTGATGAAGTTTGCCACATCCACAGAATCCGTGAGATCTTGGGAGAAAAAGACATTTGTCGCGCCAAACACCAAACTCGCGTCGCTTGTGACAAACAATGGGACTTTGAGGTCGCCTGTCTGCACAATTACGAGCTTAAGAGATTCAGAGCTTTTGAGATCTCGCACGCTTAGGACTTTGACATCTTGGGAGGTGCGCTGCTTGATAAGGGCGGTGAGCTTATTTTCAAAACTAGCACTTAGGGCTACACTCGCGCATATAGCGAGCCAAAGGAGGACTTTGCCAAAGGGTTTCATACACATTCCTTGCTTTAAAAATTTAGCCTATAATTGTATTTGCTTTTTACAAATAATCACAAAAGGTTTGGCGTGAATCTCACACTAAGCGCGAGCTGCTGCTATCCTAAGACTTTCTTACACAAAAATACGCACACCAAATCTCCACATCAAGCCCCACATAATGAAATCCTGCTCGGCATAGGCGGCAACCAACCCCGCACACTTAGGGCGTTTAAAAACCTCTTTAGAATCTTACGCACTCATCCCAAAATCTCGTATATAGAATCTAGCCCGCTCCTGCACAATCCCGCGTTTGGATTTGTAAGCCAGCCGCCATTTTATAACGCCACGCTTTTGCTTCACACCACGCACAACCTCACCGAGATTTATGCGCTTATTTTCTACCTAGAGAGACGCTTTGGGCGTCCCAAAAAACGCGCATTCAAAAACGCCCCGAGAATCCTCGATATCGATATAATTTTTTTTAACAAATTGATTTTAAAGCGAGCTTATCTTACAATCCCGCATTCACATTGGCAAAACCGAGAGAGCGTGTGCATTCCGATGAGTTTTCTCTCTAAAGACTGACTAAAGGGGCGTTATGGCAAAAAAACTACACACTTTTATGGGAGAAACTCCTGCAGAAGCGATGAAAAAGGCTAGAGAGAGCTTCGGAGAGGACGCGCAAGTCGTGCAGACAAAGGAAGTGCGCAAAAAATCGCTCAACCAAGCGGGATTGTATGAAATGACGGTAATGGTCGATGAAGATATACCTGCGAGTGAGGGGCTAGATTCACAAAATATCGTGCAAAATAGCGTGCAGCAGCGACTAGAGGAGATCGCCAAACGCCAGCTTGCCAAAAAGCGCGAGGAAAAAGAAAAAGGGCTTGATGAAGTGAGCTTGCAGCTAAGTGACGCGGTGCGTGAGATCTCACAGATTGCCAATGTCCCCACCAAGCTCCCAAGCACGCCGCCCCAAACGCCCCAAAAAGTCGCAAACAACCTCCCCAATGCCAATCCCTACAAAAGTGCTGCCACCGCCGCTCCGGTAAATCTCTCCCAAAAAGATGTAGATTCTAAAATCGAAGATATGCAGCGCATACGCATAAACCAAGCAAACCTAGAGCGCGGTGAGCTTAGAGAGATCCGCCAAGAGCTTGATAAGATTAATGACAAGATGAAGATTATCCAAAATATGTTTTGGGAGGAGCGCGCGCCAGAGGGGCTAAACATACCCCAAGAATTTGCAGAGATTTATAGAATCGCCAAAAGCAGCGGTATGAACAAAGAGCATTTGGATATGATTATGCGCCTAAGCCTTGAGCTTATGCCCCTAAGAATGCGTGAAAACTCCACGATGATAAAGCGGTATTTTCGCGAGGTGCTGCGCAAAATGATTTATTGTCGGAGTGAGAATCTCCAAGTGGGACAAAAGCGCATAATGATGCTTGTGGGTCCCACGGGTGTGGGCAAAACCACGACTTTAGCCAAGCTCGCCGCGCGCTACTCGCTGATGATGGAAAAACGCCACAAAGTGGGTATCATCACGCTTGATACCTATCGCCTCGCCGCAGTCGATCAGCTAATGGCGTATGCGCGTATGATGCGCCTTAGTATCGATACGGTAGTCGAACCCGATGAGTTTGGCAAGGCAATAGATTCACTAAGGCATTGTGATTATATCCTCATCGATACCGCCGGGCATTCCCAGCACGACAAGCAAAAGCTTGAAATGCTAAAAAGCTATATCAACAACGACTACAAAATCGATGTCTCGCTCGTGCTCGCGCTCAATGCCAAATACGAGGACTTGCGCGATACTTATAGTGCATTTAGCGGGAGCTTGGAGCTTGATACACTCATCTTTAGCAAACTCGATGAGAGTAGAAATTTTGGCAATATGTTCTCACTCATCTATGAAACCAAAAAGCCCGTGAGCTACCTCTCTATCGGGCAGAGCGTGCCAAACGATCTGCTTGTGGCGACAAATGATTATCTCGTGGATTGCCTACTAGAGGGCTTTAGGAAGCCTCAAGAGAAGCAAAACCTCTAGGAAGTGCTATGCAAGCCCACCAAGCCAGCGCCCTCCAAAAGCTCGTCCAATCCCAATCTAAGCGGCAGCATAGCACCACGCGCTTTGTGGCGATCACAAGTGGCAAGGGTGGCGTGGGCAAATCCAGCATAAGTGCCAATCTCGCCTACGCGTTGTGGAAAAGGGGCAAAAAAGTCGCAGTCTTTGACGCGGATATCGGGCTAGCAAATCTCGATCTTATCTTTGGTGTGAAAACTCCCTACAATATCCTGCACGCGCTTAGGGGCGAAGTGGGGTTTAATAAAGTGGTGCATACCATCGAGCAGGGGCTCTATCTCATTCCGGGCGATAGCGGCGATGAGATTCTAAAATACGCCAATACCGGGGTTTTGGAACGATTTGTAGAAGAGAGTGATATTTTAGATTCTATCGAGTATATGCTCATCGATACGGGTGCGGGCATAGGTGGTGTAACGCAGCGATTTTTGGACGCTAGTGATATGCTCATAGTCGTTACGATGCGCGATCCCTCCGCGCTCACCGATGCGTATGCCACTATCAAGCTAAATGCTAAGAGCAAAGACGATATCGCGCTCATCATCAATATGGCACAAAGCCCCAAAGAGGCTAAGGCAGTGTATGAGCGCATACGCGGTGTGGCACTAGAGAGGATACCCTCGCTGCACTTGCATTATCTAGGATTTTTAGCCCAAAGCCAAGTCATCTCACAAGCCACGCGCGCTAGAGAGTTGTTTTACAAAGCCCAGCCTCTCTCGCCCCCAAAGATTCAGCTTGATGAGATCGTGGGGCAGCTCCTCGCTTTAGAATCTAAGCTCTTTTCTATGGAACAAAATATGCTTTCACAATCCCAAAGCGCATTGGGCTCTTTTTTGAAAAGAATGCTTGGCTATTTGTAGGTGGGGGAGCGATGAAGCCTGATAATTATATGAGCTTTGGCATTGTTTCTGGGTTTTTTATCGGACTTGCATTTTCGATTGTGAAGTTTGAAGATCCCGCGTTTATGGTTATTTGGACGATCATTACCACCATTGGAATCTACCTCATTATCGCTGTGAGTATCGCGCTGTATTTTTGGTTTTTGGACTTTAGCAGATCGAGTGTGAAAAAAGACAAGCTAGAGCAAAACCTAGAATACTACCGCCTAGAGTTTGACAAGCGCGAACGCGAGGTGGCAAAGATCCGCACATTCCTAAAAAGCATAGAATCCGATCACGAGGAAGAGAGTGCCAATGCCTAAAAGCCCAAAAATACGATACAAAAGGTAGCAGGTATGCCAAAGAGAGCAGACGCTTATAATCAGAATCTTAAATTTGCTCAAGATGAGCTTGCTACGCAGTATTTGCCGGCTGTCAAAGCGATGGCGTTTCGCCTCAAAGAGCGGCTACCAAGCTCGATTGATGTGATGGATTTAGTCTCTATCGGGGCAGAAGAGCTCGTAAAGCTTGCGAGGCGTTATGATAGCTCGATTAACGACTCCTTTTGGGGCTTTGCCAAGACGCGCGTCAATGGTGCAATGCTAGATTATCTGCGCTCGCTTGATGTGCTCTCGCGCTCTAATAGAAAGCTTGTCAAAAGCATAGATTCTGAAGTCTCTAAATACTTCAACCAATACCAAGAAGAACCAAGCGATGAGTATCTCGCTAAGGTGCTCAATGAAGAAGTCTCAAAAGTCAAAGAAGCGCGTATGGCAAGCGATATCTACGCGCTCGTGCCCATCGATGAACAATACAACGCCATTATCGGGGATAATATCCTAGAGGATTTGCAGCAAGAGGAGCTCATCGAGATTATTGCTAGGATTTTGCAGGGGCTAAGCCAAAGAGAGCAGATGATTATCCAATTGTATTATTTCGAGGAGCTAAGCCTTAAGGAGATTAGCGAGATTTTGGGCATTACAGAATCCAGAATCTCACAAATCTCAAAAGAAGTGATCAAAAAGGTGCGCCTCGCGCTAGGAGAAGTCAATGGCTGATATCCTAAGTCAAGAAGAGATAGACGCGCTCCTAGAGGTAGTCGATGATGGCGGCGACGCCGAGAGTTTAGAAAAAGAAGATGTCCTCCACCAAAAGCAAGTAACGCTCTATGACTTCAAACGCCCAAATCGCGTGAGCAAGGAGCAACTGCGCGCCTTTAAGAGTATCCACGACAAAATGGCGCGCTCGCTCTCCTCGCAGATTTCAGCCGTGATGCGCTCTATCGTGGAGATTCAGCTCCATAGCGTGGATCAGATGACTTATGGGGAATTTTTGATGAGTTTGCCTAGCCCCACGAGCTTTAATGTCTTTTCAATGAAGCCACTGGAAGGCAGCGGCGTGCTAGAGATAAATCCAAGTATTGCCTTTCCAATGATAGATAGGCTACTAGGTGGCAAGGGCGATCCGTATGAAAACGCGCGGGAGTTTAGCGATATAGAGCTCAATTTGCTTGATACGATTTTGCGCCAAATGATGCAAAATCTCAAGGAGGCGTGGAGCTCGGTTACGGATATTTTCCCAAGTATCGATGCCAAAGAATCTAGCCCCAATGTCGTGCAAATCGTGGCGCAAAATGAAATCGTGATTATGGTGGTAATGGAGATTATCATCGGGCATTCTAGTGGTATGATGAATATCTGCTATCCCGTAATCGCGCTTGAGACGGTGCTCTCTCGCCTAGCCACACGCGATCTAATGCTAAGCGATACCAGCTCCAAAAAATCGCGCAACAAAGAGCTCCAAGCCCTCGTGGCGGGGGCGAATGTCGTCGTCTCTGCCTTCATTGGCGAGACGGATCTCACGCTGCGCGAAGTGCTCGATCTGCAAGTGGGCGATATCGTGCGGCTTGATAGCGTGGCTGATGATACGGTGCGTGTGTGTATCGATGGCAGGGAAAAATACATCGCCACGATTGGCTTGCAGCGTTATCGCAAAACAATCTGCATCAAAGAAGTGATCAAAACCGAAAAAGATTATGTCAAAGAAGTGCTTGAGATGCTCGAAGCACAGCGCAAAAACAAAGTCATCGATCTCGAGGCAGAAGAGAGTGAATAGGAGAGAGTATGAAGCAGTTTCTTGATTTGGTAATCGCCGAGACAACCGCCACCATCGAGGGGCTAATGGGGCGCAACGCAAGTGTGGAGCACACGCGCGACAATAATGTCAGCCTCGATATGCTCCCGCCAAGCTATGGCATAGCCTACCTCACAGCTAGCGGGGAGGGCAGTGGCGAGCTTGCAGTAGTGATCCCCGCAGATATGGGTAGCGCACTATCGGATATGATGCTAGGGGGCGAGGGCGAGAGCAAGGCGGAGCTAAGTGGCGATGATCTCGACGCGCTCAAAGAGATTGTGTCTAATATCTTTGGGGCGATTGCGACCAATCTAGGCTCACAAAAAGACTTGCCTAAGCTAAGCTTTACCTGCACACAAATGGATTTTATCCAACAAAGCATTGATTTGAGTAGATTCCAAAAAGCCTATATCTTTCATTTTTCACTAGATTCTATTAATGCAGATTTTATCCTGCTCGCTTCAGAATCTTTTGTGCAGCTTTTTGAGCCAAAGGCGGCTAACAGCGAGCCCCAAGCTCCAGAATCCCACGCGCTCTCTGCCACGGAGTTTAAAAATATCAGTATGATTTTAGATGTCCGCCTCAATGTCAAGGTGCGCATCGGGCAGAAAAAAATGCTCTTAAAAGATGTGATTTCTATGGATATAGGCAGCGTGATTGAGCTAAACCAGCTTGCCAACGATCCGCTAGAGATTTTGGTAGATGACAAAGTCATAGCGCGCGGGGAAGTGGTGATAGTGGATGGAAACTTTGGGATACAAATTACCGATATTGGCTCTAAGCGCGAGCGGCTTGAGCAACTACGCGGGTAGGCGTGTGGATAGCGCACGAGATTTTGCATTGCCCAGCCGGCATATCCACAGCTAGACAATCAAGGGGTTTTGCGCAAGCTAGGGGCTATGAGGAGATAGAATCTAGCTTAGCAGAATCTAGTATTTGCTTGGAGTTAATTTTACAGAATCTCAATCTAGGTAGCTAGATTCTGTAATACCGCAAATCCAGAGCTGCGGTAAGTGAGTTTGTGTTTAGTTTAGAATCTTAGTGCTTTTAGAGATAGGCTTTGAGCTTTTCATCACTAAGAACTTCATCAAAAACAAATTTTGTCAATCCTCTATTCTCAAATATGAAGTCCAAAAAATTTTCAAAGTCTTCATTGTTTTTTGCCAACTCATCTATCATAAATGGATCGAGGCTTTGCCAAATAACATACATAGTGCGTGTGGTAGCACGATGCCTAAACAGAATCTAAAGATTCTAAAGCTTTAGATTCTGCCATTTTTGCG
>NZ_CASDOV010000028.1:10625-13647 GCF_949282165.1 uncultured Helicobacter sp. | reverse complement strand
ATTAAATTTATAGAAAACGTGCTAGCCCAAGCGGCGTTCCTGACGCGGCTACACTAAGAGATTCTGTAACCTTGCTAGAAAACGCAGTGTATGTTCGCGTAAGCGGAGCGAGTGGCAATTCACTTGCCACGAGCGGTATCAAGTTTGTGCAACAAACTTGCATTAAATTGTAGATTCTGTCCCAAGGCCCGATGGCAATTCCCATAGCAAAGACTTGCATTGCCACCACTTAGCGCACGAGCTCAAAATTTATAGAATCTTGCGCGCCGTCCTCGCCGATGATATAGAGATGGTGCATACCCGGCGTGAGCGTGAGAGTAAAGCTCGTGCTTTGCGGCGTGGGGAGCAGCTCTGAATCCACATAGAGGAAAAACTGCTGGTTTTTGAGGTTTGCAAGGCGCACGATGAGGTTTTGCCTGCCCTCAAAGTCGATGGGCTCGATGATTTTTAAGCCATCGGTGGGGTAGATAAACTTCAGCACTCTGCTTTGTTTGGAGGCTCTTTTGAGGTGCGAGGCGATGTCGATATGCTGCGTGTTGTAATAATACAAAACATTTGTGGGCAGCTCCACGCCCCAAGTTTGCTTCGCGCTCTCAAACCCGCTATCAAGCGAGTGCAGCTCCCTGCCTTGCGCATCGCTCCAAAACACCTTGATAAATGGCGAGGGGCGCAGCGGCAGGGCGTGGGTAGGGTAGAGGGCGTGGAGTGCGGGGAGGGCGAGGGATTCTAGCTCGGGGGTTAGGCGATAGCCCGTGAGCGAATCGAGTGCGATAGGGCGCACACCCCGCGCGCTAAAGTCTGAATCTAGCCCCTCTAGCTCCCCAAGCAGCTCAAAGAGCAAGCCCCCCGCGCTTCTTGCCCCAAAGAGATTGGCATTTGGCTCGCCAGTGAAGTTCCCCACCCACACCACAAGCGTGTATCGCGGCGATGTACCCGCTGCCCACGCGTCCTTTAGCCCATAGCTCGTGCCGCTTTTCCACGCAAAAATCTTTTTGTCTTTGTGCAGATTCTCAAGCCCCACGCGCGAGAGCTGCTCCATCGCCCTAAGCGTGAGATACGCGCTCCCCTCGCTCACAAACCGCTTATTTGCAAGGCGCTCATCGCGCTGATAGTGCAAATCCTCAAACACCCCATAATTTCCCAAGCCCAGATAGATTTTTGCGATTTGCTCCACGCTCATTTCCTTAGTGCCTAAGATGAGAGAGAGCCCATAGCGCGTGTAGTTAGTGTCGCTAAAATGCAAAATGTCTTTGAGTGTGAAAAAGAACTTCTCATAGCCATATTCTTGCAAAAGCCGCACAAAAGGGATATTGAGCGATTTTTGTAGCGCGCTTTGTGCGCTTATGAGCCCATAATACTTCTTAGAGGCATTTTGGGGCGCAAAGGTGCCAAAAAACATCGGCACATCGATGAGCTTGGAGTGGGGCGCGATGAGCCCCTCATCGATACTTAGCGCATACAGCAGGGGCTTGAGCGTGGAGCCGGGCGAGCGCAGGGCTAGGATACCATCGATTTGCCCATAATTTTGTATGTCCAAAAAATCTTGTGAGCCCACATAGGCGAGCACCTCCTTGCTCTGTGTATCCACAAGGAGCGCGCTTAGATTAGCAATCCCTTCTTTTTGTAAAAGCGCGGCGTATTGCTTGGCGCGGGATTCAAATCGTTGCTGAATCTGTCTGTCTATGCTACTTGATAAAATCGCAGAATCCGCATTTTTGGACTCTCTTATAAGCCGTAGGGCGAGGTGTGGCGCGAGGTTTGTGCGGTATTGGATTTGGTGGGGGAGTGGCTCACGAAGGGCTAGGGAGAGGACTTCACGCGAAAAATGCCCCTTGTCGTGCAGGCGTTGCAGGAGGGCGTTGCGCTTGCGTTCTAGGGCTTTTGGGTTTTTTTCTAGGTTGATGAGCCCCGGAGCGTTTGGCAAAACTGCCAAAAGTGCTGCCTGCGCCCAAGTGAGCTGCTGGGCGTGCGAGGGCTCTAGCCCAAAATACAGCAGGAGCGCGCCGCTATACCCGATGATATTGCGCCCATAGGAGGCGTTGTTGAGATACATTTGCAAAATCTCATCTTTGCTATAGAGGCGCTCAAGCCGCAGGGCGTAGAGCATTTCATCGATTTTGTTTTTGTAGGTGCGGGGCTGGCGATTTAGGGATTTTGCCACCTGCATAGTGATGGTGCTAGCCCCCGCGCGCTTGCTGCGCGAGAGATTATCCCGCAGAGTGCGCGCAATGGCGAGGGGATCGACGCCGATATGGGAGAAAAACCGCCTATCCTCATACTCTAGCACCGCGATTTGGAGCTTTTGGGGTATGGGCTTAGTGGATTTGATATGCCATTGCTCATTTGGGTTTAAAAACACGCTTAGAAGCTCGCCATTGCGATCTAGGAGGATTTTGCTATATTGGGATTGAAAGGGATCTTTTGAGGTGGGGCTAGTGAGGGAGGCAAGCAGAGAATCGAGCGCATAGAATCTATGCACGCCATATACCGCGATAAGCACGCACAGCAGAGCGATAGAGCATAGAGAGATTTTCAAAACTTTCATTTGGTAAGTTTTTGCGCGCATTGCCCCTACTTTTGTTTTTGGTATTATAGCACTGCTTTGGTGCTTTTGTGCGAAGTGGCACGCGGCAGGGGTTTGTGATGATTGTGGCGGCATAATGGTGCTGGGCAATTGTAGAATCTAGCTTTTTAGAATCTGTGATGATTTTAGAATCTAAATCTGCTTTGAGATTCTCTGTGTGTTGGGGATTGTGTGGATTGTTTGGGGTTTAGATTCTGTCTTTGTGCGTTGTTTGGGGCTTGGCTTTGTGTTTGTGAATCTGTGGAAGTAGATTCTGTAAATGCCCTAGATTGTGAATCTACTTTAGTTTCCCCAAGTTCCACATTACTTAGATTCTGTCCTTGCCCATTTTTTAGAATCTCCGCGCTAGATTCTGTAGATTCTAAGTTTCTTAGAGTCGTGTTCTCACGAATACTTCCTAGATTCTCAAAATCGTTTTGTTTTTTCGCAAAAAGGGGT
>NZ_CASDOV010000028.1:0-10598 GCF_949282165.1 uncultured Helicobacter sp. | reverse complement strand
CTAGCGCAATCGTTGCGGAGGCACTACTGCCTCCTTGCTCCAACGATTGCACACCACGAAGCGGGCGAGTGTCGGTATGCGCTGACGCGCTACATATCTTATTTGATTTTTGCTCTGCAAAAATGGCAGAATCTAAAGATTTAGAATCTTTAGATTCTGCTGAGTTTCTTAGATTCTCTAACGCATTCTGATAGAATCTAGCTCGGTTTATAGAAAAGGTGTTAGCTCAAGTCGCGTTGATGAGGTGGCGGCACTAAGACGCGATTTAGATTCTAAAAATGCAGTGTATGAACGCGCAGCGGAGCGAAGTGGGGATTTATTCCCCACGAGCGATAACAAGTTTTGCCCTAGCAAAACTTGCATTAAATAGGAGGGCATAATGTCTAAAAGATGGTATTTTTGGCTAAGCTTAGCCATACTCGTGGCGATTTCGCTCAATCTCCGCGCGCCCATCAACGCGCTAGGTCCTATGGTGGAGAGTATCAAGGAGCATTATGGCATCTCATCGGCTACCTTTGGGCTTTTGAGCGCGATTCCTATCGTGGCGTTTGGGAGCATTTCGTTTATCGTATCGTATTTTTCTAATATCAAAATTCTCTTTAGCGCGCTTTGTGCTATCGCGCTGGGCGAGGTTGTGCGTAGTTATGGAGGTATTGGGGGATTGTTTGTAGGCACGGCGTTTATCGGTGCGGGGATAGCGGTGGCAAATGTGCTGCTGCCGGGCTTTGTCAAAAAGAAGTTTCCCAAAAAAACCACGGCGATGATGGCGCTGTATTCGTTTGTGCTCAATTTCTCCTCCGTGCTTGGCATATGGCTCGCCCTGCCGCTCGCCCATAGCATTGGCGTGCCGCACGCCTTGGCGTTTTGGCTCATCTTTAGCACCCTCGCCCTCCTGCTCTACCTCCCAGAGATACGCAACCACAGAATCTCACGCACCAAAGTGCGCAAAAAATACGCAAAAAGCCTTATGCGTGAGGTGAGCGCGTGGAAAATCACGATTTTCTTTGGTTTGCAGGGGTTTTTGGCATATAGCACCTTTGCGTGGCTGCCCGCCATCATCGCACACAAGGGCTATGGGCTAGAATATGGTGCTAAGATTTTGCTGTATTCGCAGTTTGTGTGCGTGCCCGTGGCGTTTTTTGGTCCGCTGCTATTAGGGGTGCTGCGCGAGAAGCACAAAAGCCTCTATATGGCGTTTTTGTGTAGCTTGTATGTGGTGGGGTATGCGTGCGTGCTCTTTGGGGAGGGTGAATGGGCGATGTATGTGGCTATCGTGTGTATTGGGATACCTATGGGCGGGGTGTTTGGGCTCGCGCTGCTCTTTATCTCCCAAAAAAGTGACTCGGTAGCCGTGGCTACGAAGCTTTCAGCTATGGCGCAGGGCTTTGGCTACCTCATAGCTGCTAGCGGTCCTTTTATCATAGGATTTTTATACGATCACTCCGGGAGCTACACATATGGGATTATCCTCGTGCTGTGCGTGGCGCTCGCACTCAATCTCGCAGGGATCTTAGCGCACAAAACAAAGGCGATTGGCTAGAGTTACTCAAAATCTCCAAACCACCGCGCGATGTCGCTGCGTATGGTTTGGCGTAGCTGCATAGCGGCTATCATATCATCGCTTACGGCTTTTTGGAGCAGGCTTAGCGCGCCATTGCGGAATTTGCTAAGATATGGGTGATCTATCTGCGCCCAATCCCCCAAAAACACGATCCTACTTCCCTCGCCAACCCTCGTGCCGATGAGCTTAATCGTCGCGTTTGAGGCGTTTTGGACTTCATCAAAGATGATGAATTTATTAGCAATGGTAATGCCGCGCGCGTGGGCGATGTCTAGCACTTCGATCTTGTGCTTTTGCAAAAAATACTCGGTGGCTTCCATCTTTTCGATACTTTTGACTTCGCCGCGGTATTCTATGCGCTTAGCCAGCGAGCCCTGCTGGAGCTTGTCAATCATACAATTTATCGCGCTATAGAGTGGATACATAAAATAGCTTAGCTTTTGGCTCTCATCGCCTTTGCGGAATCCTAGCTCGGCTTCTTTGTCGGTGGCTGTGACGGTGTTGCGCAGGTAGATGATACCCTCCACACTGCCGTTTTTGAGCAGGGTTAGCCCCGCTTGCAGCGCGATGAGCGTCTTGCCGCTGCCGGTGGCTCCTGTAACGATACTGATGAGATTTTTGGGGTGTAGCAGCATCGCATAGAGCATTTTTTGCTCCAAGTTTGCGGGCGTGATGTAGGGCTTGTTGTCCTGAATCATCTCATCGAGGTTGGCTATCTCGCATTTTCCATTGATTTTAAAGCCAAAGCTTTTTTTGCCCGTGCGATACATTGAACTATCGGTATTATCAAGCTCGATGAGCTCTAGCAAGCTCCAATTTTTTAGCCTACTAAATGCCTCGCTAGATTCTAGCGCGCTTAGATTCTCATCTTTGTGAATCTCAAATGTTTGCCAAAAGTCTATTTTTTCGGGATTTTCTACGCGGTTTCTAAAGAGTGATTGGGCGTTTAGATTTTGCGTGAGGGCGCGGATTTTTAGCGAGATGTCGTTGGTTAGAAGCGTGAGATTGTAGTCTTTGGCAATCGCGATGATTTTGGTGTCATTGAGGCTGCGCTCCTCATAGGGTATGTCATAATGCGGGCGATAAATGAGCGTGATGGGGATATGGCGGGAGTTGTGCAAAAAATAGATTTGTCTGATGTAGTCGTTATGTTTATTGCAATTTTCACTTTGTGAAAATTGCTTGCCGCTTGCGAGGAGTAAATCCTCGCTCGCTCCGCTGCGCGAACATACAGAGGATTTTTTAGAATCTAAAGTGTCGCTTGGTGTCAGCGCGTCAGGCACGCCACTTGGGCTAATACCTTTTCTATACACCGAACTAGATTCTGTATTTTCACTCTGTGAAAATTGCTTGCCGCTTGCGAGGAGTAAATCCTCTATGCTTACGCTGCGCGCACATACAGGGGATTTTTTAGAATCCAAAACCTCATTTGAGCCTAGAGGCTTATGAATGCTAGTGCTAGATTCTGTATTTTCATTATCGCTGTGCGTGCTTAGGGTGCTTTGGCTAGAATCTAAAGGTTTAGATTGCTTAGATTCTATAGCAGTGTTAGAATCCTCGGGCGTGTAGAGATTGCGAAAAAACTCGCGCACAAAATACCCCATTTCATTCATCAATTCCTTTTTCTTATCAAGCTCATCGATGATAGTGTCAGAGAGGTAGAGGGTGTTTGCCCCGTCTTGGTAGAGATACACGATGTTTTGTATGTCGTCTAAAATCACGGAAGTATCAAGCAGGTATGATTTACGATTCAATTAAAATCCCTTTATAAAATCTAAGGCTTGGATTGTAGCAAGGTTTTACTTAAGGCTACTTCCAAATAATAAATTTTAAGGAGAGAAAATGTCTGTTACATTTCATGGCAATGCTGCCACACTAAAAGGTAAAGAAGTCAATGTGGGCGATAGCGCGCCCAAAGTCGAGCTTGTCGCGGGGGATTTGAGTGCAAAAAGCGTGGGCGGAGCAAGTGGTAAATACCAAATCATCAATGTCGTGCCCTCACTGGATACCGGCGTGTGCGCTACACAGACACGCAAATTTAACCAAAAAGCCGCGAGCCTGCCCAATACCGAGGTGTTTGTCATCTCGCTTGATTTGCCTTTTGCACAGGGGAGATTTTGCAGCACAGAGGGGATTGACAAAGTCGTGGCGTTGAGTGATTTTAGGGCTAAGGCATTTGGAGAGGCTTATGGCGTGGTGCTAGCGGATTCTCCACTAGCGGGGTTGCTCACACGCGCGGTGTTTGTGGTGGATCCAAGTGGCAAAATCGTGCATAAAGAAGTCGTGAGCGAGATAACTAATGAGCCAAACTACGACGCGGCACTTGGTGCGGTGAAGTAGTATGCGCACCTTAGCCCAAGTCGTGGCGTTTATCGATAGTTGTGGATTGGGCTTTTTGAGCACTAAGGGCACTTGTGGCAATCCACGAGTGCGCCCTGTGCAGAGTATCCTCTATCACAATGACAGAATCTACTTCGCCACTGCGAGCACCAAAAACTTCTACAAACATATCCAAAGCCATCCGGGCATAGAGTATTGTGCGTGCGCGCAAGATGGGAGCTTTTTGCGTCTGCGCGGGGAGGCTAGAGTAGCCCAGCATCTCGATGCTAAGGAGGCGATGTTTGCCAAATACCCTGTTGTGAAGCAAATCTATACAGATGTGAATAATCCAGACTTTGTGGTGTTTTACCTAGAGAATGTCAGCGCGCAGCTTGAAGATTCTAAAGGAGAGCGCACGCAGCTAAAGGCTTAAGGGCGCAAGTCTTTAGGGCTTTAAGAGTGCTGCAAATCGCGCAAAATACCAAAGGAGGGCGCGTGGAGCGCACGGAGCGATTTTATACATTAGCGATGTTTTTTGCTATGCTGCTTTGGGCGTTATCTTGGCCCTGCTCAAAGATCCTTACCCACCAAGCCCACCCCTATCTTATCGCGCTTATGCGTTTTTCGCTAGTGTGGGCGTGTATCCTGCCTTTGATGATAGTTTTTAGGATTTCTTTTAGGCTCTCTAGAGCGCAATTTGTCCTCGTGTGCGTCGCGGGAGTGTGCAATGCCCTGTATTCCCTGCTCTTTTTCCAAGGACTCGCCTTTGGCGACGCGGGGCGCGCGGGGGTGATCACCACGACGCTTTCGCCCATTTTTGGCTCATTGCTTAGTATGCTTTTTGGCGGCGTGTATGTGAGTGCGCGCGAGAAGCTCGGGCTAATTCTTGGGCTCATATCCGGGATTTTTTTGCTCCATATCGAGGATTTTTCCTCACTGCTCAATCCTTTCAATCTCTTTTTTGTCGGTGCTGCGTTTGCTTGGACATTGGTAACACTGACGAGCAAAAGGGCGCTTTTGCACCCCTTGCAGTTTAATTGCTATGTTTCTTTTGTGAGCGCATTGCTTTTTGTGCCCTATCTCGTGCTAGGAGAGGGGATAGGGGCGAGTTTAGCGGAGGCAGATTCTGTATTTTGGGCTTGCTTTTTGGTCGTGAGTGTGCTCTCTGTAGTGGTGGCGACAAGCATTTTTTACAAAGGCATAGAGGTGCTAGGCGTGCATAAAGGCGGGAGTTTCTTGCTGCTTGTGCCCGTCTTTGCGCTTGTGCTGTCATTTTTTATGCTTGATGAAACCCCCGATGTGCGCACGCTCATAGGCTGCGCGCTAGCTATTGGGGCTATTTATATGCTTGGCATTTATAGAGATTCACACCTGCGTTGGCTAAAGGGGCTTTTGCGCTAGGGCGAGCATAAGAGCAAGTTTTAGAATCTAGTTCCACAGATTCTAAGATTCACAAAAACAAAATAGAGAATCTAACTTTTCAGAATCTAGCAATCTACACAATCCCCAACACAGAGAATCTCAAAGCAGATTTGGAATCTAAATACCTTACAGATTCTAAATTCATCACAGAATCCAAAGTATTTAGAGGATTTTGGCTATACTTTGCTCCTTATATTTTCAAGTATTGCGAGGATTGGCGTTATGGAATTTAACTTTTATGCCACTTTGGTGTCGTTGGTGATTGTCCTGCTCCTTGGGCGGTTTATCGTCTCTAAAATCGGGTTTTTGTCCTATTACAATATCCCAGAACCAGTGGTGGGTGGGGTGATCGTGGCGATTGGGCTTTTTATTTTGGCGCATTATTTTGGCTTTAAGATTAGCTTTGATGCGTCGCTGCAAGAGCCACTGCTCTTAGCATTTTATGCGAGCATTGGCTTGAGTGCGGATTTTGCCTCGCTCAAAAAAGGTGGGAAGATTCTCATCGTGTTTTTGCTCGTGGTGCTGGGGCTTTTGGTTACCCAAAATGTCGTGGGCGTCCTCCTTGCCGAGCTGATGGGCGTAAATCCGCTCATAGGGCTTTTGGGAGGCTCTATCACGATGAGCGGAGGGCACGGCACCGGAGCTGCGTGGGCAGAGGTGTTTAAAGCCTCTCCGTATCACTTCACGATCGCCGATGGCGTGGCTATGGCTTGTGCGACTTTTGGGCTGATCGCTGGGGGCATCATAGGCGGTCCCGTGGCGCATTATCTGATGAAACGCCACAAACTCGATCCCAAAGCGCACAATAAGGACTTTGAAGATATGCGCGAAAACATCTTTGAAGAGCCCAAAAAGGTGCGGCTCATTACCGCCACTTCGTTTGTAGAATCCCTCGCGCTTATTGCCATTTGCCTGCTTTGTGGCACGCTCATCGCAGACGCACTACGCGGCTCGCCCCTGACTATCCCTACTTTTGTGTGGTGTCTCTTTATCGGAGCGGCACTGCGCAATCTCCTCGCTGCAAGCCGTATCCATTATGTGTTTGATAGAGAGATGGGCGTTTTGGGCAATGTGAGCTTGGCACTTTTCTTAGCCTTTGCGCTTATGAATATCAACATCCTTGATCTCATGTCCTTGGCACTGCCGATGGTTGTGATTTTGGTGGCGCAAGTGGTTGTGATGGTTTTGTATGCGGTGTTTGTTACTTTTAGATTCTGTGGGAGGGATTATGATGCGTGCGTGCTCTCTGCTGGGCATTGCGGCTTTGGGCTAGGTGCTACTCCCACGGCTATGGTAAATATGCAGGCAGTTACGCACCACTATGGCATAAGCCATATGGCGTTTATCATCGTGCCTTTGGTTGGTGCGTTTTTTGTGGATATTTTGAACGCCCTAGTTGTGAGCGGTATGCTAGCACTTCCTGTGTTTTAGGATCGCTCTTTTGGCGATTCTAGCAAGCGGACGCAGCGGCTCTAGGGCTAGGATAAATGGGTAGATAGCTTTGCTCAGTGCTGCCCCCCCCCCCAATTAGGATTTTAGAAGCCCTACTTGTTTTTGCAAAGATTTGCACATATTCCGCACCCTCTATTTTCCCAAGTTTTCTTAGCCCAAAAAATCTCGCGAGGAAGTCAAAGGTGTAGCGAAAATGGAAGTTTTTGGGCAAGTGGCATTCTATCACGGGATAAAAGCAATTGCCTATGAGTGCCTCGCCACCGGGCTTTAGTGATTCTAACATCTCCCCAAAGGTCGCCATCGGATCATCGACATGCTCTAGCACATCGGTGCTTACGAGGCAGTCATACCGCCCAGATTCTAGCCTATCCACAAACCTAATATTTGCAAAGTTTTGGATATATTTTTTGCCATACACGCTTGGGAATGGCTCATAGATCTCAATTTGTGCATTTGGGCAGACTCTGGCAATCTCCCCAGCGAGCGTGCCAAACCCACCGCCATAATCGCAGATTTTCTCAAATCCCTTGCTAGCCACATAGCGCGCGATAGATTCTCGGATACTAAAGCTTAGCTTGTCGTATTGTGTGAAAAGCCCATTGAGTATCCACACCGGATGCGCGTAATACGCCCCGATTTTGTCCCAATCAAGCTTTTTGTTATCACAGCCCATTTCCTCCCAGACTTTATTGAGCAGATACCACATCTGCTCCACATCATCGCTAATCTTTGGATCTTGTGAATCTAGCAGTGTCTGCAGGGCTACTCTGTCCTTTGAATCTAGCTCGAGCTTGTTTAAGTCTATGTCTATCATCATAACTCCTTTGTGTTTAAGATACAACGACTTTGCGTCGTCTAGGGCGATAAATATGCCGCAGGGTAAAAGTGTCTGTGAGCATAAAGCGCGGCAGGGCGTGCAAAAACTCTCTGTGTGCGGGATAGATACTCCCCGCGCGCGTGGTGGTAGCACTCACAAAGCCAAGCTCTCGCGGGATAGCAAAATAGCGAGAATCCACCTCAATCCTGCCGCCAAAGGGATAGGCAAAATGCCTAGGCGCGAGATTATGGGCTTTAAAAAGCCTTTGGGCTTGTGCTATATCATCGCTGATTTCTTGGGGTGTGAGGCGATTAAAGATAGGGTGTGTGTGCGTGTGGTTGCCGATGGTGGCGAGTGGGTTTTTGGCGATATAGGCTATATCCTCCCAGCTCAGTGCGAGAAGATCGTATGTGCGGGGATTGTAAGCGATACCGAGCTTTTGGCAAATGTGTAAAGAATCTGTATAACTCGTAGAATTTTGGATAATCTGTGCGCGCAGAGAGAGGAAGAGCTCCTCTAAGTGCTCTAGCTCGCTAGATTCTGTGCATTGTCTATGCGCTGAATCTGTGCATTGCCCCCCCCCCTTATTAGCTAAAAGATAATCCTCTAAGCCAAACCACCACATATTGTGGCTAGATTCTGGAAACGAGGTGCAGACATAGATACAAAAGGGCACGCGGTGCGTATCAAAGATAGGATAGCCATAGGTGAGATTGTCCTTGTAACCATCATCAATCGTGATACATAGTAGCTTGCTAAAAGGCTTAGATTCTGTGAGGTTGTGTGCGAGCTCATCGAGACTGACAAAGCTATAGCCCCTTTCCTTTGCCTCCGTGATAAAGGATTGCAAAAACTCGGGCGAGACTTTGAGGGCTTCATTGATAGGGAGCTTGGCTGAATCTATGGGCGCGATCCTGTGGAGCATTAAAATCGCGGCATTGCCCTCAAAAACTCGCCTATTAGATTCTAATCGCCAAAGTCGCTCAATGATGTATTGTTTTAGCGTGCTGCGCAGTGTTTGTCGCATTTATCTCCTTTAGTTTGGTTTTTTGGCAAAGATGCCTATGATGATGGGGTATTCTAAATCTTTGTGCATAATCTCCTCACGGGTGAGCTCCTCTGCGGCTATGCCCTGAAACTCCGCCATCAGTGCTAAGAGATTGCCATACACTACGCTCTCTACATTTCCCACGCCAAAGACTTCCTCAAAATCCCGCTTAATCCCCATTTCCATAAACCGCCAATAATCTCCCCAGTTGTCATAATCGTGCCGAGAGACTTGCACGATCCCAGCTACGGTGACCAGTGCTGCCCCCCCCCCCCATTAGCATATTATAAATCCCTCTAATAGCCTTTTTGTAGTCGTAGATGAAGTTCAGCGTAACCGTGCAGATAAAGCAGTTTAAAATCCCTTGAGGCAGATTCTCAAACTTTGTCAAATCCCCCACAATCGTGGCTTTTTTGTTATCCGCCGTGTAGTGCAGGATGTGGGATTGCGTGATATCGTGTCCAAATTTTTTGGTATAGGTATCTTCAGCGATCTCACACACCACGCCTTGTATGTGCGCGGCATAGGTGCGCAAAAAGTCTTCTTGGTAGATTCTATCTATGGGCGTGCCTCTATCAAAGCCAAAGACGCGCGATATGGGCTCAAAACTCCGGAGATTGTGCCAATTAGTGGGCTTGCTCGTGCGCTTGATACAAGGTGCGCAAAGCCGCCAAATCCTGCGCAGTGCGCGTATGGGGAGTGTGAGAATCTTGCATAGCATAGTAATCCTTTGTGTGGGTTGTGTGCTTTCGCTAATGCCTCTAACCCCATAGGCTTTGGCTTTGTGGCATTGCGGTGGTTGTTTCCAAGCCCCAAATTGTAGCGCATAAAGCTTTAAATTTTGTGCGCACAAAGCTCTTTTTTGGTAAATTAGCCAACATACCAAGCAAAAACAAAAGAAAAACAAAACGGAGAGCGATGGGGCGTATCACACTTTGTGGCAAAGAGATAGTTATCAAGCGCGATGATTTGCTAGATTTTGGTATCGCGGGCTTTAATGCCAACAAGGCGCGCAAGTTTTTGAGCCTCTTAGATTCACAACACGAGGTTTTTGTGAGCTTTGGGGGCAACCAATCCAACGCAATGCAGGTTTTAGCAGCACTCACAAGCGCGCGCGGCAAGGAATTTGTGTATATCACGCCCCAACCCCCGAGGTTTTTGCGCGAGAATCCTATGGGGAACTTCGCCTTTGGGCTAGAGCACAATGTGCGCTTTGTGTTTGCCCCCGCTGGGAGCAGGGTAGCGGAGTTAGAAACTCTCGCGCGCGAGGTGTTTGCGCAGCAGCGAGCGCGGTATGGCGAGCGCGTGCTGTTTGTCCCGCAGGGTGGGAGTGAGGGGATAGCAATGCGGGGGATGGATGAGTTGGTGTGTGAGCTTTTAGATTCTGTATTGGGGCATTCAGCTTTGAGCGATAAATCGGGGAGTTTGATTGTCGGCAGCGGTCATTACCCTCTAGGTAACTCCCTTGCCTCCAATCTGCACAACCCCGATTTCTCATCTCAAATCTTAGAATGCCCGGGCAAGCCAAGCGTGGAGTCTCAAGTAGATTCAGAATCTAAGGAAGGCTTAGAATCTAGCTTTTCAGAATCTAAGCAGCTTACAGAATCCACAACGCCAAAAAATCCTAGCGAGGCTTTGCCAAATATAAAAAATAGTGCGTGCGCAAGCACGAGCCGAAGCAGAATCTAAAGATTCTCAATCTTTAGATTCTGCCATTTTTGCACAGCAAAAATCAAATAAAATATCCCGTGCGGAGCACCTGCAAAAAGCGTCGTCGGGGTGAGGGGAGGCTAAAGAGTTCTTACCCGCCCGCCCAAATCGGGAGCGACTTCGCGCGCGTGGCAAAGCCACTCGCCCATACCTGCACATTTTAAGCCTCGCTCACCCCTTCTCGCATAAAACACAAGATTCTAAAAAATTAGAAAATATTCGTGAGAATGCGAGTCTAAGAAACTTAGAATCTAAAACAGAGATTCTAG
>NZ_CASDOV010000027.1:0-10666 GCF_949282165.1 uncultured Helicobacter sp. | reverse complement strand
AGGAGTTTTGATGAAAAAATTTATGACAAGCGGGGCAGTGGCTCTAGTGCTAAGCAGTGGCGTGATGGCAGAAGAGAGCGGTGCGTTTGTGGGGCTAGATCTCGGACTTACAAGCCTTAATAAAATGACATATGAGAACAGTGGCGGGAATAGTGGGACTTATGCGTTTGGTAACCTCCGCTATGGGCTTGTGGGTGGATACAAGTGGTTTTTTAGCGAGAATATTGGACTAAGGGCGTATGTGGCACTCAATAATGGGGCAAATTACCTACAAACTGCGGATGCGCGTAGCGGCAATCAATTCAACTCGCTTTTTGTCAATGCTAATGTGGATTTTCTCAATACCTTTTATAATAGCGAGCAAGTCTCTGCTGGCTGGTTTGCTGGACTCTCTCTTGGAGCGGGGATTCACAGCAGTGGTGCTGTGAAGATTGTCACACAATCTTCTAATCTCTCTAATGTCTCTGGCTTTGATTTGGGTATCAATCTGGGCCTTCGCACACTCTTTGGCAAGCACCATGGGATAGAGTTTTTCACACGATTTGGTGTGATTGGTGCGAGTGCTAGGGCCGAGTATCCCAACAACTCCAAAACCGATATGAGCACCAACCAAATCTACAACGCTGGGATAAGATACACTTATAACTTCTAGCTATCTCTGCGCAATGCCTCTTTTGGGGGCGTGGTGGATTGTGTGCTGCTTAGATTCTGTGATTGTCTTAGAATCTGTCTTATATAAGTCTTAGTTGTGTGTTTGTGAATCTGTGGGGAGATTTGTAGATTCTATATTGCTTAGATTCTGCGCTGTGGATTGTGCAAACTTTGTGCCACTAAGATTCTGTCCTTGCTCGTTTTTTAGAATCTCTTTAGATTCTGAATCTGCACGAGATTCTGCGATTATTTTAGAATTTGTGGGATTAGGTTGTGAATGTGAAACCAAATTTTGATTGTGTAAATGCCTAGATTCTGACTTGCTTATTTTTAGAAATGTTGTTTGCGTGGGTTGCGTGATTATTGCTAAATCTGTGGGTTGGATCCTGCCTTTTAGAGACACACGATCTTGCACGCGCAGCCCTTTGTTTTTAGTCCCAAATCCAGTCGTGTGTGCAGAGATTCTCTCTCCTCGCGTGTGTAGCCTTCCTCTGTGCTCTCAAAGTAGAGCGCTAGCGTGCAGTCTGTGGAATACTCGCGCGGCGCGGGACAATACTCAAAGACTAGCCCAAGCTCCCTAAAGCTCGGGCTGCTTAGGATTCTCCCCACTTCAAACGCCTCGCTTGTGCTCTGAAAAATGCAATACCCGCGAAAAACCATCGCGCCTAGCCGATGAACATAATCGCCACGCCCGTGCCTACCTGCATACCCTCGGTGGCATAGATTTCCTTGACTACGCCATCTACGGCGGCGAGCACCTCGTTTTCCATTTTCATCGCCTCCACGATAGCGAGCGTATCGCCCACTTTCACGCTATCGCCCTGCTTGACTTTGATTTTGGTAAGCGTGCCGGGCATTGGGCTTTGTGCGTGTCCCACGCCCGTGGCTTGCGGCAGTCCGGTGCGCGTGGCTTTGTGCTCTTGTGAATCTTTAGCACTCGTATCATTGAGATTTTCGACATACACTTCCCTAAGCTCCCCATCGATACGCATAAAAAACGGGCGCACGCCCTCATTTTTCTCCCCGCTGCCTTCAATCTTGATAATATACTGCTCGCCATTGACGGTGATTGCGAATTCTTTGGGGAGTTTATCCACACCCCTATCTTCAAAATTCTCTAGCACTTCTGGTTGGAGGTTGTTTTGGTTGCGCTCCTGTAGGAAGATTTTGGCGATATTGCCAAAAATGGCGTATGAGATCACATCCGTGGGGCTTTTGGCAAATTCTTTAGATTCTGTGCGTGCTTGCTCTAGCTCGGGGGCTAGCAAATCCGCAGGGCGCACATTGACTGGCTTTTCATTGCCGAGCACCTTTGTGATGAGCTCTTTGGAGATGGGTGCGGGGGTTTTACCATAGAGTCCTTTGATGATATTGCGCGTTTCTGTCGTGATTGTCTTATACCGCTCGCCCATTAGGACATTGAGCACTGCCTGCGTGCCTACGATCTGGCTAGAGGGCGTCACGAGCGGGACAAACCCAAAATCCTCGCGCACCTTTGGGATTTCTCTCATCACCTCATCCATTCTATCGAGCGCGTTTTGCTCTTTGAGTTGGTTTGCCATATTAGAGATCATACCGCCGGGGATTTGTGAGAGTAGCACGCGTGTATCGATTTGGTTATACACAGATTCAAACTTCGCGTATTTTCGGCGGTTGCGACGCAAGATTTCACTTGCCTCTTCCATCGGCGCGAGATCCAAGCCACTATCATAAGGCGTGCCTTTAAGCGTGGCGACCATAGACTGCGTGCAGGGGTGGCTCGTGCCCTCTGCAAGCGCGGAATTAGCGAGATCGAGCACATCAGCACCGGCTTCTATCGCCTTTAAATGCGCGCCAAAGGCAAAGCCCGCGGTAGAATGCGTATGAAAGCTAAGGCTCACGCCCACCTCTTCTTTGAGGGCTTTGATGAGTTCATAGGCTTTAAAGGGCGTGATGAGTCCCGCCATATCCTTGATAGCGATAGAATCACAGCCCATTTTTACTAATTCCTTAGCATAGGCGACAAAGCCCTGTGTGGTATGCACGGGCGAAGTCGTGTAGCAAATCGCACCTTGGGCGTGCTTGCCATTTTTTTTGACAGATTCTATGCTTGTTTTGAGATTGCGCGCGTCGTTGAAGGCATCAAAGATCCTAAAAATATCCATACCCGCTTGCGCACTAAGCGTGATAAACTCGCGCACCACATCATCGGCGTAGTGGCGATAGCCGATGAGATTCTGTCCGCGCAAAAGCATCTGCAAGGGCGTGGTTTTAAAAATATCTTTAAAGATAGCTAATCGCTCAAAAGGATCTTCCTTAGCATAGCGCAGGCACGCATCATAAGTCGCCCCACCCCAAACTTCTACGCTATAAAAGCCCACTTTTTCAAAGAGCTTAGCAGCCTCTATCATATCTTCTGTGCGCATTCTCGTGGCTAAAAGCGATTGGTGCCCATCACGCAGGGAATTTTCTGTGATTTTTATCATAATCCTACCTTTCAATGTGTCTTTTACCCATTATAAGGAGTTTTTATTAAAAAATCCCATAAATCTTGCAAATCCCCTCACGCATTTACAATTCTCGTAGCAGAACTTGCAACGATATGGCAATGTTTTGTGGCGTTTGCTATAATGGCAGGCAATCTATAGAATCTGAAGAATCTAACCCTCAAAGGAGCGCGAGTGGGTGCAAAAATCTGGCAACTTTTGGCTCTGAAGCGATTGTATCTCAAGCAAATGTGTGCAGAGAGATACACACAGCTCCAAAGCAACGCCTTCCAAAGCGCGAGAGCGGTGCTAAGGACTATGGGAGGGGAGCAGGGAGAGAGGCAAGGCAATGGGCTAGATTCTATGATTGCCTCTTGTAGCTTGTGCGCACGCTCTAAGCTCACCACACAAAGGCTTGGCGGGTTTTTAGCTCCGCAAAGCCCCGTATGCTTTATCACTGCCAATCCGCTTGTAGAATCTAAAAACGCCAAGCCCGTGTTTGTCGCTACCAAAAGCGCGACTATGCTCCAAAATATGATCGCTAATGTCTTTAAGCTCCCGCTCCAATCCTGCTCTATCCTCTCACTCCTCAAATGCCCTGCAGATACTGCTCCACACATTGATGAGGTTTCAATGTGCATAGGGTTTTTGCACGCACAGCTAGAGCAGCTCGCACCAAAAATCATCGTGCTTTTTGGGCGTGAATGTGCGCAATATGTGCTAGGGCAGAATGTCGAGGGCGTGAGGGACTTTAGGGATTATGGGAGAATTTTGTGGCATAATAATCGCTCATTTTTGCTCACCTACTCGCTAGGTGAAATCGTGCGTAATCCATCGCTAAAACCACAGGTTATGCAACATCTTTTAGTCGCTAAGGGAGTGCTATGAGGATTTTTATCATTAGCTGCTTGGTGTGTATGGGGCTATGGGGCAAAAGCTATATCATCTCGCCCCTGCCCCTGCCCAAGCAAGAGATCATCAATCTCGAAGTGGGTTCGTGCGATAAGCGGTGTTTAAATAACCTCTATGAAGAAGGCTTGTATTTTTCTTTTATCGGGAGATTCCAAGATGAGCAAGATCCCGACTTGCGCGCCAAACTCACGCTAGCCCTCCAAGAGCTCTCTATCCTTGATATACCTAGTGCCTCAAGTAAGAATATCGCTAAGGTAAAGCTCGCACTCCTAATGCCCAAAAAGGTTATCGGGCGGTATTTTAGCGAGAGTATTGATATTATCCTCTCTTATCTTATGACGCGCGGTGGGGATTTTAGCTTTGAAGTGTTTAATACCGATACGGAGGATACGCAAGCAATACAGCAAGCCTATGAGCGCGCCATAGACGCACAGAGCGACTTTGTCATCGGGATTTTTACCACCAAGGGCGCAATGGAGCTCGCAAACAATATCAAAATCAGCGTGCCCATCTATCTCCCCACTATCAATATCCATCAGCTAAATACCACCAAAATCCCAAGGCACCTCTACTTTGGCGGTGTGGATTATGAAAGTCAGATAGAGCTGCTTGTCAGTCTCGCCAAAAATGAAAAGATAGTCGCCTACAACGACAACTCGCCCACGGGGCAATACCTAGGCTCGCTGCTACGGGCTAAAAATGTGGATATCATCTATGAGCAAAATATAGATTCAGCCACTGCCAAGCGTTTTAGCTCCATACTCAAGCAACAAGAGCCCTATCTGCAATCCAATGTCGTGATGTTTAACACTTCTGGAGCGCGCACGGGGCTAATCCTCTCACAAATGCTCATAAGCGATATTAAGCCCAAAAAGATGTTTTCTACACAGGTTAATTACGACTCAGCCCTACTAAACTCCGTGCATTCTACGCACAATCAAGAGCTCTATGTCGTCAATGTGATTGCAAATATCAATCCGCGGCTGCTAGAATACGCCTCCTTGCTAGGGCGGGATTTAAAATATAATTGGGTGAGTTATGCCACTGCCATAGGCGTGGAGCTACTCCTTGGCGCGCAGTTATCGGAGCAAGAGCGATTTTTTAGCGAGAAGTTTTTGGACAATCAAGTCAATTATGTGAATAAAATTTATAAATTTTCTGGAAAGAGCTTTGATGAGTATCGTTAGAAAAGAGGGGTTTGGGTTTTGTTTTGATACAGACAAATGCGGGGTGTGTGGCGGCAAATGCTGCACTGGTAGCGAGGGCTATGTCTTTGTAAATATTGATGAAATGCTTGAGATTGCCCAAGGGCTTGGTATGGAGTTTGGGGAGTTTAGCTCTAAGTTTGTGCGCAAGGTTGGCTATAGATTCTCACTGCTTGAGAAGCCTTGTGGCGATGGATTGGCGTGCGTGTTTTATCACGAGGGCAAATGCGGGATTTATGCCAATCGCCCCAAGCAGTGCAGGGATTTTCCCTTTTGGGAAGCTCATAAACGCGAATATCTTAGCCCCAAAGACTTTGAAGCCTTGCAAAAGGAATGTATAGGAGTGCGAAGTGAATCTTAGTAAAATCGTGTTGGGTTTATTGCTCGCTCTAAGCGTGGCGTTTGGGGCGTTTGATGAAGAGGAGTATATGTTTAGGGCGCTAGATTTGCAAGATCAGGGCAAGGTGCGAGAAGCGCGCGATACCTACCTCGTGCTTTATGATGAGACAAAAAAGCTCGAGTATCTCAAAGAAAGTATTTTGCTCTCCATAGGCTTTGAGCAGCCAAATATCGTGCTAGGCTATATCGAGGACTACAAGCGCGAGGCGCAAAAGAAAAAGCTAGGGGAGGATTTGGAGATAGATAAAGCCCTACTTGATGTGTATCTCAAAACCAATAACCCAACCAAAGCCCTGCCCATAGCCCAAAAAATCGCCAAAGAGGAGGACTCGCCCATTATACACAACGCGCTAGCTGTGATATACGCAAGCCTTGGGGATTTGCCAAGTGCTATTAAGGAGTTTCAGATTCTCTATGAGGAGAGCAAATCCCCAGAGGTGCTGCAAAAGCTCATAATGCTGTATGGGCAAACCCAGCAGTATCAAAAGGGCATAGAGTTGTTAGATTCATACCTGCAGGAAAATGAGTGCGAGGGGGATTTGTGCGCAATGGCGATACAAATCTATGCCAAGGCTATGCAGGGCGATAAGATAGAATCTATCCTCAAAAAACGCTACGATGATGAGCCAACAATCGCCAACGCACAGAATCTCATCCATATCTACTCGCTGCGCCAAAAGTATCACCAAGCCCTAGAGATTGCCTCACGCTATCCCTTTGATCCCAAAATCCTCTTTAATCTCTACGCGCAAGCCAAGGACTATGCCAATGCCTACAAGAGCGCGCTAGATGTGTATAAAAATTCTAAGCAGGCTATGTATTTGGGATTTGCTCAGATGTATCGGTTTGAGACTTTGGCAAATAAGACAAATCCCAAAGAGGTGCTGCCCGTGCTGCAAGATATGCAAAAGGCTATCGAGCTTATCCAAAAAGATAGCGTGCCAGATAGCCTGCAGAGGGAGAATCTCGGGCTGTTTTATAATTTTGCGGGATTTTTGCTCATCGATTTAGATCTCGACATTGAGCAGGGTATCGCGTATGTGCAAAAAGCCCTAGAGATCGCGCCAAATAATGTGGCGTATTTGGATTCACTCGCGTGGGGGTATTACAAACAAAGGCATTGTAAAAAAGCTAGGGAGGTGTTTGCTAAGATTCCAAAGGAGAGTATTCCTAGCGATGAGGAGCTAAGCAAGCACGCCAAATCGCTTGATTTGTGCGAGTAAATAAGAATTTTTTTGTCGATGTTGTGTTACAATTCAGCAATTTAAGAACAAACGAAAGGGGCGTGAAGTGAGTATGTCTGCGAGTATGTCTAAAATCGATCAGGTAACCAGCCTACACAAAAATAACGAGTTACAACTGCTATGTTTCCGCTTAGAAAAAGACAGAGATTTATACGCTGTTAATGTCTTTAAAATCCGCGAGGTGATCAAATACAACGGCGCGCTTACTATCGTGAGCCACGAGCCAAACACGCTTGTAGAGGGGCTTATCACTATCCGTGATCTCACCATTCCGCTCATTGATATGAAAAAATGGTTTTATTACGATCCACGCCAAAAAGACAGGGATTTGCGCTCGCACTCCATCAAACGCAACAAGGGCGAGGACGATATCATAATGATTTGTGAATTTTCACGATGGACGATAGGCGTGAGAATCTACGAAGCCGATAGAATCCTCAATAAAAGATGGACAGAGATTGAACAAAGCGTAGGCGTGGGCGGCAATGGGCAAAATGGCAAGCTCGTTAGCCGCACACGCTACTTTGATGGGCGTTTGGTGCAGGTGGTGGATATCGAGAAAATGCTCACTGATGTCTTCCCATGGATAGAGAAAGAAAAAGAAGAAGAGATGCAAAAAGTCTCACAAGTCCAAGCGACGAAGTCTATCTTGCTCGCTGATGATAGCCCGAGTGTGTTGCGCACAATGCAAGTGATTTTAAACCGCATAGGCGTGGTGCATTATGACTTTGTCAATGGACGCAAGTTGCTTGATTACATCTTCGCGCCTACGACGGATATTAGCACCATAGGTATGATTATCACCGATTTGGAGATGCCAGAAGTCAGTGGGTTTGAAGTGATAAAGCAAGTCAAGGCAAATGCCGCCACCGCACATATCCCAATCGTGGTAAATTCCTCGATGAGCGGCAGTAGCAATGAAGATATGGCGCGCAGCCTTGATGCCGATGAGTTCATCTCCAAATCAAACCCCGTGCAAATCGAGGCAGCTATCAAGCAGCTTATGCTCCGATAGCCCTTCCCCCACCGCGCGATGATACACTCCACCCCAGATTCTTTGCAGCGCATTGCGCGCACCCCCTGCTATGTGCTAGAGCGCGACAAACTCATCGCCAATCTCAAACTTTTAGAATCTGTGCAGCGCGAGAGCGGTGCCAAAATCCTCCTTGCGCTCAAAGGCTATGCGTTTTGGCGGTGCTTTGAAGAAGTGCGTGGGAGTCTAAGCGGAAGCACTGCGAGCGGGCTCTATGAGGCGCGGTTGGGCTATGAGGAGATAGGCGGGAGAGAGCAGGGCAAGGAAGTGTGCGTGTTTAGCCCCGCGTATAAGGAGATAGATTCACTCCTGCCCTACGCCACGCATATTATTTTTAACTCCTTTGCGCAATGGCAGCGATTTAAGCCCACTATCGATACGCACAATGCCACCAACCCAGCGCGCTATATCAGCCTAGGACTTCGCGTTAATCCCCTTTATAGTGAGGTTACTCCCGAGATCTATAACCCCTGCGCGCCCAGCTCTCGGCTTGGCATTATCCCTAGTGAGTTTGCCAAAGGCGTGCAGGAGTTTGGGCTAGAGGGGATTGATGGCTTGCACTTTCACACGCATTGTGAGCAAAACGCCGACGCGTTGCAGCGCACGCTCCCCCATTTTATCAAGCACTTTGGGCGATACCTAGAAGGCAGGAAGTGGGTAAATTTCGGCGGGGGGCATCATATCACACGCGCAGATTATGATGTGAATCTGCTCATTAGCCTCGTGCGAGATTTTAAAGCGCGCTATGATATGGAAGTGTTTTTAGAGCCCGGCGAGGCTGTGGGGTGGCAGGTGGGATTTCTCATCGGCGAAGTCATCGATATCGTGCAAAATCAGGGCCAAATCGCAATCCTTGATGTGAGTGCGAGCGCGCATATGCCCGATTGCCTTGAGATGCCCTATCGCCCGAGTGTCTGCAAGCTAAGCGGGGGCATTATAGAATCCGATAAGGGCGAGGGCGTGGGCACATACCACTATCGCTTTGGCGGTCCCACTTGTTTGGCGGGCGATGTGATTGGGGATTTTAGCTTTGAGACGCCTCTAAATGTGGGCGATAGAGTTATCTTTGAGGATATGCTGCATTACACCATTGTCAAAAACAACACCTTCAACGGCGTGCCGCTCCCCTCTTTAGGGGTAATCCAAAATGGCGCATTTCACACATTAAAGGAATTTGATTATTTTGACTACAAGCAACGCAACTAAGCCCATCGTGTTTGAAAACCTCCTTATGCTCGCACCCTTGGCGGGTTACACGGATTTGCCATTCCGTTCTGTGGTGAAGAAATTTGGCGTGGATATCACCGTGAGCGAGATGATAAGCTCGCACGCGCTTGTGTATGCCAATAAAAAGACGCTCAAAATGGTAGAAAAATCTCCTCTAGAATCCCCATACGCCGTGCAGATAGCGGGCTCCAAGCCAGAGGTGGTAAGGGAAGCAGTAGAGATTCTAAACGCTCAAGAGGGGATAGATATTATCGATCTAAACTGCGGCTGCCCCGCGCCAAAAGTCGCTAATCACGGCAATGGCAGCGGGTTACTAAAAGATCTCACACTGCTTGTAAAAATCGCAAATCTCATCAAGCAAACCAGCACCAAGCCCTATGTCAGCCTCAAGCTCCGCCTAGGCTTTGACAAAAAAATCCCCCTAGAGATCGCCGCAGCCCTCAATGAGTGCGATGTCGATTATGTCGTGATACACGGGCGCACGCGCAGCGATGGGTATAAAAAAGAGAGGATTGATTATGCGAGCATCGCTGCTATCAAGCAGCGTATCAGAATACCGCTCATCGCCAATGGAGAGATCGCAAGTGCAGCTGATGCCAAGAGGGTGCTAGAGCTCACGGGGGCAAATGGCGTGATGATAGGCAGAGCTGCCATCAAAGCCCCGTGGATTTTTTGGCAGATACGGAACGATACGGACGAGATCCCGCCCATCGTGCGCAAGGATTTGGTTTTGGAGCATTTTGACAAAATGGTGGAGTTTTATGGCGCGAGGGGCGTGGTGATGTTTCGCAAAAATCTCCACGCGTATAGCAAAAGCTACCCGGGTGCGAGTGAGTTCCGCAATGTCGTCAATGCGATGAGCGATCCTGCACAATCCCGCGCGCGTATCGAGGAGTTTTTCGGACAAGAATACATTAGTGAGGAGCTACCCCAGCTCGTGCATCTTAATAAACGCACAAGCTAGGGGATTTAAGAGATTTTTGGCTTTGCATTTAGAATCTAGCCTTATAGAATCCACCCCCAAAAAATCCAATCAAGATTCACAAAGACAAAATTATAGAATCTCAAGCATAGAGAATCTAGCTCAAGTGGTTTAGAATCTAAGCGATAGAGAATCTAAAGAAAATTTAGAATCTAGTTTTGGTAATTTAGATTTATAAACAATCACAGAATCCAATTCGACAGATTCAGAATTTAAGCACTTCACAGAATCTACTACTTCAAAAAAACTTGTGCGAGGCTTTGCCAAATATAAAAAATAGTGTGCGCGGTAGCGCAAGGCCTAAGCAGAATCTATGCCAATAGATTCTGCCATTTTTGCGGAGCAAAAATCCAATAAAATGTGTAGCGCGTCAGCGCATACCGACACTCGCCCTTGTCGTGTGTGGCAAAACGAAGTTTCTTTAGAAAAATCAGGAGCAAGGTGGCAGCAGTGCCTCCGCAACGATTGCGCTAGAAGCGGAGATAGCGAGGCTCTCTCCCCGATTGCGCAAAAAGAGCCAACGGGTTGCAAGAAAAGCGCAGCAAAAA
>NZ_CASDOV010000026.1:0-15910 GCF_949282165.1 uncultured Helicobacter sp. | reverse complement strand
ACCCCTTTTTGCGAAAAAACAAAACGATTTTGAGAATCTAGGAAGTATTCGTGAGAACACGACTCTAAGAAACTTAGAATCTACAGAATCTAGCGCGGATTCAGAATCTAAAACATTTACAGAATCTAGTGCGGAGATTCTAAAAGACGCACAACTTACAGAATCTAGCCCGCTAGATTCTAAAACAATCACAGAATCTAGCCATATAGATTCTGAAGCAAGCGCAGAATCTAAAGCAGATTCACAATCTAGTAGGGCATTTACAGAATCTAGCCCAACAGATTCAAAGACGATTACACAATCCCCACAACCTTCCAAATCCACAAATCCTTTTTCACACCTTGAGTGCTTCTCTTACACTTGCAACCTGCTTGATAGCCATATGCTAGAGCTCGGGCTTGATGATGGCAGGCGGCTGCACGAGCCAGAGCTCTACTACACGCCAAAATTTAGAGAGGAATACCACAAGGTGATTTTTGATCCAAATTGGATAAGCAACGCGGGCAAGATACAAACCCCAGATATTATGCACTTTTTTGATGCTAATAATATCCAGCTTGACGCCGTGCTCGCCAAGCGGGGCGATAAATGCCTCTTTGACTATCGCGCGGATGTGGAGGTGATAGAGACAAAATCGCTAGAGGATTTTTGCGATCTTTTGTATTCGGCTAGGGCGATATATTGCCTCGTTACCGGCACGGCTACCCTCGCTGCTGCCCTTAAAAAAAGCGCAACCATCATCGTGGGCGAGAATATCTCTCCCTACTTTTTGCACTCCCCCCTGCACACCTATATCTACCTCCGACACGATAAAAACCTGCACAAAGTCCTACAGCTCACCAAACGCCTCCAAATACGCCTCAAGGTAAAAACAATTAATCGCCTCTCGCACCTGCTGCCGACCAAAAAAATGCGCCTAGCCTTTAGGGATTTGTTTGCGTGCGAGAATCTCCATAGGATAAAGCGATTTGTCCCTAGTGGAGTTTGTAGAAATCTATGAGGGGCAGCCACTCTTTGGGGATATCAGGGCGTTTTTGGAGGAGCGGGAGTTTGCGTTTGTGGGCGTGAGAGATAAGAATTATTTTGCCAACGCGCTTTTTATACACAAGAAATATGGCGCGTTTGATACGAGTTTGTTTCACAAATTTGACACAGAGGCTTAGGCAGTCGCTGCGCCGCTGCGCTTACGCGTTTGGGCTTTGTCTTTTAACAAGATTGTGTATTTTAGCCGCGTCAGGGATGCGCTTTGGCGTTGGCACAGATTCTATAAACGATAGCCTTAGATTCTCTGACTGCCGCGCTGCAAGCCCCCTAGGCATTGGGGCGCGTGAGCAGGAGTGCGAGCAGTGCAGGAGTGGCAAAGAGTGCGGCAAAAAGGGGATTGTAGCTAATCCCAAGCAGGGGCGCGACTACCACGAGCCCGCCGATTTGATTAGCTAGCGCGATGCCGACATTAAACGCCGCTTCATTCACACTAATGGAGCTATCCATAAAGCTTGGCGTGTGTTTTTTGGCGACATTCATCGCATTCATTTTAAGCGCAGGTATCCCCGCAAACGCCACAAAGCCCATACAGCAGAGATTTACCACCACAAGCCAATCCCAATGATAACTCACGCTCACAAGCGCGTAGATGAGAATCTGCGCGGATATGACGAGTTTGAGCGCGCGCGCACTCCCACAAGAATCCGCAAGCCTCCCGCCAAAGAGATTGCCAAGTATCGCGCACCCGCCATAAGCTAGGAGGATAAAGCCCATAGCCTGTGCTGAAAAGCCCATAGCCTTGATGAGCAGCTCCCCGAGGTAGGTATAGAGCACAAACGCCCCGCCACAAGTGCATATCGTGATAAGATAGGCTTTGAGCAATGGCGGGACCCTGAGGGCTTCCACCACATAGATAAAGCGAATCTGCTGACTTTTGAGCGTATTTGGCATAAAAATGAGCGCACTACAAAAGGCAATGCTTGTGAAAACAAAAATGAGCAAAAAAATCGCCTTAAACCCATACGCCTCGCCGATAAATGTCCCTAGCGGCACGCCGCTCACAAGCGCGATAGTGAGCCCTGAAACCATAAGCGCGAGGTTGTGGGATTCCCTGCCTTTGGGCGAGACTTGCAGGGCAGTAAGCGTGGCGATGACAAAAAACACCCCGTGCTGCGTCCCCGCGACAAAGCGCGCTAGCACGCTAAGGGTAAAATCATCGCTCACATACAGCACGAAGTTCGCCGCGCCAAACACGCCTAGATTTAGCAAAAGCTGAATCTTACGATGAAACGCGCTTAGAGGAATGGTAACAAGCGGCGCGCCCACCACCACGCCCAGTGCGTATGCCGTCGTGAGATACCCCGCCTTGTGCGCGTCAATCCCAAAAAACTCCTGCACATCAAGCAGCACGCCCGCGATGACAAATTCCGTAACCCCCATACAAAACGAGCTTAGCGCAAGGATCACAATCACCTTAGACGAGAGAGAAGGTTGCGCAAACTTCCACGCCATAGAGCCCTCCAACGCAAAAAAATAAACGCGGATTATAGGACAAAAAGCCACTTAGATAGCTTAAGGTTTTAAGATTTTGCCAAGCTAAAAGCGTTACAATAAATCCCTCGCGATTTTAGAATCTAAAGGCAATTTATGAATCTCATCGACATTTCCCACATACAAGAGGCTAGGGCGCGCCTGCAGGGCGTGATAGCCCACCACCCGCTTGCCTTTGCGCCGCGTATTAGCAAGGCAGCCAACGCGCAGGTGTTTTTAAAAAAAGAAAATCTCCAGCTTACCGGGGCGTTTAAAATCCGCGGTGCGTATAACAAGCTCGCCACGCTCAAAGAGCGCGATGAGCGGGAGGGTAGCAACCTCCTCGCCCAAGGCGTGATATGCGCGAGTGCGGGCAATCACGCACAGGGCGTGGCCTATAGCGCGCAGTGCTTTAAGACTAAGGCGGTGATTGTGATGCCAGAGAATACGCCATTGCTCAAAGTCAGCGGCACTAAGGCGATGGGCGCGGAAGTCGTGCTCGTGGGCAATAACTATGATGAATCCTACGCCCACGCGCTCAAACTCGCCAAAGAGCGCAATCTCACCTTTATCCACCCCTTCGCCGATACGGAAGTGATGGCAGGACAAGGAAGCATCGCGCTAGAGATGATGGAGGAGCAGGAGCTTGATGTCGTAGTCGTGCCAGCGGGCGGCGGGGGGCTTATCAGCGGGATAGCCAGCGCGTATAAGGCACTAAGCCCCAAGACAAAAATCATAGGCGTGAATGCCAAGGGGGCGGACGCGCTGATGAGAAGCTTTAAAGCGCGCGAGATCCTAAACTCCCAATCCGTGCGCACCATAGCCGATGGGATCGCCGTGCGTGATGTGAATGAAGGGGTGTTTGAGCGCATATTAGCAGGCGTAGATGATATGGTGGAAGTGGATGAAGAGGAGATAGCCAGCGCGATTTTATTCCTCTTAGAATCCCAAAAGCTCGTGGTGGAGGGCGCGGGTGCCGTGAGTGTCGCCGCGCTATTGCACCATAAGCTAAACTTAAACCCCGCGCTCAAAGTGGGTGCGATACTAAGCGGGGGGAATATCGATGTGACAATGCTCAATATGATTATCGAGCGGGGGCTCTTTAAATCCGATAGGAAGATGAAGCTAGAAGTCGTGCTCATCGACAAGCCCGGGAGCCTGCAAAACCTCACTAATATCCTTACAAAAGTGGGCGCAAATATCGTGCAGATAAACTACGATCGCACGCCCACAAGCCTAGAGTATGGCGATGTGCTCATCACGATGGCGCTTGAGATAAAGGGCAAGGAGCATAAGGAAGCGGTGCTGAGGAGTTTGCTAGAGTGGGGGTATAGGTTTAGTGAGGTGGTGTAGGTGTGTTGTAGCAGGGCACACAGGAAAATGGCTCTTTGGGTATGCAATGCGATAAGGTTGAAAAATTTGTGAAAGGCACGGACACTAAGTCCGCTAACCTTCCCCAAATTTTTCAAAACTTACACAGCCACACCGCAACGACTAATTTTTTGCTTGCAATAGCAATCCCACAGAATCCACACCGAGTCGGAGGCAATCCAAACGCGGAGATTCAAGAAAATACAGAATCTAAGAAAGGCTTAGAATCTAGCCTAACAGAATCTCGTGCAGATTTAGAATCTAAGGAAAGATTAGATTCTCATTTTGATACTTTAGATTCAAATACAGAATCTAGCTCTATAGAATCCAAAGATTCACAAAAACAAAACTTAAAATCTAGTCTTTCAGATTCTAAGTAATTTATAAAATCTAGTGCAGATTTAGAGTCTAACTCAATAGATTCTAAACAGCTTACAGAATCCACAACTTCAAAAAATCTTAATGAGGCTTTGCCAAATATCAATAATAATGTGTGCGGTAGCACGAGGCCTAAGCAGAATCTATGGCAATAGATTCTGCCATTTTTGCGCAGCAAAAATCCAATCAATATGGAGGTGCGATAGCACCAACCGACATATACTTTGTGGCTGCGCAAAAAGTGGAGACTTTTTCGGGGCTTTGAGAGTGCGGGGAGAGGGGATAACACCCCTTTTCTTTTTGCGCAAACAAGTGATTCTGTGAATCTAAACAATATCCGTGAGAAAGTGAATCTAAAAGGCTAGATTCTAAGTTTTGATGAGATTGTGAATCTATTTTGGATTCTAAGTCTAAGCTTGAATCTAAAACCAAAACTCTGAATCTAGAATCTGAATCCGCTTTAGATTCTGTATGCTTTCTAAAAGTGCTCCGCATTAATGGCAGAATCTATTGCCATAGATTCTGCTTAGGCCTTGCGCTTGCGCACGCACTATTATTTGAATCGGGCAAAGCCTCGCACAAGTTTTTTGAAGTCGTGGATTCTTAGTTATCTCTAAAACCGATTGGGATTCTGTGCGTTTGAGAGACTACATTGTCTTAATCAAAATGCGTGTTTGTGGATCTGTGTGAGAGATTCTATACCACCTAGCTTCTGTCTTTGCCCACTTTTTAGAATCCCTTTAGATTCTGTGCTTGCCTTAGAATCTATCGGGCTAGGCTTCACCCAACCCCCAAAGCCAAGTCCCTAACCCACAAAAAAGCTACAATCCAAAGCCCTCCCCCACCCCATTGCCTAGGATTTTGCGCGCTTTTTGCGGACGTGGCGGATAGACTTCTCAAAGTTTTTTAGCCTCACATAGAGCGGGAGTAAGGGCTTACAAAGCCTAAAGAGCGAGGGCGCATACACTACGCAATAGCGAATGGGATTTGCGCGCATACCTTTGGGGATATGGGGCTTTAGTATCGGCAGTCTTGGGATAAGGCGCAGCGGATCTTTGGGGAAGTCTATGAGCCCGAGGCTCATACGCACTAGTAGCGGCACAAACGCCCTATAGAGCAGTGCGCTAAGCTCGCCCTCCCTCTCTCGCAAATCCTCTAAAAACAAAAGAAAACGCTCAAACATAAGAAAATAACTCGCGAGTTGGTAATACTCCTGCAGCTCCTTGACATCGTCATAGCAGGGGCACATCGCGCGCAGGTATGGCGGCAGGGTGGCGATTGTGTGCGTCTTGCTAAAGTCATTGATACTCCCGCCTCGTATGTAGTAGCAATACAAAACCTTTGGCAATATCACAATGCGCCTAGCAAGACTAAAGAGATAGAGGCTAAAGAGCGTATCCTCGCTTTTGACGCCATTTAGGAAGCTAAGGTTTCGCGCCCTAAAAAACCCAAAATCTATACACACCTGCCACGCGGAAGTGGAGCAAAAGTCTATCCCACGATCTATGGCGCGCCTCGCCCAATCCAGATTGCTAATCACCTCCGCTCTCTCATAGCCAAACGCCTGCAAATGCGTCCTAAAGGCTCTAGGCGACACCTCTGCATCAAAAACCGCCTGATACTCAAACCACACCACATCAGCCCCATCGCTCGCCCGCACGCACTCTAGCAGGCAGTCCTCCACCCAATAATCATCAGAATCCAAAAACATAATGTAATCGATATGCGGCGGCGTGAGCGCGGAAGTATGGGGGCTATGGGGATTTTGGAGGTTGTGAGAGCTATGGGAATTGTGGAGGTTTGGGGAGCTTGGGGAGTTTTGGGGATTATAAGAGTTGTGCGAGTTTTTGGCGTGTGGGCGTGCTACAAACTCGCTATGGGCATAGCACGCCGTGATGCCATAGGCGTTGGGAGTGTGGATTTTTAGCGTGTGTAAGGTTTGTAGCGTGGGTAATTGCCCCCCCTGCAAGTGGATTTGGCGCGCTTGTGTGGGTTGCATTATGCGAGGTGGTGGAATGCGCACGTGCTTTAGCTTCTATGTGCGCTTTAGATTCTGTATTGTTTGAATCTTGGCTTTGTGTTTGTGAATCTGTGGGGGTGGATTCTGTAAATGCCTTAGATTGTGAATCTGCTTTAGTTTCCCCAAGTTCCATATTACTTAGATTCTGTCCTTGCCCATTTTTTAGAATCTCTTTAGATTCTGTAATTGTTTTGGAATCTATGCGGCTAGATTCTCCGCGTGTCTTAGATTGCGAATCTGCTTTGAATGTTGTGCTCTCTACATTTGCTCTTGTAGATTCTGTAATCGTCCTTGAATCTTCTTTAGATTCTGCGCTTGCTTCAGAATCTATATGGCTAGATTCTGTAAATGTCTTAGACTCTGCGCCTCCTAGATTCTGTGTTTTTTCATTTTTTAGAATCTCTTTGGATTCTGTAAGTTGTGTGTCTTTTAGAATCTCCGCGTTAGATTCTGTAATCGTCTTTAAATCCGTGCCAGATTCTGTGTGTGTTTTAGATTCTGAATCTGCGCTAGATTCTGTAGATTCTAAGTTTCTTAGACTCGCATTCTCACGAATATTTTCTAATTTTTTAGAATCTTGTGTTTTATGCGAGAAGGGGGAGGGGCTTGAATGTGCAGGTATGGCTAAGTGGCAGCCTAAGCGCGCGAAGTCGCTCCCTCTTTGGGTGGGCGGGTAAGAACTCTTTAGCCTCCCCCCACCCCGACGACGCTTTTTGCAGGTGCTCCGCACGGGATATTTGATTTGATTTTTGCCCCGCAAAAATGGCAGAATCTAAGTTCTTAGATTCTGCTCGGCTTGCGCTTGCGCACGCACTATTATTGATATTTGGCAAAGCCTTGTTAAGATTTTTTGGCGTTGTGGATTCTGTAAGATTCTTAGATTCTGAAAAGCTAGATTCTAGATTTTGTTTTTGTGAATCTTTGGATTGTGAATCTGAATCTAAGCTGCTAAAGTTAGATTCTAAGCCTACGCGAGATTCTGTATTTTCTTGAATCTCCGCGCTTGGCTTGCCCTCTTGGCTTGGTGTGGATTGCGTGGGGTTACTACTGCAAGCAGCAAAATTAGTCATTGCGGTGGGGCTTGTGGAGTTTTTGGCGGGTTTGGGGGTGGGAGCTACCTAGAGGGTAGTGACTATCCCCAAACCCGCCAAATCTACGCAATGATTACCCAAGGAGCCATTTTCTAAGTGCAAGCCGAGTTTTTAAAGCCACCAAAACCCATCTATCCCTAAAACTTCGCATCCGCCAAAGTGATGGCAAAAAGCACGCGCACTCCGTGTGAGCAGAGGCACTCATAGGCTTGGGTGAGCGTCAAGCCAGAAGTGATAATATCATCAAAAAGAATGACTTCCGTGCCCCGCATTGTATTGCTCTTGCGCGCCCTTGGCTTATACACGAAGTTGCGCGGATTGTTTTGGCGAAACTCAAGGCTCTTGCCCGCATAGCTTATGGGATTGCTAGCGATAAGCGCGCCATAGCTAGGGCGCAGCGCGCCGCTAGAAGCCTGACAAAACGCGCGCGCGATGATGGCGGTGTGGGCGTAGTATTTGCGCGGGAAGTCGTCTAAGCCAATGGCGGTGGTGCGCGGCGGGATAGAAACCTTGGCAAAAAAATACCGCGCGCAATGCCCCGCCAATCGCGCTAAGATACGCGATCCAAAAATGTGGTATTTGCTATACAAAAGCGGGGCGATGTCGCTAAGCCCAAAAAAGCTATGCACGCTAAGTCCGCACTCTAGCACGCGCACAGTGGGGCGCAGCGGGAGTGAATCTAAGCAGTGCTCACAAATAAGCCTTAGGCTTAGATTCTCACACACAAGGCAGCGCATTGGGCTTAAAGAGAATCTATCTCGCGCACAATTGCTTGTGTGATATGGCTTTGGGGCAGGGTGGCGTCTATCTCGAGCGTGCGCACCTCCAAAAGCTCGCAAGAGCGCCGCAGCCTCTCCTGAATCTCTAGCATATACGCAATGCCCCGCTCCTCGATTGCATCGTGTGCCTTACGCCCTAGTCGCTCCCTTAAATGCGCCTCATCAAGCAGGAGCAGGACGCACAGATGGGGCTTTAGCCCCCTTGTGCTTGCGTGGTTATACGCTATGGCTTGGGGGATATCTTTGGCATAGGCTATCCCAGAGATAAGACTACGATCGCAAATCACGAGCTTGCGTGCCTCTAGGCTCGGCTTTAGCACCTCGCAGTAATGCTGCGCACGATCGGCTAAAAACAAAAAAAACTCACAGAATCTATCGAGATTGGGCGTGTGGAGGATGATCTCGCGGATATCTCGCCCTATCTTGCTCCCACCGGGCTCTTTGGTGATGAGCGCGTGTGGGTAGTGCGCGCGCAATGCCTCAATCTGCGTGCTCTTACCCGAAGTGTCAATGCCCTCTAGCGCGATATATAAGCCATTTTTGGCAGTGGCGAAGCTATACGCATTCATCGCTCATCGCCTTTGCTTGTGTTCCTCACACCCCGAAAGTCCCTAATATACGCGCACACGGCTTGAGGCACTAGATGGGAGATTTGCCCATTATGGAGGATAATGGATCGCACGATAGAGGAGCTGATAAAGGCATTTTGCAGGCTTGGCATAAAATACATCGTATCAAGGCTGGGATTAAGCGAAGTGTTGGTGTAGCCTAATTGCAGCTCGTATTCAAAATCGCTCACCGCCCTAAGTCCGCGTATGAGCACATTTGAGCCCTTTTGTCTGGCAAACTCGGCTAGGAGACAATCAAACCCCTCCACCTCCACGCCACGCAGTGAATCTAGCGCGAGCGTAATCATCTCGAGGCGTTGGGCGAGGCTAAACATCGGGTTTTTGCTCTCATTTTTCGCCACTGCCACGATGACGGTGTCAAATATCCCCACGCACCGCTTGATAATGTCTAAATGCCCATTGGTAATGGGATCAAATGTCCCCGGATATATGGCTATTTTGTGCATTTTGTTCCTTAAATACTCGCAGTTTCACACATTGTAATACAAGAGTGCTTAAAGCACAGGGCTTGCGCAAAAAAGTTTTAAAGTTTTGTGTGTTAGAATTCTCTCTTTTTTAAAGAGCAATAGCAGAAAGGGTAGGGTGTGTTAGCAGAGATTGAGCAACTAGAGCGAGAAATACAACAAGAACTTAGCAGGATTGATACGATAGAGCAGCTAGAATCTCTGCGTATCCATATAATGGGCAAAAAGGGCAGGCTCACCGCGTGTTTTAGTGCCCTGCGGGACTTGGAGCCAGAGGCTAAAAAGCAAGTAGCCCAAAAGCTCAATGTGCTAAAAGAGAGCTTTGAATCTCTGTATGAGAGTAAAAAGCAAGCCCTAAGCACTGCCAAGCTCAACGCCCAGCTAGAGCAAGAATACATTGATGTTTCACTTTTTAACACTCTTAAATCCAAATCCCTAGGGCACCCCATTGCGCAGGTGCTCGATAGAATCATAGAGTATTTTGTCAATATGAATTTTTCTATCCAAAGCGGTCCTTTAATCGAGGATGATTTTCACAACTTCGAGGCACTCAATCTCCCCAAATTCCACCCAGCTAGAGATATGCAAGATACATTTTATTTTAAAGATTCTCTATTGCTGCGCACGCACACTTCCCCCGTGCAAATCCGCACGATGGAGACGCACTCTCTGCCTATACGCGTCATCGCCCCCGGTAGCGTGTTTCGCAGGGATTACGATCTCACGCACTCGCCGATGTTCCATCAGATCGAGGGGCTTGTGGTCGATGAGGCGGGCAAGGTTAGCTTTGCCAATCTCAAATTTATCTTAGAGGATTTTTTGCGCTATATTTTTGGCGATGTGCGTGTGCGATTCCGAGCGAGTTTTTTTCCTTTTACCGAGCCAAGTGCGGAAGTGGATATATCGTGCGTGTTTTGTGAGGGCACAGGCTGCAGGGTGTGCTCACACACAGGGTGGCTAGAGGTGCTAGGCTGTGGCGTGGTGCATAGCAATGTCTTCAAAGCCGTGGGCTATGAAAATGTCAGCGGATACGCCTTTGGGCTGGGTGTGGAGCGATTTGCAATGCTCATTCATAGGGTGAATGACTTGCGGAGTTTTTTTGAGACAGATTTACGAGTATTGGAGCAGTTTTAGATGATTATCACAAAGCATTTGTTGTCAAAGTTTGTCGATGTGGGCGCGATTTCGTGCGAGCAGCTTTGTGCGCGGCTAAATAGCATTGGCTTAGAAGTAGAGAGCCTCACGCATATCGAGATCCCGCACAAAGTCGTGGTGGGCAAGGTAGTGGGCAAATCCGCGCACCCAAATGCCGATAAGCTTAGCGTGTGTGAAGTCGATGTGGGATCTAGCGTGCTCCAAATCGTGTGTGGCGCGCAAAATGTCGCTAAAGATCAGTTTGTGGCTGTGGCACTAGAGGGTGCAGTGGTGTGTAATGCCAAGGGTGAGAGGCTAGAGATTAAGCGCGCAAAACTGCGCGATGTGGAGAGCTGTGGAATGCTGTGCTCAAGCACAGAGCTAGGGCTGCCAAAGACAAATGAAGGCATTATGGTGCTAGATAAAAGTGCGGGCACACTCGCGCTAGGCAAAGAATTGCGAGAGCTAGAGCTTTTTAATAACTATGTGATTGAGGTATCCATCACGCCAAATCGGGGGGATTGCCTTAGCGTGCTGGGCATTGCGCGCGATATTAGTGCGTGCTTTGACTTGCGTCTAAAGACTATCAGTGATACGGATAATATCCTAAGCATAGGGCTTGGACGCGTGCTTGGCGTGCTCGCAGAAAACAAGCTCTATTCGCACCTGCTCTATCGGATTGTGGAGATAAAGGAGCTCTATACACCCCTATCTATGGCGTTAATCCTCGCGTATATGGATACGCTTAGAAGCAACGCGTTGCAAAATTTCTTAGAATACACCACCTATATGACGGGTGTTATCCTCAATGCTTATCGACTAGATGAGTGCCGACTGCGCGGCGCGGAGGCAAACTCTCTGCAGGCGCAACTCTCTATCAAAAAAGAACAAACAGGCACAGAAGTCGTATGCGCTAAGGATAAGATTTTCTCGCGCATCGGGATTATGCACGATGAGATTACGCGCGATGTCAAGTCTGAGATTTTAATCCTAGAGGCAAGCTACGCCCCGCCGCTCATACTTTCAGAGATTTTGCACAAAAACAAGCTCGAGCACAAGCCCTCGCTCGTGTATAGGAGCACGCGCGGGAGCAATCCCAACCTAGAGCAGGGTATGAACTTTTTGTGTCAGGGTATGCTAGAGCATTGCGATGTGCTGCTGTATTCGGGCACGCACAATATCACCCACCACACCCAAGAGCGCAAGATAAAAACGACTTTCCAAACCATCAACCATATCATTGGCAACACCCTAAGCCGCGAGGAGATGACAGAGATATTAAAGCGACTAAATTTTGAGATTGATGTGACTTGTGATGAAAATTTCTTTATGGTGACAGTGCCAAACTACCGCCACGATATCGAGGATATGCAGGATTTGGCTGAAGAGATTTTGCGCATTTATGGCATAGATTCTATCACGCCAAAGCCCCTAGCCTTTAGAGAGAGTCTCGCGCTCAATGCGCATTATGCGTTTTATAAATACCGCAGGCATTTAGCAAGCGCGCTGTTGGCACAGGGGCTGTATGAATGTATCCACTATGTCTTTGCCTCATCTAAGGAGCTAGAGGAGTATGGCTTAGCACAGATAGATTCTAATCTCGCATTGCTAAACCCAATTATCTCCGAGCTCGATACCCTGCGCACGAGCCTCCTTGTGCATATGATAGCAAGTGCTAGGCGCAATCTCAATCTGGGCTACAAAAGTATCGGGCTTTTTGAGATCGGTGCAGTCTATAACCACAAGCGCGAGCAGAGCGAGCGGCTCAATGTCTTTGTCTGCGGAGAGAGGGAGGGCGAGCACTACCCATACCCTAAGGGGCAAAAATGGGATATTTTTAGCTTTAGTGCGCTTATTAAAAGCGTGATAGGCGAGTTTAGTTTGCAAAATATCCTAGAGCACCCGCACAAAGCACAAAATCTCGCCAAATTTGGCTTTGTCGATGAAACCAAAATCCTCCACCCCTATCAGAGCGGCTTTGTCTATCAGGGGGATAGGTGCGTGGGCTTTATCGCCAAGCTCCATCCAAGCCTTGAGCTGCCAGAGAGCTTTGTGTGTGAGATAGAGCTAGATGGCGCACCCCAGACGATAGCCTATGCCAAGGAGTTTTCTAAATACCAAAAATCCCAGCGCGATATAACCGTGCTCATAGATTCACGCATTCCGTTTTATCGTATCCGTGAGGCTCTACTAAGCGCGCAAATCCCCCACCTGCTCAATGTCTATCCTATGGATATTTTTACCCAAGGGCTAGATTCACAAGTCGCGCTTAGTATGCGGCTTGCTCTGCAGTCTATGGAGGGGACGCTCCAAGAGCAGGATTTAGCCGCCTCCACACAGCGCGCACTTAGCGTGCTAGAGCGAGCCTTTGGCGCGAAGCTCAAAGCGTGAGGCGCGTATGCGTAAGACAACGATTGCTAGCGCGCAGAGGGTTTGTGGCGTTATCGCTAATATTGCGGCGGATAAGTCGATCTCTCATCGGTGTGCGATATTCGCGCTTTTGTGCGATGGGGCGTGCGAGGTGGAGAACTACCTCCTAGGCGAGGACACGCTCCATACGCTCTCTATCGCGCGCGCCTTAGGGCTTGTAGTCGAGCAGCCCTCCCCCACTCGTATGCGCTTTATCCCGCCCACAAATGGTATCACAGAGCCAAGCGATGTGCTTGATTGTGGCAATGCGGGCACGGGTATGCGCCTGTATGCCGGGCTTTTGGCGGGGGTTAGGGGGCATTTTGTGCTTAGCGGCGATAAATATCTCAACAAACGCCCGATGAAGCGTATCATCGAGCCGCTCACAAGGATTGGTGCGAGAATCTATGGGCGTTGTGAAAACTCACTAGCGCCCCTAAGTATCATTGGTGCGGAGCTGCAGCCTTTCACATACTACAGCAGCGTAGCCTCCGCGCAGGTAAAAAGCGCGATGATACTTGCTGGGCTCTATGCCAATGGGCGCAGCAGCTTTAGCGAGCCGCTTTTGAGCCGCGATCACACCGAGCGTATGCTAGAGGGTATGGGCGTGGAGTTTGAGAGGTGGAGCGATACGCAGGGCGCGCATTTGCGCTTCACACCCCTTGCGCGGGGACAAAAGCTTAGAGCCTTTAAGATTCATATCCCAGCCGATCCCTCTAGTGCGTTTTATTTCGCGCTCGCGGCGTGCATTGTGCCCAATTCGCATATCGTGCTAGAGAATGTCCTGCTCAATCCCACGCGCATAGAAGCCTTTGAGGTGCTCAAAAAAATGGGCGCACAGATTTCCTACGCACCCAAAAGCTCGCAATATGAGGATATAGGCGATATCGAGGTGCGCTATGCGCCGCTTAGGGCGGTGGAGGTGGCTCACAATATCGCGTGGCTTATTGATGAGATTCCTGCACTTGCCATCGCCTTTGCGTGTGCGCAGGGCACGAGTGTGGTGCGCAATGCCAAAGAATTGCGTATCAAAGAGTCCGATAGAATCTCTGCAACCATCGCAGGATTGCGCGCGATGGGCATAGAGTGCGAGGAGTTTGAAGACGGCTTTAGCGTGCGTGGCGGGGAGCTAAAGAGCGCGAGCGTGGATTCACAGGGCGATCATCGCATAGCGATGAGCTTTGCCATAGCGGGGCTTGTGTGTGGCGCGCAGATAACCGATAGCGCGTGTATCGATGTGTCTTTTCCTAACTTTTTAGAGATTCTCTCCACCTTCACGCGCGTGGATTGCGTGCAGGTTTCCTAGGGCACAAGGAGGGGCGATGAGGCAGACAAACACACAGAGTAAGGGCTTTGAGAGCACGCAGAATCCACAATCACAGAATCTAAGCGCGCACAATCTTGCGGGGCACAATCCCGCACAATCCCACGCAGCGGCGCACAATCTTACAGAGCAAGGCACGCGCTTAGATTCTATAAATTCTGCCTTGGATTCTATAAATCCCGAGCCAAATGCTAAAAACGTGCGCTGCGTAGAGTTCGCAAGGCTTTTAAGCGCGTGCAGTGGCAGGGCGATTAAGCCCCTTGGGCATTTTAGCAGTCAATCTCACGAGGAGAAAAGGGCGATGAGTTTTGGGCTTTTTGCGCCCTTGGCGTGTGCGATGATGACGCGTGCTGGCGTGTGCGAGGGTATCGTGCTGCATCCATTTTTTGGCGATGAGAGCAGTGAGAGCGTGCGCGCCTATCGCTACGAGATAGGCACAGAGCACGGCGTGAGCGCGCTACTAGGGCTAGAGTGCGAGATTCTGTGTGAGTTTGTCAGAGAGCTAGATGTGGGCTATATCGTCAATGAAAGCAGTCTATGCGATGAGGAAGTCTCGCGCGCGCAGGCGTTTGTGCGCGAGGGCGGTGCGCTGCTGCTAGGGCGGGATTTGTATCTGCACCCACAGAGTGCATTCATCGCGCAGATTTTAGGAAGTGTGGCACGGGAGCGGGATATAGAAGTATTTGTCCAAGATCTCTTAGAGCCCTGCAGCGCGCCCAAATCCCCCGTGGCACCAAATGGATTGGGTAGAGATAAGCTAGATGGAGATGGGTTAGATGGAGGCGGATTGCATAGTGGCGGGCTTGATCCCGCTCTTTTAGAGGAGCTGCCAGAGAGCAATGGGGCGTTTGGGTATGTGTGCCTAGAATCCGAGCTGCCAAAGACGCTTAAGGCACTTATGAGCGCGTCCAATGGGGGGTGTGAGACGCTTTGTGCGCCAGAGAGCTTTAGGGCGATATTGAAAGTATCGCGCGAGGGGGCGTATGGTATGCAGTATCGATACGAGGGGGAGGGCGGGGAGCAGTGCGCCACGCAGGAGCGTGAGCTGCGCTTTTGCCCTGTGCTTAAGGGCACGATAGGCTGCCTACCAAGTGCTGAAGTGGCACATTATCCATTCGTGCGTATCGCCGCGCTAGAGCCAAAGAAGCGTGACTAAAGGAGGCGCTATGTCTAATCTGCCAAAGAGCATTGGTATCGTCGTGCCAATCTATAATGTCGCTAAAGGGTGGGCATTGCGCTTTGAGCGATAAAGGAAACTCGGCTTGCACTTAGAAAATGGCTCCTTGGGTAATCATTGTGTAGATTTGGCGAGTTTGGGGATAGTCACTACCCTCTAGGTAGCTCCCACCCCCAAACCCGCCAAAAACTCCACAAGCACCACCGCAATGACTAATTTTTTGTTTGCAATGGTGGCGTTACGGAATCCACACTGAGTTAAGGGGCAAGCCAAGCGCGGAATCTCAAGCAGATTCAGAATCTAATGAAAGCTTAGAATCTAGCTTGAGCAGCTTAGATTCACAATCCAAAGATTCACAAAAGCAAAATTTAGAATCTAATCCAATAGATTCAGAATCTACCACTTCAAAAAACCTTAGCGAGGCTTTGCCAAATATAAAAAATAGTGTGCGCGATAGCGCAAGCCGAGCAGAATCTAAAACGGATTCAGAATCTATGGAAAGATTAGAATCTAGCCTCTTAGATTCACGCTCTCACGGATATTTTCTAGCTTCTCGTCATCACTTGTTTGCGCAAAAAGAAAAGGGGTGTTATCCCCTCTCCCCGCACTCTCAAAGCCCC
>NZ_CASDOV010000025.1:0-12256 GCF_949282165.1 uncultured Helicobacter sp. | reverse complement strand
TATGGGTGAGAGCTCTCCTCATCTTGCTGAAGAGATTTGGTGCGCGCTCAATCCCTACATTTGGAGCAAATCGCTCAAATACGCACTGAGGTTTTAGGAGGGCAAAATATTGATAATGCAAGTGTTGGGGTGCAAAGCTTGTGTATCGGGGTGTGAGGCAGAGCCGCTGCACTAGCACGGGCACACTTCGATTTCTTTGGCTTCCTCTGCACGCAGGGCGATTTGCGTATCGTTGGCTAGCACACAAAGCGTGGCTTTGGTAAGCGTGCTGTGGCAGAGCGTGATGGTGCTCCCACAGGAGATTCCCATAGCGATGAGGCGATCGCGTAGCACGCTGTCTTGGGTGTGGATTGCTACTACTTTGTGGGGTTGGTTTTTGGGGCAGTCGTAGAGAGTCATATTTTTCCTTTCATTTTTAATGCAAGTTTTGCTCTGCAAAACTTGCTATCGGGGTGTGAGGCAGAGCCTCCCACCCCTCCGCTGCGCGTTCATACACTGCGTTTTTTAGCAAGTTTATAGAATCTCTTGGTGCCGCCGCGTCAGGAACGCGATTTGGCAATGGCACAGATTCTATAAACCCGATTAAAGTCCTACGCCACTTTTAGCATTTAGGGCTTGCTTAGATTCTATAACGCCTTTAGCGGTTGCAAATTCTCTTACAGAGAATCCCTAGTATTATAGCGCAGGTATGCTTGTGGTTAAGAAAAACAAGCAATGTTTTGCTATAATCAAGCCCTTTACATTTTTCACAACGATAAGGAATCTTAGCCAAATGACACAGATATTAGATACGCGTGATGAGGGTTTTGCGCGCAGGTTTGCCGAGATTTTAGAGCGTGGGCAGATGGATATCACGCAGGTGAGCGCGAGCGTGCAAAAGCTCCTAGATGAGATAAAGCGCGAGGGCGAGACGGCACTGCTGCGCCATATCGCTAGCTTTGATAAATGGCAGCCAAGCGACTTTGGGAGCGTGCGCATCGATCCCAAAGACTGCCAAAAAGCCTATGAGGCACTTAATACCGAGCTCAAAAACTCCCTACATATCGCCTATGAGCGCATTTTTGACTTCCATAGCAAACAAAAAGAAAAGACTTGGCTCCATACAGAATCTAATGGCTCTATGCTCGGACAGAGGGTTACGCCTGTGCAGCGTGCGGGACTCTACATACCCGGTGGCAAGGCAGCCTATCCTAGCTCGCTGCTGATGAATGCCATTCCTGCGATAGTAGCGGGCGTGGAGGAGATCATCGTCTGCACCCCCACACCGCATAACCAGCCAAATGAGCTGCTTTTAGCCACGCTGCATTTGTGTGGGATTAGCGAAGTGTATAAAGTCGGCGGGGCAAGTGCTATCGGGCTTATGGTGTATGGCACGCGTGAGAGCAAAAAAGTCGATGTGATCACCGGACCGGGCAATATCTATGTCGCCACGGCGAAAAAAATGGTTTTTGGCGATGTGAGCGTGGATATGATCGCTGGACCTAGTGAGATTGGTATCATTGCCCAAAGCGGGGCAAACACCGAGTATATCGCGTGGGATTTGCTCTCTCAAGCCGAGCACGATGAGCTAGCGAGCTCTATCCTCATCAGCGATGACAGAGGGCTGATAGAGGAGGCTATCGCGCATATTGGGCGCATTCTCCCCACGCTTGCGCGCACAGATATTGCCACAGCGAGTATCAAAAATCGTAGCGTGTTTATCCACACACAAAGCCTTGATGAAAGCATAGAGCTGATGAATGAAATCGCCCCCGAGCACCTTGAGATTCTCACTCCTGAGCCCTTTAGTCTCCTCCCACATATCAAAAATGCCGGGGCGATCTTCCTAGGCGAATACGCGAGTGAGCCTATTGGAGATTATCTCGCAGGTCCTAATCACACTTTGCCCACGGGCGGAAGCGCGCGGTTTTTCTCCCCGCTAGGCGTGGAGCATTTTATGAAAAAAAGCTCGATTATTTATTTTAGCAAAGAAGCAATGCGTGAGCTTGGGCAGCCTTGCGCTACTCTCGCGCATACTGAGGGCTTAGAGGCGCACAAAATGGCGGTGCTCTCACGGCTTAAAAATCTCTCATAAGGAGGAGCAATGCAGGATTTAGACGACTTAGAGATGTTTGGCAAATCGCCGCTACAAAAGTGGCACGAGATTATCCACAATGCCTCGCCCACGCTTGTAGAGATGGAGCTAGAGCGTTTGCTTGATATGCTTAGTGTGTATGAATTGTTTTTAGAATCTAAGGGCATAGATAGCGCGGAGGTGCAGAGGTTTGCCCTCTCACTAGATGAAGAGCAAAAGCAGAGCGTGCGCGAGTTAGTGGATTCTCTAGTGATTGAATCTATGGGCAATATTTTGGGAAGCCACGAGTGAGGCGATGGTGGCTTGTGGCGTTGGTGGTGGGTATCGTGCAGGCGGCACAACCTGCGTGGGTGTGGCACAGAGAGCTCACACTTGCCAAGGAGCAAAACTACCGCGCTATGGTATCCCTAGCACAAGTCCAAAAGCCACTTGTGCTGCGCTGGACGCTTTATAAAAATTATGGATTAGTGATGCATATCCGCTATGATAGCTTTAATCATCAAGTTGTTTTGTATCAGGACTATCAGCGCAGCGATTTTGCCCTAGGGCTAGGGGAAAATCCTGCACAAAAGCCGAGATTGCACATTTTTTTTAAAGACTTTGCGGACAAAAAGGCACTTTTGCGCCTCTATATCGAGGGCGAGGGCGCGAGTATAGGCGAGGAAAATCTATGAGTGAGCGAGATTTTGAGTGGGCAAAAGAGAGGATTGGGGCGATTATGCAGGGATTTGTCGCGGATTGTGGCAATGAGATAGTAAATGCGCTTTTTGCTAAGACAAATCAGGGCAAAATGCTCCGCTCTAAGCTCCTGTTAGCCGTGAGTGGAGTGAGTGAGGAGGCACTGGGGCTGTGTGCGATTATCGAGCTTATCCAAAGTGCGTCCTTGCTCCACGATGATGTGATTGATAATGCCCACACAAGGCGCAATTCCCCCTCGCTTAATGCGCTTTTTGGCAACAAAAATGCCATTATGCTCGGCGATGTGCTCTATGCCAAGGCGTTTTTTGAGCTTAGCGCGTATGAGAGGGCTATCGCTAAGAGCGTGTCGGATTGTGTGTGTAGGCTCGCGGTGGGGGAGATAGAGGATGTGTTTATGGCACAGAGCTTTAATACCAACAAGGCGCGCTATCTGCAAATGTGTGAGCTAAAAACCGCCGCGCTCATCGCTGCAAGCGCGGAGTGTGGCGCGCTGTTAGCGGGGCTAGATTCACAAAAATACCGCGCATATGGCAATAACCTTGGCATAGCCTTTCAGATTATTGATGATGTGCTTGATATTACCCAAAGCGCGGAGGTTTTGGGTAAGCCTGCGATGAGTGATTTGAGCGAGGGCAAAAGCACGCTGCCCTATATCTATCTCTATGAGCGCGCCACACAGGAGGTGCGCCAAGAGCTGCTCGCACTCTTTGCTAAGCCATTATCAGAATCTAGCGCGCAGTGGCTAAGAGCGCAGCTAGACAGTTATCACTGCGTGCGGGATAGTATCGCCAAAGCGCGGGAGTATGCTTTGAGCGCGTTAGATTCTATACAGAATGAAGGGAATGCGCAGCTTAGCAAAATCGCACAAAATATGATAGAAAGAGAGTTTTGATGCAAGAGCACAGGGAGATTCAATATATCGTAGTGAGCTTTTCGCACAGGCATATTGATATTGCAATGCGCGAGAAGTTGGCATTTGGGGAGGAGGAGAGATTGGCATTTTTGCGCGCGCTTTGTGAGCATAGCGCGATAAAAGAGGCAATGCTGCTCTCTACTTGCAATCGTGTGGAAGTGTATGCAAGCGTGCTAGAGGCTAAGGCGGCGCGCGAGTGCATATTACAGAATCTAGAAAGCTTTAAGCAAATCCCCCTAGAGCAGCTTAGGAGTCTAGCAAACATTCGGCTCAACCAATACGCCATTTACCACACCTTTAGCGTAGCCTCAAGCCTCGATAGCCTCGTGGTGGGCGAGACGCAAATCACGGGGCAGCTCAAGGACGCGTATAGGTTTGCCTATGAGAATCTCCTCTGTGGCAAGGATCTCACGCGCCTTGTGCATTATGCCTTTAGATGCGCTGCGCAGGTGCGCAATAGCGTGGATATCTCCTCAAGCCACACTTCAGTCGCTGGAGCGGCAGTCCATATGCTTACCCTTAGGCTTAAGGAGCGGGGCGAGAGCTTGGATTCTAAACAAGTGGCGGTGCTAGGTGCTGGAGAGATGGGCGTGCTAGCACTCAAGCACCTCGCCAAACACGATGTGCGCCTAACCCTCATCAATCGCAATATCCAAAATGCCCAAAAGATGTTAGAGAATCTCACAGAGGAGATTGGGCGCAAGGTAGAGATCGCGCCTTTTAGTCAGCTGCAGGGGATTATCGATCGTGCCGATGTGCTAGTGAGTGCCACGGGCGCGCCTCATAGCGTGATCAGCGCTGAGATGATTCGCCCAAGCACGCATAGGCGTGTGTGGTTTGATCTCGCCGTGCCACGCGATATAGAGGAGGTGCAAGTAGAGAATCTTGAGATTTATAGAATCGATGACTTGCAAGAAATCATCGCCCAAACTAAGCTCCAGCGCGAGGAAAACGCCAAAGATGGCTATAAAATCGTGGAGCAATGCACGCAGGAGTTTTTCAAATGGCTCCAAACTCTAAGTGTCGATCCTATCATCAAGCATATGCGCGCGTTGGCAAAAGACTCAAGTCTCAAAGAGCTAGATAGGGCGATAAAAAAGGGCTTTTTGCCAAGTGAGTATCGCCACAATGTCGAAAAAATCCTCCATAGCGCGTTTAATACATTTCTGCATAAGCCCACAATGCGTATCAAGGAGGCAGGCGAGAGCATCAACTCCGATCCGATGATTGAGGCGATAAAGAGTATTTTTGATATAAATGACGAGATCGTAATGCTCAACAAATACAAATGCGAGGAGTATCTCGCGCGCTCTCAAAACACCAAAAACCCTAAGGAGCCCTAAATGCGATTTTCACAGATGTTTATCCCCACGCTTAAAGAGATTCCAAAAGATGCGGTTTTGGCAAGCCATCAGCTGCTGCTAAGGGCAGGGTATATCCAGCAGGTGGGCAGCGGGATTTATAACTTCCTGCCTTTGGGCAAAAAAATGCTTGATAGCATCCGCGCGCTTATCAAAGAGGAGATGGATTCTATCGGCGCGCAGGAAGTGTTGATGGGCTTTGTCACGCCCGCGGAGCTTTGGCAGGAGAGCGGACGCTATGGTCAATACGGCAAGGAATTGCTACGACTAAAGGATAGGAAAGACAATGAGTTCGTGCTAGGACCTACGCACGAGGAGATGGTAACCCATATCGCGCGCTCATTTATCAAAAGCTACAAGCAGCTGCCGCTGCATCTCTATCAGATTCACACCAAGTTCCGCGATGAGGCGAGACCGAGGTTTGGGCTTATGCGCGCGCGTGAGTTTGTGATGAAAGATGGGTATAGCTTCCATAGCAGCTATGAGGATTTGGATAGGGAGTTTGCACAAGTGGAGCAGGCATACAGGCGGATTTGTGAGCGATTGGGGCTAGCGTATAAAGTCGTGGAGGCAGATAGCGGGGCTATTGGCGGGAGCGGGAGCAAGGAATTTATGGTGCTAGCAAATTGCGGAGAGGATACGCTTGTAGTGTGTAAAAGCTGCGAGTATGGCGCCAATCTCGAGGCAGCCAAACGCAAGCCTAGACAGAGCCCAAAAGATGAGGGCAAATACGGCGCGCAAGCCCCAAAAGCAGCCTTTGGGGAGTTTTTTACCCCGGGGGTTAGCAGCATAGAATCTTTGTGTGAGTTTTTTAAGATTCACCCATTTTTTACCATCAAGGCCGTGGTAAAAAAAGCGGTGAGAGAATCCCAAGCAGAGGGCAGCAGAGGGGATATCGTCGTGTTTTTTGTGCGTGGCGATGATGAATGCGAGGAGACAAAGGCGCTCAATGTCCTAAATGCCATCACAGATGAGCCCTATCTCGCGCTAGAGAACGCTTCTACAGAGCTTTTAGAATCTATGGGGCTAAAGGCGGGATTTATCGGACCTATTGGGCTTGAGGGCGTGCGTTATATCCTTGATGAGGGCTTGCGTGATGCGAGGGGAATGATCACGGGAGCAAATAAGCAAGATTATCATCTTATAGGCGTTGATGTGAGTGAGTTTAGAGAGCTGCAAGAGGCGCATTATGCGGATATTATCAAGGTGCAAGAGGGGGATTTGTGCCCGCATTGTGCTAAGGAGCTCTGTTATGCTAAGGGCATAGAAGTGGGGCATATCTTTAAGCTAGGCGAGAAATACTCGCGCCAAATGGAGGCGAGATTCCTCGATCATACGGGCAGGGCACAGAATCTCATTATGGGTTGCTATGGGATTGGCGTTACGCGTTTGCTCCCTGCGATTTTGGAGCAAAAGAGCGATGAGTTTGGCTGCGTGTGGGGCGAGGGTGTGAGAATCTTTGATGTGGTGATAATTCTCTCAAATATCAAAGATAGCGAGCAGATGGCGTATGCCACGCACCTCTATGAGGAGCTAATGGCGCGCGGGATTGATGTGCTGCTTGATGATAGAGATGAGCGCTTTGGCTTTAAGATGAAAGACTTTGAGCTCATTGGGGCTTATCAAGCACTTATCATAGGCAAGGCTTTGGGTGAAGGCAAAGTGGAGCTTATAAAGCGTGAGGGATTGCAAAAGCGCGTTATTGACGCAAACGACGCGCTAGATTCTGTCTTAGAATCTAGTAGTGTGCCAAAGAATAACGCACACACAAACACAAGGAGTGCCAATGCCAAATAAACTCATTATCGGGACACGCGGTAGCGCGCTAGCTCTGTGGCAAGCCGAGCATATCAAGCAGCTGCTGTGGCTTGAGCACGGATTAGAATCTGAGCTAAAAATCATCAAAACCAAGGGCGATAAAATCCTTGATGTGCCATTGGCAAAAATCGGTGGCAAGGGGCTTTTTACCAAAGAGCTAGAGGAAATGCTCCTAAGCGGGGCGATCGATCTAGCAGTCCATAGCCTCAAAGATGTGCCTGTGGAGCTAGAGAGGGGCTTAGAGCTTAGTGCGATTACTAAGCGCGCGAGCTGTGAGGATTGCTTTGTGAGTGAAAAATATGCGGGCATTGATGATTTGCCGCCAAATGCGAGGGTTGGCACGACTTCACTGCGCCGCTCTATGCAGCTAAAGCTCCTGCGCAAGGATTTGGACACGCTCTCACTGCGGGGCAATGTGCAAACACGACTGCAAAAGCTAAAAAACGGCGAGTTTGATGCGATTATCTTAGCAAAGGCTGCGCTAGAGCGATTAGAGATTAGCGAGGTGGCATACACTAGACCTCTCGCGTTTATGATACCTGCGATGGGGCAGGGCGCGCTGGGGATAGAATGCGCGAGTGAGAATGTGAGTATAACCAAATATGTGCGCCAGCTGCAGGATATGGAGAGTGCGATTTGCTGCAGTGCTGAGCGGGAGTTTATCCGCGCGCTAGAGGGCGGCTGTCAAGTGCCCATAGGCGTGTATGCACATAGGCAATCCAATCAGCTAGTCCTAGAGGCGATTTTGGGCTTACCCGATGGAAGTGCGAGTATCCACTCCACGCTTGTGTGTGTGTTTGATTCTAACCCAGAGATTGCGCTCATTAGTGCCAAAAATCTCGGCGTGCAGTTGGCGCAAAAATTTATCAAAAATGGCGCAAAGGAGCTGCTCGCGCAGGCTTATGCGATGATATAGGATTGTAAGAATAATCCTATTTTTAGGCTTTTTGCTATACAATGCGTGCATATCAACCATTTGGAGTTTGGAATTATGGAAAACCTGCTAGAACACGGAAATATCACAGACATTCGTATCGATGATAGTATCAAAGAGAGCTATCTTGATTATTCAATGAGCGTGATTGTGGGGCGTGCGCTGCCCGATGCAAAAGATGGGCTAAAGCCCGTGCATAGGAGGATCCTCTATGCGATGCACGAACTAGGCGTAACCTCACGCAAGCCTTATAAAAAAAGCGCGAGAATCGTGGGCGATGTGATTGGTAAATACCACCCGCACGGGGATTTTGCAGTGTATGATGCGCTAGTGAGAATGGCGCAGGACTTCTCTATGCGCCTAGAGCTTATCGATGGGCAGGGGAACTTTGGCTCGATTGATGGGGATAGTGCGGCGGCTATGCGCTACACCGAGGCGCGTATGACGGCAGCGAGTGAGGAAATGCTCCGCGATATCGAAAAAGAAACCGTGGAGTTTGTGGGCAACTACGACGATACGCTCACTGAGCCCTCAATCCTGCCCACGCGTCTCCCCAATCTCCTTGTCAATGGCTCAAGCGGGATTGCGGTGGGTATGGCGACATCTATCCCGCCACATAGACTTGATGAGATTGTCGATGCGCTAATGTATCTGCTAGATTCACCAAATGCGCAGGTAGAGGAGCTTTTGCCTATCGTGCAGGGTCCAGACTTCCCCACAGGGGGGATTATCTATGGCAAGCAAGGCATCGCAGAAGCCTACCGCACAGGGCGAGGACGCGTGAAAGTGCGCGCCAAAACCCATATCGAGCAGACAAAGACAAAAGAAGTCATCGTGATTGATGAAGTGCCCTACCAAGTCAATAAGGCAAAGCTTGTCGAGCAAATCAGCGAGCTAGCAAAAGAAAAGGTGATTGAGGGGATTGCAGAAGTGCGCGATGAATCTGATAGAGAGGGAATCCGCGTGGTGATTGAGCTAAAGCGCGAGGCGATGAGTGAGATTGTGCTCAATCATCTCTTTAAATCCACGACGATGGAGAGCACATTTGGGATTATCCTCCTAGCTATCCACAATAAAGAGCCAAAAATCTTTAACCTCCTTGAGCTTTTGCAGATTTTTATCGCACACCGCAAGACTATCATTATCCGCCGCAGTATCTTTGAGCTCGAAAAAGCCAAGGCGAGGGCGCATATTTTAGAGGGCTTGACGATAGCGCTTGATCACATCGATGAGGTGATTGCTACCATACGTGCAAGTGCCGATAGCGAGAGCGCAAAGAGTGCTTTGGTAGAGCGATTTAGCCTCTCTGAACTCCAAGCAAAAGCGATCCTAGAGATGCGCTTGCAACGCCTCACGGGGCTAGAGCGCGACAAAATCGCGAGCGAATACGCACAGCTCCTAGAGGAAATCGCCAATTTAGAATCTATCCTGCGCAGTGAGGAGAGACTAAAAGAAATCATCAAAGAAGAGCTGCTAGAGATTAAGCAAAAATTTAGCACACCGCGAAAAACGCAGATAGAAGAGGATTATGACGCTATTGATATCGAGGATTTGATACCAAACGAAAAAGTCGTGGTTACGATGAGCCACAGGGGCTATGTCAAGCGCGTGCAGCTCAAAACCTATGAGAAGCAAAACCGCGGTGGCAAGGGCAAAATCAGCGGAAACACACACGATGATGATTTTATAGAATCTTTCTTCATCGCCAATGCGCACGATACGATACTATTTGTGACTAACAAGGGGCAGCTTTATTGGTTGAAGGTTTATAAGATCCCAGAGGCAGGCAGGACGGCTATCGGCAAGGCGGTGGTGAATCTCGTGAGTATCCAACCCGATGAAAAGATTATGGCAACCATCACGACGACGGACTTCAACGCCGATAAATCGCTTGTGTTTTTTACCAAAAATGGCATTGTCAAGCGCACGAATTTGAGCGAGTATGGCAATGTGCGCAGTGTGGGAATCCGCGCAATCAACCTCGATGAGGACGATGAGCTCGTGAGTGCAAATATCGTTACGCCAAGCGTTAGAGAGCTTTTCATCGCGACTTATCAGGGTATGTGTATCCGCTTTGGTATCGATGAGGTGCGTGAGATTGGGCGCGTGAGTAGGGGGGTTACGGGGATTAGATTCAAGGCTAATGAGGATTTTGTCGTGGGAGCGACGACGATTTATAGCGATAACGACAAGCTTTTGACCGTGAGTGAGCAGGGGATTGGCAAGCAAACGCTTGCGGGTGAGTATCGGTTGCAGAGTCGCGGTGGCAAGGGGGTTATCGTGATGAAGCTCACGCCCAAAACCGGCAAGCTCGTGAGCGTCGTAAATGTCAATGATGAAGATATGGATTTGATGGTGCTCACAAGCTCTGGGAAGATGATTAGGGTGGATACGGAGGCGATCCGCGAGGCTGGGCGCAACACAAGCGGCGTGAAAATCGTCAATGTCGGCAATGACAAAGTCGCATACGCCAACAAATGCCCCAAGCAAAAGCAAGAGGAAGATTCTGACTTTTTTGAGCAAGAAGAGGCGTAGCGAGATACCACTAGATTCTGCAGTCTTCTTAGATTCTAAGTCCTTGCACTAGATTTTGCACATGCTTTAAAGCCCAAAACTCTAAAGATAAGCACACACAGAATCTAAATAATGCAGAATCTATACAATCCCCCACACATTCACAAACGCAAAATTTTGATTTAAACAACCAAGATTCTAAAACACATAGAATCTAAAGCACATTCAAAATCCAAAACACACACAAAACCCAACACATTCAAAGACAATTACAGAATCTAAGACAGAGATTCTAAAAAACATGGGATTAGGACATACATAAAATCTAATCCATAATGAAAACCCAAACAAAAACTAGCAACAATGAAAACCTAAAAACTAGCAACTTAAGAATCTAAGAAATTCATACAATAAAACTAGCAACTTAGAATCTAAAGACTTAGATTTTTTGTAGCGCGAAATTCATACAATGCTCTATCGCAATTTTATGCACCCAAAAAAGACAAGTCTCTAACCAAAACCACTCCCCCATAATCTGCTATAATACCTCCCTTTGTAATTTTGTCTTAAAAAGGAGATCTTATGTGCGGGATTTTAGGGAGTATTCCAGCCACAAGCAATACAGCGCATTTTTTGCAAGCACTTCATACCCTCTCACACAGAGGACCAGATGATTTTGGTGTGTATCATAGCGATGAGATAAGCCTAGGGCATAGGCGTTTAGCCATCATCGACACAAGCACTGCAGGGCAGCAGCCAATGACTTCAAACCTCTTTAACCTCTCTTCTAAAACATCGTCCGGGGGGGGGGGCAATACACTATTGTCTTTAATGGAGAGATTTATAACTTTATAGAACTTAGAGAAGAGCTCATAGCCAAAGGCTATGTCTTTCGCACACACACCGATACGGAAGTGGTGCTAGCAAGCTATGATTATTGGGGAGAGCAATGCCTTAGTCGCTTCAATGGTATGTGGGCACTTGCTATATGGGATCACCACAAAAAGCATCTTTTCCTCTCTCGCGATAGATTTGGCAAAAAGCCTTTATTTTATGCCTTCCTCAAAGACAAGCAAGGGCGTGATATGTTTGTCTTTGCCTCTGAAATGAAAGCAATATACCCGTATCTAGAGCAGATTACACCCTCCAAATACTTTAACACAATGAGCAACATTGCTCATATCTTTAACTACGAGCAGAGCAAAGATCACACGCTCATAGAGGGTATCTATCGCTTTCCCTACTCACACTATGCCTATTACAATCCAAAGCAACCACAAACACTAGAATACCAACGCTATTATTGTATCCTCGATCATCTCATCACGCCACCTAAGAGCTACAAAGAGGCAGTGGAGCATTTTAGAGAACTCTTTTTAGATTCTGTATCTTTGCGTATGCGCTCTGATGTGCCTATTGGCACAGCATTAAGTGGAGGAGTGGATTCTAGCTCTACGATCTGTGCGATGGCTTATCTTGCCAAGCAGGGACTAAAGAGAGAATCTAAAGATTGGCAGCATGCCTTTGTGGCGTGCTTTAGGGATACGCCACAGGAGGAAAGTCATTATGCCAGAGAGGTTGTCAATCATATTGGTATAAAGGCTAGCTTTTTAGAGATTAATCCTTTAGAGAATTGGGATAAATTGGAATATTACTTCTATCTCCTAGAGGATTTGTATGGCAGGATTCCTTTGGCACAGATTAGCACTTATCAAGCTATCAAGGAAAATGGCGTGAGTGTCACGCTTGATGGGCACGGGGCAGATGAGCTATTGTGTGGATATGGGCATTTGACATACGCACTTTGGGATTGTTGGTATAATCCTCTCAAAATTTATGATTTGCTCAATACTTCCAACCAAACTCTAGCACACCCACTCCCTATGGCACGAGTGTTGAAAAATGGCTCGAGTTTTCTTATAAAATCCTTTGTTAAAAAGCTT
>NZ_CASDOV010000024.1:0-14668 GCF_949282165.1 uncultured Helicobacter sp. | reverse complement strand
AACGATTTTGAGAATCTAGGAAGTATTCGTGAGAACACGACTCTAAGAAACTTAGAATCTACAGAATCCAAAGCAGATTCAGAATCTAAGGCGGAGAATTTAGGAAACACAGAATCTAGCCCAACAGATTCAAAGACACGCACAGAATCTAACATAGATTCAAAGACAAGCACACAATCCAAAGCAGAGACTTTAAACAATGAACAAACCCCAAACCACACAGACGCGCTCACTAGCCTCTGTGCCAAGCTAGGCATAGCCCCCACGCGCGAGCATTTTGTCGCCCTCATAGAGCGCATTGTCAATCTCCGTGAGGACGCAATCCTAAAGCTGCTCAAATCCAAATCGCCCACAGAGATTGCCCACGCACGCGCTCTGCTACTAGAGTATGTCAGCGCGTATTATGCCGCCGCGCACGCCAAGCTGCTGCACGCCATAGAATCTAGGCAGCTCCTCACGCCCTTTTATCGCGAGATTCTCGCGAGCACTTATAGAATCGGGCTGTGTATGAATGCGTTTTTTGCCCTATGGGATAGGGAGCTCATACAGGGTATCAACGCGCGCCTTGGCGAGATTTTTAGCTTTGAGGAGGCATTAGCACTCCTAGAACCCACGATGGAGCGCGATAGCGCGGGTAATAACGCCCAGCGCACCTACTCGCTGCCCTGCCACCCACGCACACCACTCACGCGCCAGAGCGCATTCTCCTGCGTGCCTTATATCGAGGCATTCCCCAAAGAAGTGGGCGCGATCATTGAGGCGATAGAAGTGAGTGTGGGCAGGCTAGAGGGCTTGGAAGATAGCGTGTTTGGCTGCGCGCAAGCCTATGTGGAGTATTTTAAGGCACTCAAAAACGCGTGGGCTTGCACCAATAGCGCGCAACTTATAGAATCTTGGCGCGCTGTGGATTACGCGTGGATGCGTATCGACGCACCACTGCAAGTGGGGCATCCGTTGGAGTATTATGAAGATGTGTATCGCCACGCAGTCGCGCCGGAGTGGGATTTGCGCCTGTGTGTGGCAAAGGACAATAAGGGCATATACGCGCTTGATGTCGCCCAAGGGATTAAGCACGCCTTTAGCTTGCTTGCCGATACACTAGGCTATGGGGCGCGCAGCAGAGCCTTTGTTAAGCATAGTTTGGAGAAAAGCAGGGTGTATGAATCTGTGCCGCTGCTCTTTTTTGGTGCGGAGAATAATGGGCTTTTTAGCGCGCAAGTGGTGCCAAATGATGAGATCGTCAGCCGCAAGGAGGGCAAGAAAATCTTTGCCTTTCCGCTGCGTATCATCGCCCAAGCGCGCGCCAAGCCCCAAATGCGCCTAAGCTATGAGTTTTTTAGCAAGGAGTTTATCGCGCGGGGGCGTGAGGTGCTTTTCCACAACGAGAGTTTGTGGCATAGTGTGTATGATCTTAGCACCAATGGGCACGAGTTTGGGCATATTTTGTGGATTGATGAGAGTAGTGAAGAGGCGATGAATAAAAGCGGGGAGTTCAAAAACATCGAGGAGTTTAAGGCGACAAGCGGGGGGATTGTCGCGTATTTGCTAGCTCATAGCCCCATTGCTAGGATTTTGTGCGATGGGTTAGGGGATTTGGAGCGTCTTAGCGTGGAGCATTGCCTTAGGGCACTAGAGGGCTGCAGCGCGGTGGAAGCGGAGATATGGGAAGCACTCTTTGATGATTGTCTAAGGCGAGCGGTGGGGCTGATGGCGTGGCGTGAAAGTCTGGAGGTGCGTCCGTATTACTGCGAGGGGATTATCCATTTGTGCGGCGGCTTTGAGAGCGGGGCACTGGAGTTTGATAAATCTAGGGAGTTTGGCAAGGTTGGGATAAATCGTGCGCGCTATGTGGAGCTAGCCCTGTGGTATCTGCGCACCTATGTGGATCTCGCTGCGCACTATCGGGACAAAAAGGACGCCAAAGCGTGGCTAGAGCGATTTTGTATCAATAAACAAAGCAAGGGCGTGCGTGTGCTGCACCCGCAGGCTAGCGCGCTTGTGGAGCATTATTTCGAGCGTTATGTGGCTATCGGGGAGGAGATTTATGAGGAGTAGAGGGCGTGGTGGGATTGGAGCGCGTATGAGTGGCTTGGCTTATAGAATCTGTGCAAATGCCAAATCGCATTCCTGACGCGCTCAAAATAAAAGATTCTAATATATGAAGCAAGCTCGCAGAAAAATAATGCTACAATCATCCATCGCCCCAAAGCGCATTACAGAGCTTGGAGCAAAAAATATTTTGCTAGATTTGAGATAAACAAAAGGAGCAAAATGCTAACACAATTACGAAACCAACAATACAAAACAACGCTGACTGGGCTTTTGAAGTTTGAGTGCGTTAGCCTCTATGGCAGGATCTTCCTAGGGCACAAAGCCCCCATCAAACAAGGGAGCAAAAACTACCTCCATCTAGGTTGCGGAAACAACCTCATCGCCTCTTCTCCTTCGGGGGGGGGGCAATTACAAGCCTATACATATCATTAATGCTGATTTTTTCTCTCATCTAAAGTTTTACAAAACCTACAAAACCCCCAAACCACAATGGCAGCTTGATTTGCGCTATCCTTTTAAATGCGATGATGATAGCTTTGAGGGAATTTTTAGCGAGCATGTGCTGGAGCATTTTTATGTCGATGATGCGCGGCGGATTTTGCAGGAGTGCTTTAGGGTGCTAAAACCACGGGGCTGCATACGCCTAAGCATTCCTGATGCGTCCCAATGCGTGCGAGACTACCTCAAGGCAAAGGAACGCGTAGAGAGCGCGCATTTGGCGGCGGAGCGCGTGCGGCTTTTGACGCAGGAGTTTTTGCATTTGAGCGTGTGGGACTTTGAGAGATTAGCCTATGAGCTAGAATCTGTGGGCTTTGTGGAGGTGAGGCAGTGTGGGTTTAGAGAGGGGAGCGATAGCAATATGCTTTTTGATTTAGAATCTAGAAGTGATGAGAGCTTTTATATCGAGGGCAAAAAGCCCTAGGGTGCTTGCATTAAAGCAGGGTAATAGGCTAGGTAGATTTATAGAATCTGCGCCAACGCTATACGCGCTCCTGACGCGATTGCGCAAGGAGATTCTAAAGATAGGCAGATTTAGAATCTAAAGAAGCTGCGCTTTCTAAAGAAACTTCGTTTTGTTGTAAGGATAGTGGCGTTATGCGATCCACGCAATGCGGAGCAAGCCAAGCGTGGAATCTCTCAAGCAAATTCAGAATCTAGTTTTAGCAACTCAGATTCAGAATCTAGCCCATAGATTCAGAATTGAGGGGAAACATAGTTTTAATTTTTTAGATTCACAATCTAAGCAACTTACAGAATCTAGCATTTCAAAAAACCTTATCAAGGCTTTGCCAAAAATAAATAATGAGGCGCGACAGCGCAGCCTAGCAGAATCTAAAGCCCTAAAATCTTTAGATTCTGCCATTTTTGCGCAGCAAAAATGGCGCAATTTTGCAATTGCGCTAGGTTTGCGCTATCGCGCCCATTATTTGAATCGGGCAAAGCCTCGCACAAAGTTTTTGAAGTGGGAGATTGCGTAATTGTTTTAGATTCTGTCAATGCTTTTGAATCTAAACTTTGCTTTTGTGAATCTTGAGTGGATTCTGTGGGGCTAGATTCTGAATCTATTGGAGTGCATTCTGTGATTGTTTTGGATTCTATGGAATTAGATTCTAAAATGGCTTTAGATTCTGCGAGGCTAGATTCTGTAAATGCTTTAGATTCTACATTCTGCTTTTTCTTTTGAATCTTAGTTAGATTTTTGGGAGTAGATTTTTGAATCTGTTTTGGATTGTGTGCGTATTTTAGAATCTATTTTATTTGAATCTTGATTGTTTTTAGAATCTGTGAGGACAAATTAAATTCTCAATCTAGATTCTGTAATGGCTTAGAATCTAAATTTTTCTTAGATTCTAAATCTTATGCTTAATTTGGTGCATGGTGGGCTTGTGGAGTTTTATCGGGTGCGGGAGGGGTGGAGGAGTTGCCTAAGAGGATAGTTGAGTCCCCCAAGCCCGCCAAATCTGCGCAATACTCACCCGCCCTGTAACTTAAGCGCAGCGAGACAAAAAGAGTCATTTTCCCAAGTGAGAGCTTGCCCACAACGCATATTGCTCAAGCAATTTCGCTCTACCTCTTTGTGCGCTCTCTGACAAAGCGCACGAGCTCTATGGCATTCTCCCGCGGGAGATCGGGCAGCATACCGTGCCCGAGGTTAAAGATATGCCCACTCTGTGTGCCCATCACGCGCAGGATTTCCTCCACGCCCTCGAGCATAGAATCTCTGTCATAAAGCCTTGCGGGCTCGAGATTGCCCTGCAGGACATATTTGCTCCCGAGCTTTTGCTTAGCTAGCTCCATAGGCGTGCTCCAATCCACGCCAAAGACATCAAACTCCCCATCTATGTGCTCCAAAAATCCCGCAATTCCCTTAGGGAAAAGCATCACGGGGATATGCGGGTATTTGCTCTTTAGAAAATGCGCGATTTCTTTCATATACGCCCAGCTAAAGGCAAAATACGCGCTAGATTCTAACGCCCCAGCCCAGCTATCAAAGATCTGCACGGCATTCGCGCCTGATTCTATTTGTCGCGATAGATAGCCCTTAAGCTCCTCAGTGATCTTACCTAGCAGAGCGTGAAGCAGCGCGGGATTGGTGTAGAGCATTTTTTTGCTTTTGGTGTAAGTTTTGCTCCCCTCGCCCTCTATCATATAAGTCGCTAGCGTCCAAGGTGAGCCACAAAACCCTATGAGTGCCTTGTCTTTGGGGAGCTTTTGGCGTAAGGTGCTAAGCGTATCATACACATAGCTTAGATTCTTAAACGCCCCGCTTTTGAGCGCATCGACATCTTTTTGGCTACCAATAGTCTGCCTAAATCTCGGTCCCTCGCCCGCGACAAATTCAAGCTCCAATCCCATCTCAAGGGGCACCACCAAAATATCGCTAAACAAAATCGCCGCATCGACATCCAAAATCTCCACAGGCTGGAGCGTAACCTCTGTGGCGAGCTCCACATTTTTACACAGATTTAAAAAACTCCCCGCCCTCGCGCGCGTGGCTTTGTATTCGCTAAGATACCGCCCTGCTTGCCTCATAAGCCATATGGGTGTGTATGGCGTCTTTTTCCTAAAGCACGCATCGACAAAAATCATAGCGCGATCCATTTTTGTGCGATACGCACGGCGTTTGTCGCGGCACCCACGCGCAGCTGATCCGCCACGCACCACAAATGCAGGATTTTGGGGTCAAAATTATCCACGCGTATGCGCCCTACATAGGTTTGATCTGTCTCTGTGGCGGTGAGGGGCATTGGGTATTGGTTGTTTTGCACATCATCAAGCAGCACGACATTTGGCGCATTTTTTAGCACTTCTTTGGCTTTTGTGACATCTATGGCGTGCGCAAAGTGGATAGTGATACTCTCGCTATGACTTCTTAGCACTGGCACACGCACGCAAGTCGCGCTGATGGGGATATTGGTGTGCATAATCTTATTACTCTCATTAATCATTTTCATCTCTTCTTTGGTGTAGTTATTGTCCAAAAACACATCGATATGTGGGATTGTATTGAGCGCGATTCTGTGTGCGAAAACCTCCGCCTTGCAGGATTGCACATCGAAGTTGAGAATCTGGCGCATTTGGGTAAGGAGCTCTTCTACTCCCCTTTTGCCCGCACCCGAGACGGCTTGATAGGTGCTCACATCCACGCGCTCTATCCCAAACGCCCTGTGTAGCGGTGCTAGGATATGCACCATTTGGATAGTCGAGCAGTTGGGATTGGCGATGATCCCGTGCTGCTTATAGAGCGCGATATCCTCTGGATTGACTTCTGGCACGACAAGGGGCACATCGGGATCCATTCTAAAATGGCTCGTGTTGTCAATCACTACCGCCCCGGCTTTGACTGCACTAGGCACATAGCGCGCACTCACGCTTCCGCCCGCAGAGAAAAACGCGATCTCTATTTGCTCTTTGGCAAAGACTTCATCGGTGGTTTCTAATATCTCGTATTCCTTGCCTCTAAAGCTCACGTTCTCTCCCGCACTGCGCGCGCTTGCTAATGGCACGAATTTGCCCACTGGGAAATCCTGCTCCTCTAAGATGAGTGCGAGCTCCTCGCCTACCGCACCGCTCGCCCCGACAATTCCGACATTGTATTTTTTCATATAACGCTCCATTATGTGGTTTGTGAATCTTTGCAAATCGCAAAGGCGTGCATTGCGGCAAACCTTTGCACAAAATTGGTGCTACCCCCAAATACTATCTGTGATGCTTTTGTTGCTATATCGCGGCTTGGAAGATCGCTTTTTAGCACTTTGGCGTTTGGGTTTGCTACTAGGTTGGTTGCCCTCTGCCTCGAGCTTGGCGATCTCTTCTTTGCTTAGTCCGATAGTTTTGGTGCATTGGGTTTGGATAAAGTGGCTTAGGAGTTTGAGACAAAGCTGCGTGGGATCTATGTGCCCTTTTAGATTCTCAAAATGCTCTAGGCTAGATTGTGAGCTTTCAAGCGCGGCGACTTTGGAGAGGAGTGTGTCAGAATCTATCTCCGCCTCGCCCTCTATGTGGCAGAGCTCTAAGCTTGCTTTGGTGCTTTGCTTGATTTTGTGAATCTCTTTAAACTCTAGGGGTGTGGCGAGGGTAATCGCCACGCCCTTTTTGCCCGCTCTGCCGGTGCGTCCTATGCGATGCACATAGCTCTCGGGATTGAGCGGTATGTGGTAGTTAAAGACGTGGCTCACATCGCTGATATCAAGCCCACGCGAGGCGACATCAGTCGCTACGAGAATCTCAATGCCATTTTGGCGAAAGCGCACCATCACATCGCGTCTGTCGCGCTGCTCCATATCGCCGTGCAGTGCGGCGGCGTTGAAGTTGGAGCGTATAAGTTTTTGGGCGAGGATATCGGCTTCTTTTTTGGTGCGTGTGAAAATGATACTTTTTGTGGGGCTCTCCGTCTCTAATAGGCGCAAAATCGCCTCATCGCGCTCGTTTTCATTGATGATATAGTATTTTTGATCGATATCTTGGTTGGTAATGTCTATGGGCGAGATTTTGACAAATTCTGGTTCGTGCAGTATCCGCATAGCGAGATCGCGGATAGCGGGGGGCATCGTGGCAGAAAAAAGCAGGGTTTGGATATTGTTTGGCAGGTAGGTAAAAATGGATTCTATATCGTCCAAAAAGCCCATATCAAGCATTTCGTCACTCTCATCAAGCACCACGACTTTGGGTGCAAAATCCTTGATACGCCCATTCATTAGATGATCAAGCAGTCTGCCGGGCGTGGCGATCATCACCTTTGGCTTATTTTTGAGCAGGTCGCATTGGCGTTTGATACTCTGCCCACCATACATACAGATCGTCTTGATACGCGCGAAACGTCCAAGCTTGAGAAACTCCTCGCTGATTTGCATAGCAAGCTCGCGTGTGGGCGTGATGATGAGTGCTTCGATGCTGTCATTGCGCTGGATTTTGTTCAGGATTGGGATTGCAAAGGCTGCGGTTTTGCCCGTGCCTGTTTGGGCTTGGGCGATGAGATCTTTGCCTTTTAGGACGATAGGGATACTTTGGGCTTGGATAGGGGAGGGCGTGCTAAAGCCGAGTTCATTGATACCGCGCAAAAGATAGCCGCGCAAGCCAAAAGATTCAAAACTAGGTTGTTGTGTGCTAGGGGAGCTGTCATCGTGTGTTTGCATCATAAACCTTTGGAAAGATAATAAGCGCGTATTGTAGCAAAATTCCACAAAAACACAGACTAGAATTTTATGATTGGTAGGATATAATGCGCGCTTGGAGCCTGTGAGGTGCTAAAATGCCCTTGTAAGCCTTAGGTGGGATTTTATGAAGGTGGCTTTGTAGGCTTAGATTCTAAAATGCTAGGCTTTGGCTCGGTTTATAGAATCTACGCAAATGCCAAGTCGCGTTCCTGACGCGGCGACACTAGAAAGCCATAGAATCTCGCACCTAGATTCTGTGTATGAACGCGCAGCGGAGCGAGCGGAGATTCACTCTCCGCGAGCGGCAACAAGTTTTTGCCCTAGCAAAAACTTGCATAAAACAATAGAATCTAGCTCGGTTTATAGAGAAGGTGTTAGCCCAAGTCGCGTTCCTGACGCGGCGACACCAAAAGATTCTATAAACTTGCTAGAAAATGCAGTGTATGAACGCGCAGCGGAGGCAATGGGGGCTTTGCTCACATTGCCGATAACAAGTTTGTGAAACAAACTTGCATTAAGGAATAAAATGGAATACACACTTTATCACACGATTTTTGCTTCTGCGCCGCTTATCGCGAGCTTTTTAGCAGGGATTTTGACATTTTTAAGCCCCTGTATCCTGCCCCTCATTCCGGCATATATTTCCTACATTAGCGGCATTTCACTCGAGGATTTGCGTGCTCATCTCCCGCGCCATCGCCTCCGTATTGTGCTAAAGACTTTGAGCTTTATCCTAGGGTTTTGCAGTGTGTTTGTCATCTTAGGGCTTTTTTTTGGGAGTGTGCTGGGGCGTTGGCTCCAAAGCACGATATTTAGCTACATAGCTGGCGGGATTGTGATAGCATTTGGGCTGCATTTTTTGGGCATTTTTCGCTTGCCAATTCTCTATAAAATCTCGCCCAAACTCTCCTTTGCGCGTTTAGAATCTACCCTAGCCACAAAGCCATTTCTATCAGCCCTTTTGTCGTTTTTGGCTCCGTTTTTGCTTGGTGTGAGTTTTAGCGCGTGCTGGACTCCTTGCGCGGGTCCGATTTTGGGCGCGATCCTCGCGCTTGGCGTGAGTAAAAACGATATGGCTGTGTGGTATATGCTAAGTTATGCGCTCGGCTTGGGGCTGGCGTTTTTGCTCACAAGCCTGATTGTGGAGCGCGCGCTGGAGTTTTTTGCGCGACTTAGGGCGTTTATGCGCGCCATAGAGATTGCGTGCGGCGTGCTGCTTGTTGGCATAGGCGTGCTGATTATGCAGGGCAAGCTTGATTTTATACTGCCAGATTCTGTAATGTAGGGGGTGTGTGAGATGATTTTTGCAAACGCGATGGGCTGCGATCATAAGCGATACCAAAAAATGTGCCTCAAAGTCCAAGATGGCGTGATCACGCAAATCACAGACGAGCTAGCTCAAATGAGCGATGTGGAGGCTCATCAAATCATCGATGTGGATTCTAAACTCCTAATGCCTAGCTTTATAGACTGCAATGTCTATCCCAAGGGGCGCACCCTCTCGCGCAAAACCCTCACTTCGCTTTCACAAAAAGCCCTAAGGGGCGGCTATGGCACGCTTTTGCTGCTGCCTGATACCACGCCTGTGATTGATAGCGAGGCGATTGTGGAGCTCATCAAAAGCGTGGATAAGGATTTGGAAGTGCATATCCTGCCCTGTATCAAGCCAATCTTTAGCAATGAGGGCAAGCCAAAACTCACCGATGTGAGCAAGCTCTATACTAATGGCGCGCGCGGAATCTACTTCCAAAGCGATATAGAGGGCAATCTCATCTTGCGCATCGCCCAATACGCCAAAATGCTAAAAACCCCGCTCATTTGCTTCGCCCAAGATAGCTCGCTCGCCCAAGGCGTGATAAATGAGGGCGCATTAGCAGCAAAACTCGGCTTGCCCACCATCTCTCACAAATCCCAAAGTATCGAGGTGGCAAAGATATGCGAGATGCTTTTAGCCCAAGAAGTCGAGGTGCTCTTTAGTGCCATAGGGCTGCCGCGCTGCATTGAGATTATCCAATCCTACAAGAACCAAGGGCTAAGGGCGCACACCGAGGTGAGTTTGCACCATCTTATCCTAAGCGAGCAAGTCTGTGATGACTACAATACCGCGGGCAAGCTCAATCCCCCACTGCCTAGCCAGAGCGCGCGCCAAGGGTTGCTAGAGGCTTTGGGCAATGGCGCGATCGATGTGCTTACAAGCCTGCAATGCGCGGACTTTAACTCCCAAAAAGATCAAGTCTTTGAGCTAGCGAGCTTTGGGATTGATAGCATAGCCTATGGGTTTGCTCTAGCTTATGATAGGCTTTTTAAGCCCCATAACCTTAGCCTAAGCCTGCTCTCAAAGCTCTGCAGCCACAATCCCGCGCAGATTCTGGGGCTAGATAGCGGCGCGCTTGAAGTGGGCAAAAAAGCGGATTTTATGGTAGTGGATTTGGCGGGGCGCACGCCTATCACAGATAGCTTCTCGCCCTATTGCGGCGCAGAGTTAGAATCTAAAGTCGTGATGATGTATAGAGATTCACAACTCTATGAGATAGACTAAGCGTGTGAGGTGGCTATGTGGCAGGACATACTAGAGATTTGGGATAAGCTACTACCTTTTGTCAAAACCTTTGGGTTTATTGGGCTAAAAATCATTATTTTGCTCGTGGCGGGGTATTATTTCTCGCGATTTGTGGCAAAAAAGATTAGGAGGGCGTTAGAATCTAAAGACAAAATGCTTGCTAATTTCCTAGCCCAAGTGGTGTTTATCGGGATAAATATCGCGCTCATCATCGCCGCGCTTGGCACAGCAGGGGTGCAGACGCACTCCATCATCGCGGTGCTAGGCACAGCAGGCGTGGCGATCGCTCTGGGTTTAAAGGATTCGCTCTCATCGGTGGCGAGCGGGATTATTTTGATTATCCTGCGTCCGTTTATGCACGGCGATACCATAGAGGTGGGTTCGCTGCTTGGCAAAGTCGAGGCGATAAATCTCTTTAACACCACCATTCGCCTCCCTGATGGCAAGCTCGCGATACTGCCCAATCGCAATGTCTCACAAGCCAATGTGATAAACCACACCGATATTTCCCAAAGGCGCATTGATATTACCTTTGGCGTGGGCTATGGGAGCGAGATTAATGCCGTAAAAATCATCGCGATTAATGTCCTAGAGCACCAGCCCTGCGTGAATCTCGCGCGTGGATATTTCGTGGGCGTGCAGGATATGGGGGCGAGTTCGCTAGATTTTTTGCTACGCTTTTGGGTAAATATGGAGTATGGGCTCATCGAGGCGAGGGCTTGCGTTTTGGAGGCACTAAAAGTCAATCTCGAGGCAAATGGCATAGAGATTCCTTTTAACAAGCTCGATGTCAATGTGCTCCAAGCCAATGATACGCCTAGAGCCTCCCAAATCTCGCTTGAAGGGCTTGTGTATGTGGGTAGCACAGAATCTAGTAATGAGGCTAAGGATTTACAACAAGGGGCGCAGGAGCCGCAGGAGGCAAAACAGGGCAATCGCGCGATACTCGCGGGCTTTGCACATAAGATAAAAGAGAATCTAAAGGGCAATGGTGCGTAGTCAAAATACTCAAAAAATCATCGGGGCAAGCAGAGTTTTTGTGTGTGATGAGGGCTTTGCTATCCTTAAAAACGGCGGCGTGGTGTATGAGGCGTGTGCAAGCTCCCAAAAGTGTGCGGGAGATTCTGTGGATTGTGGGGGCTATGGGGATTGTGCGGATTTGAGAGAATCTAGCGGAGCCAAAATCCTCGCTGTGGGGCAGTATGAGGAGCTTTTGCGCGCTTATCCTAGCGCACAGAGGGAGTTTTGGCACGATGGCGTGCTGCTCCCAAGCCTTGTGAATGCACACATACACTTTGAGTTTAGCAACAACGCAACAAGCTTTGTGTATGGGGATTTTGGGCGATGGCTAGATTCTGTAATCGCTAAGCGCGATGATGTGTTAAGCGATATGGATAAAAGCGTGCGAGAAGCACTAGCTTTGCAGCTGCGCAATGGCGTGGGGCTTGTAGGTGCGATTAGCAGCTATGGCTATGATTTGGAGGCACTTAGTGGCAGTGGGCTGCGCGTGGTGTATTTTTGCGAAGCGATGGGGAGCAATCCAAGCGCGATTGATACGCTTTTTAGTAATTTTAAAGCACGACTAGAGCAGGGCAGAGCGCACAAAAGCGCGACTTTTATCCCAGCGGTGGCGCTGCACTCGCCTTATTCCCTCCATCCTATTTATGCCAAATATGTCCTGCAAGAGGCAAAGAGGCTAAAAACCCCCATAAGCGCGCATTTTTTAGAATCCACCCACGAGCGCGAGTGGCTAGGAAGTGGGAGCGGGTATTTTTATGACTTTTTCTCACAGACTTTCAAAGTCCCAAACCCCAAGCCCTTTTATAGCATAGAGGGGTTTTTGGAGCAGTTTGGGGGATTAGACAATGTGCTTTTGACGCATTGCCTCTTTGTGAGTGAATCTGAATATAAGACAATAGCCCAAAATGCCCATACTATCGTAACTTGCCCGCGCTCTAATCGCTTGCTAAATAATACTTATCTGCCATATCTGCACACACAGGGGCGCAAAGTCAGCGGCGTTGCGCTCGCCCCAAACACTACGCCAAACATTGCGCCGACTCTCGCGCCAAATATCGCACCAAATATTGCACTTGGCACCGATGGCAAGAGCTCAAATGCCGATGTGAGTTTGCTTGAGGAGATGCGCGCACTACTCTTTGCCTACCCACACATAGAGATTGACGCCCTTGCTAGGGAGATTGTCAAGATGGCGACTTGCAACGGCGCGCGGGCACTAGGGGTAAAAAGTGGGGTGCTAAAAGAGGGCTATAATGCCGATATGGCGGTGTTTGTAATCCCCCATATCACGCAATCCCATCAGGAAACCCTGCAGTTTATCCTGCACGCCAAAGAGGCTAAGCGCGTGCTCATAAATGGCAAGCAAATGCTCTGAGGGCGTATGGTAGGCACACTGCAGAATCTAAAAATCACGCGCTTTAGCCAATACGGCGCGTTTTTGGAGAGTGAGAGGGGAGAGATTTTGCTCCCTAAGAAGTTTGTGGATAGGGCTTTGGGCGTGGGGGAGTGCGTGCGCGTGTTTGTTATGCGCGATTCAGAAGATAGGATCGTGGCGACGACGCAGATTCCGCGGCTAATGCTGGGCGAGATTGGCGCGCTAGAGGTGGTGGATAGCAATGCGTATGGGTATTTTGCGGATTTGGGCGTGGATAAGCATCTCTTTATCCCGCACAAATCCCCAAAACGCGCGATGATAGGGCAAAAGCTCGTGGTGTTTCTCACGCTTGATAAGCAAGAGAGGCTGATTGGCAAGCTTGGGATAAAGGAGCATCTGCGTGCGTGCCGCGATAGGCGGCTGCTTGGGCGCGAGGTGAGCGCGCTTGTCTTTGAGCGCACGCTGCTAGGCTTTGGGTGCGTGGTGGAGATTGGCGCGCTAGATTCTGCACTAGATTCAGAGCGGACGGACGGACTAGATTCAAAGCGAGTGGGTGGGCTAGATTCACAAATGAGGGCAAGTCGGGCGCGAGGTGGCAGAGGCGGTGCGCACTATGGGCTATTGTATGCCAGCGAGCTAGCCTATACGCCACAAATCGGGGAGAGCCTCGCGGTGCGTCTCAAGCATATCCGCAGTGATGGCAAGCTTGATTTGAGCCTCGCGGTGCGGGGAGAATCGAGTTTGATTGAAGCCTTGGCGCGGCACAATGGGCGCTTGGAGCTTGATTTTAAAAGCTCTAGTGAGGAGGTTTTTGCACTGCTGCGTATGAGTAAGAAAAACTTTAAAACGCTAGCCAATAAGCTCGTGCGTGAGGGCAGGGCGCGCTTTGTAGATAGCAATGTGCGTAGCGGGTGCAAGGCATTTGTGCTTGAGGGTGCGGTGTGAAGCCAACTCGTGAGCCACATTATGCGCTTTGATAGAATCTACATAGAGCTTAGCGATATCTGCGCGCTTAGCTGTAGCTTTTGCCCACATAGCGAGCGTGAGAGCAGGCGCGGGGTGATGGATTTGGGGCTTTTTGAGGAGATTTTAAGCCAACTCACCGCGCCCAAACGCCTCACAAAACTCGTGCATTTGCATATCCTAGGCGATCCCTTGGCAGTCAAAAATCTCGATGTGTATTTGGAGCTTTTGGCGCGCTATGGGCTCGTGGTGGATTTGGTGACAAGCGGGAAGTTTTTGGATTCTTGGGATTGGGAGAGACTGCTTAAGCCCCCCGTGCATCAGATTGCCTTTTCGCTTAGCGCGTTTTTGGACGCGCCACAGAGGTTTGCGCCTAAGTATATTGAGCGGATTTTGGAGTTTTGTGCGTATCATAGGGAGATTGGGAGCGAGGCGTTTGTGCATTTGCGCGTGCAGGATAGAGATAAGGGCAAGTTGATAGCGTATTTGTGCCGTGGGAGCGAGGCGATGCAATCTCTTGGCGCAACGCTTGTGGATAGCGCGGCATTTGCCCAAGGGCGCGGAGCGTATCGGCTGGGCTACAAGGTGTTTTGCACCCTCACGCGCCACCATCGCTGGAGGGAAGATTCTAAAGAGGGGATAGAATCTCGCGATAGGCTCTTTTGCTATGGGGCGATAAAGCAGCTTGGGATTTTGAGCAATGGCATAGTCGTGCCCTGCTGTATGGACTGCTTTGGGGAGATTGGGCTTGGGGATTTGCGCGCCCAAAGCCTTGGGGAGGTTTTGGATTCTGCGCTGTATCGTGAGATTGTGGCGGGATTTAGGCAGGGCGTGGCGTATCATCCAAAGTGCCAGAGATGCGACTACGCGCGGGGCTTGGTGCGGAATGTTTAGTGGTAGATTTGCAGCTTAGATTCTGTGTGGCATTGGGCTTTTGTGCAGGGAAAATGGCTCCGCAGGCTTGCATCGCAGAGATTTGCGGATTTTTGCAAAGGCACGCCCGTTTTGTCCGCTAACCTTCTAAAAAATCCCTAAAGCGTA
>NZ_CASDOV010000023.1:0-20864 GCF_949282165.1 uncultured Helicobacter sp. | reverse complement strand
AAGTGGGTTATCAAGCGAGGATTGAAGGAGCTTACTAGGCGTAAGTGACTGAAAATCCGAGCGCAGATTCCCGCTTTTATCGCTCAAAGCGCAATGCCCTGTAAGAAGGTGCGCAACGCTAGGCACCAGATTCGCCCCCTCACTTATCGCCTCCCTTGAGCGCCTCACACTCACTTCCTGCAAATACTCCCCCGTGGCAAAAAAGAGCATTATGCTCACCGCCTCTTCCCACGCCCCGAGCCCAAACGCCGCTATACTTGCTGTGAGCATTAGCACATTTTCATCAAAAAACTCCTTATTTTTAAAGCTCCTTAGCGCGCCTCTAAAAACATTGCGCCCACTCACAAGATAGATACCAATCCACACGAGCTTAATTATCAACGCGCCATAGCTTAGGGGCTCTGCGGATTCTATACCGCCCCAATGCCACGCCGCCACAGACGCTAGAAAAATCGCGATAAGCCCCACTAACCCAAAAAGCTTAGGAGTGAAAAAGCGGCTTTTTTGAATCTTTTGCGTGATTTGCACCTTTGGCTCGATAGAAGCGATAACCTCACGCACAGAGGATATATCCTCGCAATCAATCTGCAAAGTGTTGGTGGCAAAGGAGATACGCGCCTCGCGCACGCCACTGCACTCACGCAGTTTGCGCTCTAGCCTCTGCGCACACGCGGCACAATCGAGGTTTGTGATATGAAAAGTCTGCATACGCCCTCCTATTGCTCGCTTTTGGCGCAATCCTAATATATCGCGAGCAATAGCGCGTTAATCACTGCCACAACAAAATCTCTGAATCTGCTATAATCGCGCGAAATCTCACAACCCCTTGGAGGATTCTATGCCCGCACGCTCCACCCCCACCGCGCGCTTTGACGCACACACCGCACTTGAGGCACTCCCCGCCTTTCACGCCCAAATCGCGCAGTGGTATGCCAAATGCGGCAGGGCGGAGCTGCCGTGGCGCAATCTCGCGCGCGATGGCTCACAAAGCTATGAGGTGTATATCAGCGAGATTATGCTCCAGCAAACGCAAGTAACAAGGGTGCTAGAGGAGTTTTACTTCCCCTTTTTGCGCGCTTTCCCTAGCTTGCAGGCTTTGGCAGATGCGAGCGAGCAGGAAGTCCTACTGCGTTGGCAGGGGCTAGGCTACTACACCAGAGCGCGCAACCTGCGTAAATGCGCACAAATCTGCGCACAGAGCCATAGCGGCGCACTCCCAAGAGGTGTGGAAAATCTCAAAAAATTACCGGGTATCGGGGAGTATAGCGCGGGGGCGATAAGCTGCTTTGGCTTTGGGGAGAGCGTGGGCTTTGTGGATTCTAACATTAGGCGCGTGTTTTCACGCCTCTTTGCCCTGTCTAATCCCACGCACGCGCAGCTACAAAGCCTCGCCACCAAACTCCTCAACACAAAAGATAGCTTTAACTACAACCAAGCCCTGCTTGACATCGGCGCGCTCGTGTGCCGCCCCAAGCCCCTGTGCCTCATATGCCCCATTAGGGAGTTTTGCCAAGGCTGCTCTGCCCCGCACCGCTATCCACAAAGACGCCCAAAGCCCCGAGAAAGCCTGCATTTGCGCCTCTTTGTCATCAGATTCTGCCAATCCCACAAGGACTATATCGCGCTGCTTACCCCAGAGCACGATGAAGCCCACCTAGCACGCACTCGCCCCCAACCCCGCTCACAAAGCCAACTCTACGCCGGGCTCTACAATCTCCCTATGCACGCCACGCCCTTGCATTCCGCACCCGCGCCCTCCGCGCCCCCTCTATCCCCTCATCAGCACGCACCACACCCCCTTAGGCTTGCAGGGCATTTTAAGCACGCTTATACCAAATACGCCATCACCGCAGAGGTGCTATACGCCCAATGCACAGACAGACAAGCCGCGCTAGGGCTTATAGATTCTCTCTCTTTTGATACGCGTGAAAATCTCGCGTTTGTGGAGCTAGATTCACTCCCTACCCTCCCGCTCTCAAGCCTAAGCCACAAAGCCCTCAAAATCTCTCATCTTGTGTTATAATCCCGCCCTATCACAACCACAAAGGAGACTTATGAAAGTATTTGAAATTCGCAAAGAAGGCATTCTCGGATATGTCGGGTGGCACAAAAAAACCTTGCTAGTTTTTGGAGTCCCTCTGCTCTCGCGCCTCTCTCAGGTGCTGACTTATAAGGGGGGGGGATATATGAAATCCTCTACACTTACAAACTCTTTGGCAAAAGACAACTCGCCAGCACGACTAAGTCCAAAACACTCTTTGGCTTATACCACGATTGGCACTTCACAAAGGGTATGCTAGAAGATCCCACGCTACCTTCCAAAGTCGCGGCATTGTGCGATGGACTAGATGCCCAAAGTCGCGCCACGGTAGCACGGATACTCTCGCGCATACGCACCCTCTATGAGCAAAAGCAAAAAACCTACACTCTTTTAAGCCAAGAAGAAATCACAGAGCTAGAGCGCGTAAGGACGCAGTTTTATCCCAATGTCTTCCAAATCGCGCCCGATCTCTACTGCTATGATGGCTACCTGCTCTCCACGCGCTTTTTTGAAATCAGCGTGCTATGGCACAGACACAATCTCAACGCCTTTAGTCCCCGCACACTTGAGGCGATAAAGCACAAAAATATCATCGATGTAGGCGCGTGTGTGGGCGATAGCTCGCTTGTGTTTGGGGATTTTACCACCAAGTCCATCTATGCCTTTGAACCCACAAGTGCGAATTACAACCACCTCCTGCGCACCATCGCGCTCAATAACGCCACGCGCATAATCCCCGTCAAAAAAGCCCTAGGCTCCAAGCCCGATAGAATGAAAATCAGCGTAAATGGCGGCAGCTCTAGCCTCGTGTTTGACAACCACACGAGCTTTGATGATGTGGAGGTTATCACGCTGGATTCCTTCGTGCGGGAGCACGATATAGAGGTGGGATTCATCAAAGTCGATATCGAGGGCTTTGAGCAGGAGTTTCTCAAAGGTGCCAGAGAAACTATCGCTACGCAAAAGCCCGCGATGCTGCTTAGCATATACCACAACGCCGAGGACTTCCTAAGCATAAAGCCTATGATAGAATCTTGGAATCTGGGCTATCGCTTTAAAGTGATAAAGCCCATTGATTTTAGTGTGATGACAGAGACTGCGCTGTATTGTGAGGTGCCCTCCTAGTGCTTGTCTAGATTCTTGTGTTTAGGGCATTAGGCTTTGTATGTAGGAAAATGGCTCCTTGGGTTGTGAAAGGCACGGACTCTAAGTCCGCTAACCTTCCCCAAATTTTTCAAAGCTTACACAGCCACACCGCAATGACTAATTTTTTTGCTTGCAGTGGTAAGCCCACGCAATCCACACCACGCCAAAAGGGCAAGCCAAGCGTGAGATTCAAAGGCAAATTCAGAATCTAGATTGAGAGAACTTATCCTCACAGATTCTAAAACGCTTATAGAATCTGCACTGATAGATTCAAACACAAAATCCCATCTCATAGAATCTAAAACAGATTCAGAATCTTAAATTATCAAAATTAGATTCTAATCTTTCCTTGGATTCTGAATCTGCTTGAGATTCTGTATAGATTAGATTCTAAACCCACACAAGATTCTATATTTTCCCTACATTCCGCGCTTGGCTTGCCCGGGCATTCTAAGATTTTGGATGAGAAATCGTTGTTTTCAAGCGAGGATTGAAGGAGCTTACTAGAGGTAAGTGACTGAAAATCCGAGCGCAGAATCAACGATTTATCGCCAAAACGAAGTTTCTTTAGAAAAGCCCAATGCCCTAAACAAGATTCTAGAATCTAATACCTTGTAGAATACGAATCAAGATACTGCTTCTCATAGAAGTTCGGATAACTCTGCGGAGCCTGCCTAGGCGCGCTCACACCGAAATTATAACGCAATCCCGCAGAGATGGTATAAGCGAGATTGTAATTGCCAAAAAAGCTCCTATCCACCTCAAAATACACTCTCGAGTTCCGTGATATGCGCATATCTAGCCCCGCGCTTAAGAGCACGCGAAAATCCCCCTTAATCGTGTGCGAGCGCGCCGAGGTGGTTTGGACATTGTCATCGATATCCATCACGCCTCGGTTGGTAAAATCCTGCACCAAGCTCGCGCCCACACGCCAAAATCCCCCACTATTCCCAAATCTAAAGTTTGAGAGCATATCCGCGCCCACACGCCCGATAAACGCAAAGGACGCCTTAGAATCCACGCTAAGTGCCACGAGGGGGTTTTCAAAGCGTAGATTCTGCCCCCCGATAGTCCCCGCGATAATCTCGGCTTGAGGCTGGAGATACAAGCCCCGAGCGGATTTGATCCCAAAGCGCATACCATACTCCGCGCTCACATACGCCGAGCTCACGCCGCTAGTGTCCCTGCCCCCAAAGCTTGCAGTCGAGGTGGCGTAGGTGTTTTGGGAGTAGATGTATTTGCCCACGATATCTAGGTAACTGCTATTGGCAAAAAGCGCGGAGCGATAGAATCCAAGTGAGAAGCTACTAGATTGGAGGTTTAGCCCATAGTTGTTGCCCCACGCGTTCATAAAGCTCCCCACCACGCCCCAATACACGCGCGCGCCACCCAGATCGGTGCGCTTGTCAAAGCCCCCTTGCACGCCCGTATTGTTAGCATAGTAGCCATTAGTCCCAGAGAGTGCGCCTTTGATAATCTTCACCCACGCGCCGCTTGCGTCGTTTGCCCCGCGCAGCTCGCCCATACGCTTTGCCATATTGTTGGTTTCGGTGTAGAGATTGAGATAGGGCGTGAGCAGTGCGCCCTCAAGCGGATTTATCACTTCATTTTGGAGCGTGGCACTATCGATATCTATGACTTGGATAGAATCCAAATACCACTTCATCGTGTTGGCGTTATTCTCCCGCTCGGCTCTTAATTCTGTGCGGAAAATCCCTAGCCCTAGGTATTGATCCTCTGCTAGGAATGTGTTGGTATCAAAGCCACTTCCATTTGGGAGCGTGAGGCTCGCCACATAGATTTTATCGCCACTTGTGTATTGGTAGCTCTGCGCGGTGCTCGCACTTTGGATAAGCTGAATCCTGCTGCTACCCACGCCCTGTGTGTTTTGGTTTTGAGTGAGATTGATAATCACCTCATCGGCTTTGTCCCCTGTGGCAGAGAGATTGAGCCCTAGCTTAAAGACGCCGTTGTTTGAGGAAAAATGCGTGGGGGCGTTGGTTGTGCCGGCATTGCCACTGCCTGTGGTGCTTGCAGTGCCGATAGTGAGCGTTTTTTTGCTAAAGCCCGCGCCCAAATCGCGACTAACTAGCTCATAGTAGTCATACTCGCCATTTTGTTGTCCATTTTGTCCTGATTGTGCGGCATTGCAGGTGCTCGTGCCATCGTGGCAGCGCCCCACCCAATCATATGTGCTAAGATCGACTATCGCTAGGGCGTTGTTGTGTGTGCCGGCTCGGATATTGGCGCTGTTTAGGAGGGTGGAGTCGTTTTCTATGATGAGTGAATCTATCGTGCTAGATTCTGTGACAAACCAATGCCCGCCCACGCCTGTGAGACTGCCGCTAAAGCGCACTTGATTAGCCGTGGCGGCATTTGCAGAATCTGCGCCGATTATCGTATTGCTCAAAGTCCCAGCGATACTCGTGAGCCCATCTAAGCCTTTAATCGTGCCATGGAGAGTGCCATTCCCGTTGGTGCCTGTAGCTATCGTGCCATCGGTTACGCGTTTAGAATCTTTAAAGTCAAGCTTTACCACCACGAGCGCGCCGCCATTAGCTCCCGAGAGTGAGAAATCATACACCGAGCTAGAGTTACCTCCATTGATGATGACAGAAGAGCCAGAGGCAAACGCGGCGTTTTTGGTGATATTGCCTCCGAGCGTGCCTCGCATAAGCACGCCTTGTGTGAAGCTTGAGAGCGTGCTAGCGGCGGTATTTACTCCGATATTGATAGATTCTGTGTCTTTTGCCCCGTTGTTGCCTGTGCCCCCTGTGCCCGATGTGCTAGCGTCTTTGATGATATTGGCAAAAATCGTGGTGCTCCCATCAAAGCTAAAACTCCCCTTTGCAATGCTATTTTGCGCGCCTGTGCTGCCACCTGTGCCACTGCCGCCATTGATGATGTTATCCACCATATCTTGGGTAAATTCCCCCACGCTATAAAAGTTGTATTGTGAATCTATCGTGCCCCCGCTGATAGTGAGCCCCTGCTTGGTAGAATTAGCATAATCGCGCACAAAGGAATCCACCCCGATAAAAGTGATACGCTTTTTAGAAGCCCCACTAATGCTGCCTTCAAAAGTTGAGGACCTCGCGCTACCAGATTCTATAATATGCATTTTGTTGCCACTAGCGTCAGTGTAGGTGTTTTCTACCATATTGCCACTAGTGTTAAACACCGCATCGATGCCAAACTTATCGTCTTTTAACTCTCCTTTAATATTGGTATCCCTAAAACCGATTGTCGCGCAAGTGCTATTTGTGCCGCCTGTGCCATTTGTGCAGCCCGCACCCCCATTGGTAGAGACATAGAAGTTAATCCCATTGAGGATAAGCTGATTTTGGAGATTTGAGGCGTTGCTAGAATTTACATTAGTTGCGAGATTGTTTAAGTCGGTAATGTTGGTTGTATAGGCAGGAGTCCCTGTCTTATTGAGTTCTAGCGTGCCACCGATATTGCTAAAGATATAGGTGCTATCACTCGTGCCACCGGTAATATAGCCCTTGTGGATAGACGATGAGCCCGATGAGCTCCCCGCCAAATCCCCGCCAAAGTCTAGCACCACATCTTTTTTTGTGTTGCCATAGAGGTGGTTGCCATAAAAGCTTTGGGGGGAGTGCTGATTGCGGCTTGAGACATCGAGCGTGCCGGTATAGGCGACATTGATATTATTGCGTGCCCAGCTATTGCCCGCGAGCGAGATCGTCGCACTGCCGTATTTTGAGGTATTTTCTAAATCAAACTCCCCAAAGTCGATAAAGGTGTATTGCACATTATTAAATGCTGCTTGTGAGAGATCCACGCCGCTGCCTATCGCGCCGCTGCCCACAAAGACAAAGTTTGTGTTTTGCGCACTGCTAGAAACATTGGTATTAAGACTCGTGCTAGCACGCAGATCGCTCACGCTATAGTTTGCCAATCCCCCGCTTGCGTTGTTAAAGCCGCCTAGGACTTGGTTTATCGCGCTTTGCCCCTGTGCGGAGGCAGAAGTCGCGACACTCGCGCCATAGCCGTTAAAAATATGCGTGTAGCTGCTAAATGAGCCCGATGCCAAGCCTGCTCTTGTGGTGGGGGTGGCGATAGGACTTGCAGCGCGCAAGACACTGCGCAAGAGCGAGGGGCTAGAGCTCGTAAGGCTCGAGTTGAGCACGAGGATTTTGCCATTAAATCCGCTTATGGATTCGTAGTTGAGATTGCCCGCAGCGTTGCCATTGGCGTTGTTAAAGATGATTTGAGAATCTGCACTGCCCCCCGTGATCCTCGCGCCGCCCGTGCCCGCGCCAAAGTCGTGCGTGCCTGCCCCATCAAAGACAAGATTTACTTTTGCGGTGTCGCTTAGGCTTACGCTACCGCTTAGGCGCGAGGTGCGCATAGTCATAGAGGCGAAGTGAGGTGCGAGGTTGGTATCTGTGCTGCTCCAGCGCGTGGGAGTGGAGCTAAAGAGCGCGCTAAGGGTGTTGTGGTTGGCTGTGGTAGGGCTTGGCTGCGAGGCGGGGTAGTCTGATAGATTGAGGTTTGTCACACTTGTGCCAAAGAGGGTAAAGTTGATTTTAGAATACGAGGGATTTGGCGCGGGGTTGGCTGCAGAGCTCGCGGCGGTAGAGAAGATCGTGCCATTGAGATTCCCCGCGTTTAGGAATAGCACGCGGTTAGTCGCAGGCGTGGCAGAATCTGCCGAGCCGATAAACTGAAAGCTATCGCTGGGTGGCGTGGTAGAGTAGCCAAAGCGGTGTGAGTTTGCACCAATGAAGCTCACTTGCGCACTATCATCAATCCCGATAATACCATTTGCGCCACCACCCTGCCCGCTATTTGGCACGCCACCTAGATAGCTAGAAGTGCTAATAAGAGAGCTTAGGGCTTGGGTGGTGCCATCCTCTCGTGCGACATTGAGACTTTGGGCGGAGGAAGCAAAAATGAGATTGAGACTAGAATCTGCGCCATAGAGGAGGTTTCCCGCAATGGAGTTCCCTACAGAATCTAAGTGCAATTTAGAACTCGTAGAGAGGTTTGAGAAGTTAAAGGATTTGGTGCCTAGGTTATAGAGCCCTAGCGTGGTTTTACCACTGCCGATAAGAAACTCAATAGAATCTTGCGTGATAGAATCTGCACCATTAAACACGAGGCTTTGGGTGTAGGGATTGGCTTGCGTAGTGCCATTAGCGGCGTTTTCGCCATTGCTATCCCAAAAACCACCGCTAAAGTCGATTTTGTCGCCCTTAAACTGCGCGCTCCCCACCGCCACGCCAAAATCCTCGCCCGCCATCGGCGTGCCAAAGACAAAATCGTGGCTATAGTAGCGCTGCAGGATATTGTCATTGACATCTGTGCCACGAAAGACAAAGAGCGATCTAGCACTTATGGGCGCGCAACCACCGCTAGTGTTGGCATTACAAGGGCCTTGTGTGTTGGTATCATAGCCGATGATGGAGAGGAGCATTTTCCCATAAGCAGTGCGAGGATCAAAGTTAATGCCCCGCATGATATTGCCATTTTCCCCTGTGTAGCGGGTGTTTAGCAAGACATAGTGATTGTCCCCTGTGGTGGTGCTGCCACCGCGAAAATGTAGCCCGATTTTGTCGTAGGGCAGGGTATTGTCCGTAAAATCTAGCAAGATATACCGACTGCCGCTCGCGCCGATAATCCAAATATCATTGATATTGTTGGTGTTTATATGCGTGTTGTCTTTAAAAAAATAGATATTATTGCCACTAAACCTAAATCCCACGCCCACGCCCGGGGGATTGGCGGTGTTTTGGTTTTCCCATACATAAAAGGGCGTATTTGTGGTTTGCTGCTCAAACTCGCTCCAAGCCGTGGTTTGAAACTTATCAGGGTCAAAATCGTATGCCGCTAACACACTGCTTAGCGCGATGCTTACCAAAACCCTTTTTTTGCCCATAGAATCCCTTCTTTTGTGAAACTTTTTGGGACTAAGCAAGATGTGTTCCTAGTAGATTTACGCCTAGATTCTAAAATGTGCGGGGAATCGCAGAAAATCTCACAGAGATTTTAGAATCTAGAGGGAGTTTGTGTAAGAGACTAAAAACAAGTCACAGAGATACCAAGCCAAGATTTGGCGTTATGTGAAGCGCAAAAGCAAAGCAAGAAAATCCCAAAATCTAAGAGACACTCACGCCCACGCGCTACCTCTAAAAGCCCCCAAAAGCCCTAAGCGCAGGTGTGCCAAACACAACGCTATGGCAGCTCTGGTCGCTCACGCGATTGGAGTATCCCACGATTATAAAAAATCGGTGGCTTAGAGATATAATCCGCATAGTCCTGCATATGCTGGCGTTTTTTGTGCGCACCGGCGAGCCCTAGCGCCTCCTCCTCGCTCCGTGCAGCACTAAAGCTCTCTAAATGCCGCTGCAGCTCATCATCTCGTGATGGCGTGGCGGGGGGAAGTGAGAGATTATAAGGCGAGAGATTATGCGGTGCGGAATGCTCTGTAGCTATGGTGGTGAAATGCGACAAGTGCGTGTGAGAATCTCGCGCGCACAAACTCCCCCAAATCCCCGCACAAAAGACAAAAACAACAGACAAGAGATTTTTGCACATTGCGTATCCTTTCTCAATGTATCTAAAGGCATTATAGCAAAGCCTGTGGCGTTTGTGTGCGAGATTTTAACAACCGCTTAAAGTGCGTGAGTGAATCTACTCCCAATCCTTAAGACTTTGGAGCACTTCTGCCATCGGTGGCTTTAGGTGCAGATATGGGCGCACTTCCTGCTCGCTTAGTCGTATCCAAGCCTTACTCACGCCCACGATCCCCGCACTATCCACACTACCGCGCAAGATGAGCGTATCGCCCTGCACGCGCACCTTGGCGTGATACACCTCGCCCGTGCGGAAGTTATACACCCTCCCGCCTCCATACTCGCCCCCCTCGCCCTCTAGCCCATAGACAAATATCGTGCCCCTATCGTATCGCTCGCGCAATTTGGGATTTTTGTTGTTGCTATCTTTTTTGGCAGCACTCCCATCGACATTGGCAAATCCATAGGCATAATATTTGCCATTATGAGAGAAAAACTCCACGATAGACTGACGCCCATCTGAGCCTATGTGTGTCTTATAAAACCCCGCTAGATTCTCCGCTCCATAGCAAAGTCCTAGCCACACCACGCCAACAATCACGATGAGGCAGCGCACTCTTTTCATCACAATCCTTAAGGAATACTTATTTTAAGCTAAAGTATAGCAGAAATTGCTACAATAGCACCCACAGATTACTTAGATTCTGAAGGATTGTGTTTGAGACTAAGAGCCCTAGCCTTGTTGTGGTGCGTATGCGTGAGCCTCCCTAGTGTTGCGCTAGGCGAGAGACGCACAGAGATTCGTTATGAAAACGATCTCAAGCCCCATGAAGAGATTCTAGAAGAAGTCCAAAAAACCCACCAAACCCTCCTCAACAAAGCCGCTGGCATCCCCGAGCCCAAAAAACCCAAAGATCCACGATCTAAATTCTATGTAGGGATCAACATAGGCGGCGTGTATAGTCCAAATAGCGGATTTGGCTACATCGTGGGCGCGGAGGCAGGCTACAACTTTGTGGTGCAAAAGGACAATTCCCTGCGCGTGTTTGTATTTTTTGATCGCTTTGCTAACAACTTCAGTACGGATTTTAATCTCGATGCGAGCAAGCCCGATTTGTTCCAAATCTATCGTATGGGGGTTTCGGCAGAATACCGCGCGTATGTCAATCCCTACTTTGGATTCAAAGTCCGCCTTGTGAGCTTTGGGGTTAATGACTTGGCACGCACCTCAAGCCTTGTCAATCCCGAGCTAACGCGCAAGAAAAAAGTCGGCTTTCTCCCCACTATCGGCTTTGGACCTGTGTTTAGCTACAAGGCTAATGAGCTTTTTATAGGGCTTGATATACTCGAGTATAGCCTTGAGTATGGACCTACGATGAATTTTGTGCAGTATTCCCTGCGTTTTTAAGGAGGATTTATGGATATCAAAGCCTACTACACCAACGCCAAGGCACTCCTAGAGGGGCATTTTTTGCTCAGCAGCGGCAACCACTCCGCCTTTTATCTCCAATCAGCCAAAGTGCTAGAAAATCCCGCCATAGCCCAAGAGCTAGCCACTGCTTTGGCAAAGCAGATTACCGCGCACGGCATACAGACTGATTGTGTGTGCTCGCCGGCATTAGGGGGGATTTTAGCCGGATATGAGCTAGCACGCGCACTTGGAGTGAGGTTTATCTTTACCGAGCGCGTGGAGGGCAAAATGACTCTGCGCCGCGGCTTTGAGGTGCAAAAGGGGGAGAAGGTGCTCATCTGTGAGGATATCATCACCACAGGTGGTTCGGCCCTAGAATCTGCGCAATGCTTAGAATCTCTAGGCGCGCAAATCGTGGCGTTTGCAGGGCTTGCAAATCGTGGGTTTTGCCAGAGAGTGGGCTCCAAGCTAGCGCGCAAGGCAGAGGCTAAGCTACCGCCGTCTTTGCCGCTTTTTGCGCTAGAGGATTTTGCCTTTGAGATGTATGCCCCACAGGATTGCCCATTGTGCAAGGAGGGCAGGCTACCCGCCATCAAGCCCGGTAGCAGAGGAAACTAAATCGTGCCAAACCACACAAAGCCACGATGGCGCACCATAAAGCGCAAGTCCCTCCATTCTAGCGCGTCCCATTCCGCCACGCCCAAATCGCTTAGTGCGCCAAAAGTGCCATTTTTCTTATGGGAGCGCGTTGTCGCCTTTATCACCGATATGTTTATGATAAATATGCCAATCCTCTATCTCGCCTACTTCGTGCTAGGCTCTTCTAGGCAGGCGTTTTTGGACAATCAAATCGTGATTTTTGCGTGCGTGGTAGGCTTTGGGCTTATCCTATCGCTTTTTATCTCGCGCAGTGGGCAGACACCGGGCTATCGCTATGTGGGGCTAAAACTCATAGCGGAGGATAGTGAGGGCAAAGTCCCTTTTGTCGTGGCGTTTTTGCGCTATGTGCTGTGGATTGTGAGTATGGCGACACTCATAGGCGTGTGTGTCGCGTATTTTCGCAAAGATCGCAAGACATTCTATGATCTCGTGTGCCACACAAATGTGATAAAAGCCCCGCCAAAGCCCACACCAAGTAACACATAAGGAATCCACAATGGCATTTTTGATAGAAAAACCAACGCTAAAAGACATACCGCAAATGCGTGCGCTCGTGAGTGATGAAGTGCGCCGTGGCGTGATACTAGAGCGCAGTGAAGAGGAGATGGCAAATGCGATTAGATCCTATCATATCGTGCGCGATGGCGAGGAGATCGTGGGGTTTTGCGCGCTATATGTGTATTCTCCCACTCTTGGGGAGCTACGCTCACTCATCGTGCGAGAATCCCACAGAGGCAGGGGGATTGCAAGCGCGCTTATAGAATCTATCAAAGCCGAAGCCAAAAGCCTCGGACTAAGTGAAGTGCTCGTGCTCACATACAGAGAGAAGCTCTTTGAAAAGTTGGGATTTGTTATAATAGACAAGACACTTTTACCAAACCACAAAATATGGGCGGATTGTATCAAATGCAAACATTTTCCGATATGCGACGAGATAGCTCTTATAGCCAAAGTCTAAGAAATATCCTTTTTTTGCTTGGGCTCTTTGTGTATGAGTGCCTAGCAAGTATCATCGTGTATTTGCCCCCGCTGCTTGGCATTTTATTTGTGCTCTTTGTGCGCTATGACACGAGGGGAGATTTTTGGCGATTTTGCATTGTTTTGGCGATGATGCTTGTGGTGGAAGTCTTTTATGATTTCCCGCTGTGGTTTTTAGTCGTGCTTTTTGTGGTGCTGCACTATGTGGCGATGCTCTGGCTTGCGAATTTTAATGCCAAATATATCCTAAGTATCGTGCAGGTGGTGATGGTGTATGCGTGCGTGTATGTGTGGCTTGTGGGTATGGAGGGCAATGCGAGTGCGCAGAGCTTTCTCAATCCGCTTGTGCTGGTGTATTACTGCGTGTGTGAAGCAGTGATGGTGAGCCTTTATGAGTATGCGCTTTAAAATCGCTACGGGGTTTTTCCTCTTTGTGTGGCTCATCATCGCGCTGCGGCTGTGGGTGGTTACGAGCATTAATCACGAGTATTATGACAAATACGCCCAAAAAAACGCGACAAAAGTCGATGTGCTCGTGCCTATCCGCGGGCAGATATTAGATAGAAACAACGAGCCTTTAGCTATCAATGAGCTAGGCTTTGCCATTGCTATCACCCCACGGCTCAAAAGCTCCCTACTCCAAGAGCAAATCGAGCTCATTGTCAAATACTTTCCCTTCCTAGATTCACAAAAACTCACCAAAACCTACACCAACGCCAACACCTCGTATAATCACGCACCCATTGTGGTGGTGGATTTTTTGGCATATCGTGAGATTCAGCACTCTTTCACTTATCTCAAGCAAAGCCCCCATATCGTGGTTATGCCAACAAGCAAGAGATTCTATCCTAATGAATCTTCTGCCTCACATATCATCGGCTATGTGTCCAAAGCAAACCAAAGCGATATGGACAAAAATCCCCTATCTTTTTACACCAAGGTTATGGGCAAAATGGGCATAGAATCCCAATACAACGACTTCTTACAAGGCGAGGCGAGCTATCGCAAGACGCAGATTAACGCCCTGCATAAGGAAGTCAAAGTGCTACAAGAGGCAAAGCCACTTAGGCAAAACAACCTAACCCTTACCCTTGATTTGCGCCTCCAAGAGCTTATAGATTCTGAATTTACAGACAAAGAAGGCGCGGTGGTGGTGCTCGATGTGCATAATGGCGAGATTCTCGCAGCAGGAAGCTATCCAGAATACAATCTCAACGACTTCATCGGTGGCATTAGCACACAAAAATGGCGTGCCCTCCTCGAAAACCCCCACTATCCGCTAGTCAATAAAATGATAGCAGGGCAGTATCCGCCCGGCTCGGTTATCAAAATGGCGATGGGCTTGGCGTTTTTGGAGTTTGGCGAGATCACCGAGCACACGACTATCGAGACGCCTTGCTATATCGAGCTAGGTGGGCGCAAATATCGCGATTGGAAATGCGGGCATAAAAGCGCGGATTTGTTTAAGGCGATTAAAAGCTCGGTGGATGTGTATTTTTACAAGCTCTCTATGCAAGTTGGCATTAGCAATGTCGCCACGGTGCTTAGCCAAATGGGCTTTGGGAAAAAAACAGGCATAGATATCCCACACGAAAAATCCGGCGTAGTCCCCACGCCCGAGTGGAAGCTAAGGGCAAAGGGCGAAAATTGGGTTACGGGGGATTTGGTCAATACCTCTATTGGGCAGGGGTATTTTCTCGTAACGCCTATGCAGGTAGCGCGCTACACTGCCCTCATCGCCTCGGGCAAGTTTGTAACACCGCATTTTGCTAAGATGTTTAATGAGACTCCCGCGCAATATGAGGTAGCAGATGTCCTAAGCACCACCCAAAAGCAAAAGCTAAATGCCTTGCGCAAAGGTATGTATCAAGTGTGCAACTCTGCTGATGGCGGGACGGCGTATTGGCGCACACGCGGGGCGAAAGTCCCCATAGCGTGCAAGACAGGCACCGCGCAAGTTACAGGTATCCCCCAAGATATGAAAACGCGTATCAAAGAGCACGAGATGGAGTATTTTGCGCGCTCGCACGCGTGGATCACGGCATTTGTGCCATACAATGAGCCCAAATACGCCATCACGATTATGCTTGAGCACGGCGGGAGTGGCGGGAATGGCGGTCCCATACTTGTCAATATCGTCAATAAACTCTACGATCTGGGCTATATAAACTAAGGAGCGCGTATGCTTAGAGGCAAAAATATCCTCATAACCGGCGGCACGGGGAGCTTTGGCAAAAGATTTATCCAAACAATCCTCGCACACCACAACCCAAAAAAAGTCGTCGTGTATAGCCGCGATGAGCTCAAACAATACGAGATGGAGCAGAATCTAAATGATAAGCGAATGCGTTTTTTTATCGGCGATGTGCGCGATGGCGAGCGACTAAAGACTGCGCTAAATGGTATCGATGTGTGTATCCACGCCGCTGCGCTCAAGCACGTGCCTATCGCGGAATACAACCCTATGGAGTGTATCAAAACCAATATCGATGGCGCGAGCAATCTCATCACCGCCGCCCTGCACAATAATGTAACCCATATCATCGCCCTTAGCACGGACAAAGCGGCAAATCCCATCAACCTCTATGGCGCGACGAAGCTGTGCTCTGACAAGCTTTTCATCGCGGCAAACAACTTCAAAGGCAGCTCCAAGTCCAAGTTTAGCGTGGTGCGCTATGGCAATGTGATGGGCTCGCGCGGCTCTGTGATACCATTTTTTAAAAAACTCATAGAATCTAATGCCACAGAGCTGCCCATCACCGATATGCGTATGACGCGCTTTTTTATCACGCTAGATTCTGGCGTGGCGTTTGTATTGCAGAGTTTGGAGCGAATGCACGGAGGCGAGATATTTGTGCCCAAAATCCCAAGTATGAAAATCGCCGATCTCGCCCACACGCTCGCACCCGATATACCGCTCAAAGTCGTGGGCATACGCCCGGGCGAGAAGCTCCACGAAGTGATGATACCAAAAGACGATGCGCGGCTGTGCGTGGAGTTTGAGGATTTTTATACGCTAATGCCTACTATCAATTTCCAATCGCCCATCGACTACACGCGCACTGCCAATGGCTTAAGCGGGCGCATTGTGCAGGGGGAGTTTGAATACGCGAGCGATAGCAACACACAATGGCTGAGCCAAGAGGACTTGCGGGAGTATTTGCAAAATCTCTGATATGAGTCTATGAAAGCGCGGGGATTTCCTGTATGCGCACAGGGGCGGGCTTAAACCTAGCCCTAACAATCCTAGAATCTAGCCCTGCAATAGTGGAAAAAAGACGATATTTAAAGAAACTAACTTGCCTGTGTTAGTGGGCGCATTGTCTGAGGCATTCTTAGTCGTGTCATTTGCAGTATCAGGCGGTAGGCTTGCTTTGAAAAACCACCTTTTGCCCTGCACCTCCTTTGTCCTTGCACAAAGCGGGTAGATAAGCCAAGTCGTGATATGGGATCGTAAAGAGTCGCTAGATTCTGTGGATTGTGGGCATTCCCTCGCGTATTTGCTCGCATATGCCCACATTTGATACACATCACTTTGGGATATACCATACCTTTTCTCATCATTGCTAGTATCTGGAATCTTCCACTTGGTATCAAGGATAGCAATCGCGCCTTTATTCTCGCCCACGCCTCGCAGCACGATATCAGGCTGCAGTGCAAAAGCCTCGTTATCCCGCCTTGATAAGCCATTAGCTATCAGCTCCTCTATTCTTTGTGTAGGAGTGTCTTTTAAAATCTCTACCATAAAACGCTTGACTTTTTCTTGGCATCTCACTTGGTAGTTTTGTCTGCTCTCTCGGGCACTGCGTGCTATCCAATGCGCCACAAAGGATTCAAAAAGCTGCTCCATAGGGAAAAGCAGGGCAAAAGCCTGTGTGCTGCCACTATACGCACTAAAACTCTTTTGGCGCAAAAATAGCGCGCACCACGCAAGTATGCACTTGTATTCGCGGAGTCGGCGCATATTCTGACATTTGGCAAAATCACTCTCTATGTGGCGACTTGGGGAAATATCCTCAAAGGCAAAATATACGCAATCTAATCTCGTGCGTGTCTTTGGGCTCACAAGTAGAGTGTGCAAAAGCTCTAGTGTGGCTTTGATAAGGCGATTTGGGGCGGTATCACTACTATACTCATCGCTGCTTGTGAAAAATCGCTCCTTATGCACGAGATTATGCCTTATCTGCCCATTAAAGAGGAGTTTGCCCTTGAGAAACGCCCTATTTTGCGCGATTTCTAGGTAATCAATCTTTAGCCCCTTGTGGAGGAGAGACTCGCACTCTCTCACAAACATAAGGACAAAAATCTCTAAAAGCGGGGTTTTGAATGTATGCAAAGAGGCGATATGGCTTGCCTCAAATGGTATATCGCGCCTTAGCGTGGCAAGGCAGTTGAGCAGAATCTGCTTAGATTCACAAATGGGGCAAGCGATGGGCGATTGTGGGTTTTTTGTCTCACTGCTAGATTCTGCGTTATCCTTAGAATCTACCCCGCTGCGATGGGGCACACCTCCGTCCCATAGCTCACCTTGTGCGATAGATTCTACAAAATCCGCTACCTTTGTGCTAAATGGCGCCTTGTCAAAGACTTTTTGCGAGGCTTTGCCCTTGCCACTTTTGTGGTATTCGCAGAGATCGTGCGCAAAGTCCTTATTAGCGGGATTATTACCCGCGAAAGTCTTAGGGAGAATCTCTACACAAAAGCCACTTTTAGTCTGGATAAGCCCGACATAATTTTGGGCTTTGAGCGTGCCACGCCCACTAAAGCACAAAAACTTGCCATTGCCCTCTTGTTTGGCAAATTCTTGTAATTCCTCAAAGATTTTTTGGGCTTTTTGTGAGCATTTAGCAGAATCTAGCCCCAAATTTCTAAAGCAAGATTCTATATCGCCCTGCGTGAAGCTCTGATATTCGGCGATGTGGAGTGTGGGTATATTTGGCATAGATAGCTCTTTGTGAGGAAGTTAGATTCTAAGAATCTAAAGTGTGAGATTCTGTATTTTTAGAATCTTTTGCTTTCTTGAGGCTCTCTGCCTTGTCCTTGTCGTATATCGCCACAAACTGCTCCGCGCCCCATTTGCTAGAATCTGTGATTTCATACACACACTTTTCAGAATCTACCAAATCCTCGCTCAAGCTCACACCCAAATCCTGCATACTTTGGGATTTTATCATTCCATTATTATTTAGCACCGCGATAATCTTAGAGTAATCCTCATAAAAATACTCCTGCAGCAGCGGGATAATCTTGTTTTTAAAGGCATTTTGCAAATCCTGCAGACTAACAATCCCCACAAAATAACTATGCCCGATGCTATGCTCCCTATCGAGTAAAAACGCTATGCGATTATTCATAGATTCTAGCAATGCTTGCAGATTCACACCCGCGCAATCCTTGCTCAAAACTTCAGGGTTTGGCAGCATCTCCACAAACTCAAACCGCCTACGCAACGCCGTATCAAGCAGGGCGATACTCCTATCAGCCGTATTCATCGTACCGATGATATAGAGATTGCGTGGCACGCCAAAGCCCCTGCCCTCATCAAAGCTCTTACCACTATAAGGCAGCTCTACTCGCAGCTCCTCGCTCTCTCCTATGCGTTTGCTAGGCTCGATAAGCGTGATAAGCTCGCCGAGAATCTTAGCGATATTCCCGCGATTAATCTCATCGATGATGAGGATATGGGGCTTTAGCTGTTGCCTTAAACCTGCAGAATTTACATGAGAATCTTGCTTGAATTTTTTATACTCACCCTCCTCAAATTCTTTGAGCTTTTCTAAAAGCGTAAAATAATAGATGGCGTTGTCATGGTATGCGGCTTGTGATTCATAGCTAGGCTTAATGTCTCTCCAATCCACTAAAACCCCATTTTTAAAATCCTCATAATATTTTTTAATCACATTTTTTGAGAGACTTTGGGTGTTTTGAAAGTTAGGATTTCCTATTAAAATAGACTGAATTTCGCCATTTTTTCGTCTATGAACTTTTTTGATACACATTACACTTTCAGTCAATTTCGAACCTGTAAAATTAAGTGTTTCCCCCTCATCAAGCTTTCTCTGTATTATTTCTGCATACATTTCTAAAAGCTTATCAATCTCCATTCCTTGTTGCAGGTCGGATGATTTTTCTTTAGAATTTTGATAGTTTTTCAATGCACTCTCGCAAAGCCTTTTAAAGATTCCATCTGTAATTTCATAGCTTAAATTTTGTGGATTTGGCGACTCTTCTGAATCTAGAATAGGCTTTATCCCCTCGACAAACTCCTCATACCCATAGCTTTGGTGGAATGTTACAAAAGCGATTTGCCCCCTTTCCTTAAATGCGTCAAAAAGCCTTTTTGCTTCTTGTCTGTCGCTTGGAATCTCATCAATCACGCCATATTCTTTTAGTATCTCCAATGCCTTATTTATCGTAGTATAGGTTTTGCCCGTACCCGGAGGTCCATAAAGGATTTGATTTAATGGGATTTGCAATACATTTTTCCTCTTATTATTATCTTTAGTCTGTAAATTTTGCATTACATTCTCCTTGTTATTACCTTTTGTTTTTTGCTCTCCATTATTATCATACTTATCCCATAAGCCCTTAGCCTTTTCTAAAACCTCTTCAAAACTATATTGTTTATCGCCCAAAATTTTTCTATATATTTCATTCATCTTTAGAGGTGAAGAAATTCCATATTCTCCCCTAGCGATTTCCTTTAATTTCCCGCCACTAAAAATATTGAGAATTTTCATATCATCTACATTTTGATAGTGAAAGGCTATTTTCCACTTTGTTGTATCGCCAAATTCAATATTATCTATTTCTTCCAATTCATTTTTTTGGCTTAACTCGATTATATTTACAATAATGCTCTTAATTTTTTCAAAAGCTTGATCTTTAGTCTCACCATATTTCTTATACCATGCATATCCATCTTTATAAATCCTCCCACTTTTTTCTCTATCTCCATTATCCGAAAGACACTTATAAATTCCAAATTTAAAGGCACTGCCTCCCCATATACTCCCTATTTCATCAAGCCTTGATTCAATCCAATAAGAAAAATCCTGCCTTTCTTTCTCACCAACGCTCGTATATTCCTCCAATGTCATAGCCTTTATTTTTTCCGAATTCCACTTTCTTTGAAATTCCAAAAATAATTCTCTCTTGCTATTCATTATTCTCTCTTTAATTTTAAATATACTTACAGCTCCGTTTTTAGTGCCGCACCATTGACAAAGCCCTCGCCCAAAGTATCCTCCCTAGCAAAGAGCACCGAGGGCAACTGCGCGCTCTCAACCCCGCGTATATCATTACCAAGATTCACAGCACACACATAAGGCGTCCATACCGCGCAATGCCTCATTAAACCACTCTTGCACCTCTTGCACGCTCGCACCGCCATTTGCTAGCGTATCGGATTGGCGTGCGAATGCCCGCAATGCGTGTTTGAAAGCTTGCCTGAAGTTTTCTGTCTGTGTTTGCATCTGTGGCTATCCTTTCTCTGGTGCCACAATTGTATTTTTTTTTTTTTTTGTGAGTCAAGGGTAAGCTATAAACCTATCGCCGCTCACTCAAACTCCCCGCAAAGCTCTAGGATTAGCTTAGAATCTAGCATACTAGGATCGATACGCACGCCGATATCGGGACTCTCCCACTGATCGATAGGCAGCCACTTGCGATTTTTGCTCGCTGCTCTGCGCGTGTCCTTGATACAGGGGAAGTGCCAATGTGTGAGCTCGGTTTTGATTATACCCTTTGTCTTTCTTATAGGTGTTTCAAACGAGCCCCTTCTCTCATCTATGCCATTCCACGCCGCCTCTATCTCCTCAAACACGAGGTTGCGCCTTTGGCAAGTGATATGATCGTATTGCTGACGATACGCCATATCCTCGACATACACGCTTCCCTCACGCACATCGAAGTTTAGCATACCCCATATCATCATATCCCACGGATTTTTGAGGAGATAGAAGTTTTTGTAGAGTTTTTGGGAATGGTAGATATGATCCACATCGATTTTTAGCAGCCACTCATCTTTTGGTATCACGCTTAGCACATAGTTGTAATACGCATAGAGCTTATTCTCCTCACTCTG
>NZ_CASDOV010000022.1:0-29811 GCF_949282165.1 uncultured Helicobacter sp. | reverse complement strand
TTAGATTCTATACCGCTTGGATTCTGTGTTGCAGATTCTGCAAATTCTTTTAGGCTTAGATTCTGTCGTTGTGTGTTTTTAGAATCTCGCTAGATTCTGCGTCTATCTTTGAATCTGTGTTAGGTTCTGTGGAACTAGATTCTGAATCTGTGCTAGATTCTAAGTTTCTTAGAGTCGTGTTCTCACGAATACTTTCTAGCTTCTGTGTATTGCTTTGTTTTTTCGCAAAAAGGGGTATTCCCCTCTCCCCGCTCTCCCCAGCCCCGAAAAAGATAAAGCGCCGCTTTTTTTGCTGCGCTTTGCTTGCAAGCCTTCGGCACGGCAATCGGGGAGAGTGCCTCGCTTTTTCCTTGTCTAGTCAAAAATGCTAAAAATGCACTACTGCATTTTTAGCATTTTTGACACCACGACAAGGGCGAGAGGTGGTATGCGCTACCGCGCTACATATCTCATTTGATTTTTGCTCTGCAAAAATGGCAGAATCTATTGGCATAGATTCTGCTCGGTTTGCGCTTACGCGCCCATTATTGATATTGGGCAAAGCCTTACACAAAATTTTTTGAAGTGGGGGATTGTGTGAGTTGTTTGGATTTTGAATCTGTAAATTTAGATTCTGTAATTGTTTTGGATTCTGAATCTAAAACCAAAACTCTGAATCTAGAAACCAAATCCACTCTAGATTCCATATTGCTTAGATTCTAAATCTTAAAGTATTGAAACTAGATTCTATGTCTCCCTAGATTCTGAATCCATCGGGCTAGATTCTGCAAGCGCGCTAGATTCCACACTTTGCTTTTGTGAATCTTGGCTGGATTGTGTGTTGGGGGATTTTGCAATGTTTAGAATCTGCAAGGCTAGAGTGTGAATCTAAGCCCTAGAGTTTGCATTCCCTAGATTTTGTGTAGTGTTTGCTTGAGATGAGCGCAGATGGGGGGTTGCAAGCCCTCCTAGCGCGTAAGCAAACAAAATATCTCATATCTGACTTTCTGGCAGGATTTTGGCTAAGAGATTAAAAAAGCGCAAAAAGAGGCTAGCATTTGGCGGTGCGCTATGAATCTCAAACACCCCATCTTTGTTATACCCCTTCCAAAACACCTCGCTATCCACGCTCCACAGCTCCCACGCGTCCGCCATTTCCTCTCTGATATGCGCCTTTGTTTTCTTAGCAAACTCGGGGTTGTCAAACACCACGACAGATTCTGTATTGAGATTGCTGGAGCGTTGATCGAGGTTGAAGCTCCCCACCCAAGTGATACGCTCATCAAACACGATGGTTTTGCTATGCAGCGACGCACCCGAGCTCAGCTTCCCGCGCACGCCGCTTTTTTTCCTGCTATTTTTTCTGTTGCCCTCATACTGATACTCATACACGCGCACACCGTTTTTGAGAAAATAATCCCGATATCGCTCCCACGCCGCATACGCCACAAACGAATCCGTGGAGGCAAGCGAGTTCGTGAGGATATTTACTGAGACTGCGCGGCTTTTTAGCATATCCAAATCCCCCAATGCGTGCTTACCGGGCACGAGATACGCCGCGGCGATATACACATCGCTTTTGGTGCGCGCAAAAATCTGCTTGAGCGCGTCCGTGATGGGGCGTTTTTGGTGGGTTTTGTCTATCTTATCGGGCATATCTGCGATAAACACTGCCCTACCCCACGCCATATCGAGCTCCTTGGCAGTGTATTGGCGCACAAAATCCCTAATCGTCGCGTCGTATTTGGCAAAGCCACTAGGCTGGGTGGCAAGCCTGCGCGAGGTTGCCTCAATCTCTTTGAGATAGCTTTTCATCGAGCGTTTTGAGGGTAGGAGCGTGGCGGGTATGGAGCGCTCATAATGCCAATACGCCATAAAGTTCTGCGTCGCGGCTTTTGCCACCTCGCCGATAAACACGACATCGGTATCGGTGAAGTTTAAATGCGTGTTGTTGTCAAAATAATCATCTGCGACATTGCGCCCGCCGATAATGAGCGCGATATCATCGACTACAAAAATCTTATTGTGCATACGATGGTTGATACGATTGAAGTCATACACCATCTCTGGATAGCGGAGTATCCTAGAGCGGTTTTTGTAGGGATTAAAAATCTTGACATCGATATTTGGGTGGGAATCTAGCGTGATAATGTCTGAAAAGTCTGAATCTAAGCCATTGTCATCGATGAGTATGCGCACCTGCACGCCGCGATTTGCAGCCTTCCAAAGCTCGTGCATAAAGACTTTAGACGCAAGCTCATCTTTGTAGATATAAGACTGCAAAAAAATGCTTTTTTGCGCCATACGCGTGAGCGCGACACGATGCAGGAGTGCCTGTGTGCCATCATCTAGCAATAGCGCGCCACTCTCTCCTTTGCGCATCTTTAGCTCGCTGGCATACGCCTTGCCAAGCATTGTATCCTGCGGGATAAAGGCGGGTATCTCGCTCTCTTTTGGTAGCTTTTTGGGATCGATATTTTTGGTGCTAACTACCACCGAGGAGCACCCCGCATACAAAAAAAGCGCGATAAAGCCTATCACGACGATATTTGTGGTGCTAAAAACATACTCGCCAAAAACACTCATCGCTCGCCCTAGATTCTATATTTTCACTGCCCCAAAGGTTTGCTCAAGCTTTTTGCCAAAATTGCTCATAAAGCCCTCGCACGAGCGCATACCGCTCAAAATCACAATCCACGAAACATAAATCCACAGCATCAAAAAAAGCAAAATCGAAATCTGTCCATAAATGCTCTTATATGTTTGGTTGTAAAACGCATAATACACAAAGCCCCATTTGGTGATAAGCCACACAATCGTCGTGCCTAGACTAGAGAGCAGCAGGGGGAAAAACCGCAGTGCCTTGTTTGCTGAGATTTTAAAAAGCACAAAAAACATACTCCAAGTGATGCAATAGGGCAGAATCTTAAAAAGCAGGCTAAAGTCCGCCACATCGTTTAGATACCGCTGCACCTCGCCACTAAAATAAATAGAGAGTGCTAGCGACATCGGAAACAAAGTGATCATCGTCCAATACACCACCACAGAATCAAAAAATTTGCGCGGGCTTGAGTTGAACATCTTAGCTGTGATATATTCAAAATTGCGAAAAAACAAAATCGAGGTGATGAGCACATACACAAGCCCCATAGTCCCCAGCCTAGAGCTATTTTGCAAAAGCGTATCGAGGTATTGTGAAAAGGTATCAGTGTTGGTGGGCAGGAGGTTTGAGAGGATGAGCTCCTTTAGCTCCAAAACCTCATCTTGAAACTGCGGGAGATTGAGCAAAACCGAAAAGAGAATGAGCAACATCGGAATAAGCGCAAAAATCGTATAAAAGCTAAGCGAGGCGGCATAGATAAGCTGCTTGTCAAAAAACGCATAGATTCTGCTGCACTCAAGGCGCGCCTTGCGCACAAGTGCCTTGGTATCTGTGTTTGTTAGCCACTCTAGCTTTTTCATCAGCACCTAAGCGTTAGTGGCAACTACTCGCTGCGACATAGCCATAGGAGAGTATGCGCTCCACATCTTTTTTGGGCGCTTCACCCTTAGTCGTGAGATAATCCCCTAGCACCACGGCATTTATCCCGCATTCAAACAAGCTCTTTTGATCCTCGCCAAAGATATGCTCCCGCCCGCCGGCAATCATCAGCCGCGTTTTGGGCAAAAACTCCCGCGCCAACGCCACGCAATCAAGCGCCTCCTCTTTGCTAAGCTTTGGCACATCGATGGGCAGGTTTGGGTTGGCGATATAAAAATTAATCGGACTAGAATGCGGGGTGAGAATCTGGAGCATTTTGAGCATATCGATTCTATCCTCCCAGCTCTCCCCTAGCCCAAAAATCCCGCCCGAGCACAGCCCAAGCTCGGCTTTTAGCGCGTTTTCACAAGTCTCAAAACGCTCAGTCCAAGTGTGCGTGCTACAAATGTGTGGGAAAAAGTTTTTTGAAGTCTCTAGGTTGTGGTTGTAGCTATCTACGCCATTTGCCTTGAGGTATTTGAGTGAATCTAAATCCGCACGCCCACAGCACGCGATGATATGCAGTCCCAAATCCGCCTCTTTGATAGCCCTTGCAGCCTGCGCGATATACTCGCATTTTTTAGAATCTAGTCCGCGCCCAGAAGTTACGAGACAAAACCCAAGCGCGCCGTATTCTTTGAGGCTACGCGCTTCTTGGAGGATAGAATCTATGGGCTTGTTTTTGTAGGTGGGGATATTGGTGTGGTAGTGTGAGGACTGCGTGCAGTATTTGCAATCCTCCGCGCAATTCCCAGAGGTTACATTACAAATAGAGCACAAAAAAATTTCTTTTGGATTCATTGCCTTGCCTTTAGTATTTGTTGTAGATGAGATTTTGTATTTGATTAGCGATTTTCATTGCGTTTTGTCCATCGATTTCATTGGGCGCGATTTCGTTTGTATCCTGCGCGTGGGTATCTCTCATATGAGTATCTTTGGCACTAGCGCGGCACATATTGCTAAAGTCCAAAAGCTCTAGGAGCAGCGCCTCCTGCGGACGCACCTCTATGCTCTCACTGCGCGAGGATATGGAGATATTGTGCAAATGCTGCTCGATGGTTTGCTTATTGACAAGCACTTCTTTGCTTAGCAGGTTACAATCGATATACATATCCTCGCAAGTTGCCGTGATTTGGCGGATTCTCTTTTCAGTAATGCGTGAAGCGGTGATGGTGCTAAACGCGCCATTTTTGTGCGTGATGATGGCGCGGGCATACTCTATCATACCATTGATGATCACGCCGTGAGCCTGCACCTCGCGCGCCTCTCCGTTAAAAAGCAAACTCAAATCAATATCGTGAATCATCAAATCCATCACCACATCGACATCGGTTATGCGATTGCTCATCTTATTAGTGCGCACAAAGTCGATACTAAAAATCCGCGGAGAGTTTTTAAGCAGCTCCCTTAGAGCCGTGATTGCGGGATTGTATCGCTCGATAAAGCCCACTTGGATGCGCAGATTCTTATCGCGTGCGGCATCGACGATGATTTGCGTGCTATCGAGCGTATCGGTTAGGGGCTTTTCGACAAAGATATTTTTGATATGATCGCTTACCTTTTGGATATAGTCAAAATGCGTGAAAGTAGGCGTAACGATGATCACGCCATCGCTATCGCTAAGCGCGCTCTCTAGCTCACTCTCACTTTGTAGCGCATACACGCCAAACTCTTTGGCACTTTTTTCTAGCAGCTCTTTATTGACATCATAGATGAAACTCACTTCGACATTTTTTAGGAGATTGAGGTTGCGTAGGTGGTTTTGCCCCATTTTGCCAATGCCAAGCAGTCCGATTTTTACGATTTTGCGCTCCATCATCGCCACCTAGCTTAAAATGGCATTGAGAGATTCTATAATGTGGCTTTGCTCTTGCTTGTCCAAAAACGCACTAAAGGGCAGTGAAAAAATCTCGCGCGCGATTTGCTCACTCACGGGGAAATCCCCCCTAGTATAGCCTAGATAGGCAAAAGATTCTTGGAGGTGTAGCGGCAGTGGGTAATGCACCGCCGTGGGCACGCCTCTGTGCTGCAATGCCTCTAGCACCGCCTCGCGCTCGCCCCTAAGCAGCCGCACCGAATACTGCGCATACACGCTCGTGTATCCTTGTGGGATTATGGGCAGGATAAGGGCTTTAGAGTTGAGATGAGCGAGATTTTCTGTGTAGATTCTAGCGATTTGCTCCCGCTTGGTAATCTCCTCGCGGAAGTGCTTGAGCTTGACATTGAGCACCGCGCATTGGAGTGAATCTAGCCGTGCATTAAGCCCGATGTATTTGTGGATATAGCGTGCGGTTTGTCCGTGATTGAGGAGAGAGCCGATTTTAGAATCTAGCTCTTTGTCGTCACAAAACACCGCGCCCCCATCGCCATAGCACCCAAGCGGCTTAGAGGGGAAAAAGCTCGTTACGCCAATGGTAGAGAGATTGCCCGAATATCTGCCCTTATAAGTCGCCCCAAAGCTCTGGCACGCGTCTTCTATCACAGCGAGATTGTGGGCTTTGGCTAGAGCATTTATCCTATCCATATCCGCAGGCAGTCCATACAGGCTCACGGGTATGATGGCTTTGGTGCGGGGCGTGATGGCAGATTCTATCTTGTCAGGATCGATATTATAAGTCGTCTCATCGATATCCACAAACACAGGCTTTGCGCCCAAAAGTGCTATCATCTCGGCAGTCGCGATAAAGGTAAAAGGCGTAGTGATAACCTCATCATCTCGCCCCACCCCAAGGGCAAGGAGCGCGATGAGCAGCGCGTCGGTGCCACTAGAGACGGCACGCGCATACCGCGCACCACAAAACGCGCTCAAATTAGATTCTAGCTCGCCCACACTCGCCCCCATCACATACGCACTAGAATCTAACACTTCAGCTATCGCGGCATCTATCTCATCTTTGTAAGCCTTGTATTGTGCCTTCAAATTGATAAATTGTATATCCATAACTTGCCTTGCATCTTCAATTTCGGGCAATTCTACCAAAAAAATATTTAAATTTTTGTCTCGCGTCCGATTTAGCTCATAACTTGCACAAGGAAGTGTAAGAAAACACATAAAGGAGTATATCATGGCTTTCCAAGTCAATACCAACATAAACGCGCTTAACGCGGCGGCTCAAGGGACATTCACCCAATACAATATGAAAAACTCGCTGGAGAAGTTGAGCTCTGGTCTTAGGATTAATAAGGCGGCAGATGACTCTTCAGGTATGACGATTGCCGATAGTTTGCGCTCTCAAGCAAGTGCGCTCGGTCAGGCTATCAAAAACACAAACGATGGTATGGGGATTATCCAAATCGCGGATAAAGCGATGGATGAGCAGCTAAAAATCCTAGATACAATCAAAGTCAAAGCGGTGCAAGCTGGACAAGATGGGCAATCTACCCAATCTCGCCAAGCTATCCAAGCAGACATCAAGCGTCTTATCGAAGGTTTGGACAATATCGGTAACACCACGACTTATAATGGTATGGCGTTGCTCTCTGGTGCATTTACTAATAAAGAATTCCAAGTGGGTGCGTATTCTAACCAAACTATTAAGGCCTCTATCGGTGCGACGACTTCAAACAAAGTCGGACAGGTGCGCCTAGAGACAGGGCAGAATGTTACCGCTACTGGCGAAGTGAAGTTGAAATTCGTGAATGTCGATGGGGTCAATGATGTGGAGCTAGAATCTGTAAAAATCTCATCATCTGCGGGCACAGGACTTGGCGCACTTGTGGAGGTTATCAACAAAAACTCTGACAAAACAGGTATCCGCGCCACTGCCAATGTCATCACGACTTCAGATGAGGCAGTAAAAGCTGGAAGTCTGGGCGGCGTGGTGCTCAATGGCATTTCACTGGGCGATATTGTGGGCATTAAAGACAACGATAGCGATGGCCGCTTGGTGCAGGCGATTAACGCTACTACGATGGATACGGGCGTGGAGGCTTACACAGACAATCTCGGACGACTAAATTTGCGAAGCACTGATGGACGCGGGATACAATTCTCTACTACAGGTGCGGTGCAGCAGGGTGCAGGTGCAGGCGTGCTCGCTATCGAAAATGTGAATAATGGTAAATCCATCGCGGGAACTGCAACAGGTGGCGGCAACTGGAATCTCGGACGACTCTCAATGGTGCGCACAGACGCTAGAGATATCGTGGTGAGCGGGACAGGTATCAGTGCGACTGGCTATGGTGCAGGACAAGCTGTGGCAGAAGCTACACTAAACTTGCGTGATGTTACAGGTTCGTTTGATAAAGATGTGCGTTCAGCCTCTGGTGGCAACTTTAATGGCGTGCTTGTCAATGAGGGGCTTAACCTCGGTGCTGGGGTGACAAGCCTAAGAGGTGCGATGGTGACGATGGATATCGCAGAATCTGCGCAAAAAATCCTTGATAGAATCCGCGCTGATTTGGGTTCTGTCCAAGGACAAATGGTAAGCACTGTCAATAACATTACCGTTACTCAAGTCAATGTCAAGGCTGCTGAATCTCAAATCCGAGAAGTGGATTTTGCTGCTGAAAGCTCTGAATTTAGCAAGCTAAATATCTTGGCTCAATCTGGAAGCTACGCGCTCTCTCAAGCCAACGCAGTACAGCAAAATATCCTCCGACTTCTCAACTAGTCGCGGGGTATAATCCTAGTAGCAACGCCACTTGCCCCTCTGTGGCAGGTGGTGCCTTACCCACATAACTCATAGTAATCCACACTTCTCTCGTAACCTATTTCTTTTCATACACTAACACTAAATCAGGTTTGATATGACAATCTCTACATTTTGAGTATTTGCCGCTTAGTGCGTGATCTCTATACTTTGGCTCTAAGACTTCATCATTACAAAGTCTCTGTAAGATATTCATAATTTGCTGCAAATCTTTGGCATTGAGCTTCTTAGTATCTTTAATGAATCTCGTGCTTAGATAGAGCTGATACACCGCTAAATAATCCCCTCTGCCTTAAAGGCTTCTTCAACGCTACTATATAGCTTGAGTGTGCCATTTTTCTTTTGCTCTTGAAACTCTCTCTGGGCTTCATCTAAGCTTTTGAGAAACTCTTTGGGGTATTTTGTAGGCGCTGCATTGTGCTTTTTTATCTTCAATGTTGCTTGAGGATGCAGTTTGACAACGCTTCTTAGTGCCTTTAATAGTGCCTCATCGGCATTTAGTATTTCTAATGTCGCCAACATAAAATCTCCCTTTGCATTGGATTACTTAAAGTGTGGTCACAACTATTTTTCAGCCGCTTTGGCTTTTGTGCGTGGATTATAACAAAAAACATTTTTGGTTTCAAAGGGGGAAAATCGTCATCGGTGGCTTTTGCCAACAAAGCAAATAAAATATCAAGAGTGGTTAAGGATAATGGTGGCTTGAGGCGGAATCGAACCACCGACACGAAGATTTTCAGTCTTCTGCTCTACCGACTGAGCTATCAAGCCATATTGAAGATTTAGCTAAGGTTTCAGAAGCAAAAGCGTGATTATATAGCATAGAGTTTGAAAAAATGCTTAAATCCCCCGTAAGACAAGATATGCCCGCTATATTGCTATACCATAGAATCTTTGTGTATAATCCGCCTCTCTCACTAACACACCAAAAGGACAGAAAATGACAAAAAAACTCATCGCTAGCCTTGTGCTCATCGTGCTTGTAGCAGGGGCTTTTGTAAGCTCGAGCTTGTATATTAATAGCCTTAATAAAGCCCATTACGAGCAAATCACCCAAGCAGATATCAACGATCTTAAAGCACGCATCGCCTCCGCGCTCAAACCTCTGTGGGAATCGCAAGGACTTGATTCTACAATACTCTTAGAGCTTGCCGATGAGATCGATATGAGTCTTGAAGCCTCGCCGTATAAAAGCGGCTTGCTGCACTCAAGCGGCACGCTGACGCTTAAATTTAATGCCCAGCACGCCAGCAGCGTCCTGTATATCGATGCGCAGTTTTCCAATCTCCCTTTTGGCACTTCTGTGTTTTCTCTCTCTTCGCCAGATTCACAAGCGCTCTTTAGTGAGGGTAAAATCGGCGTGATAGAGCTAAGCGGCACGACACTCGCTCTGCGCCTTAGCGATCTGCAGATTGATAGAGACAATTGGCGCGGGGGCAAAGACACGCTCGTGCTCAAAAACACTTCACTCACGCTGCACGCTACCAAAGACTTCGCACTCAAAAACGCGGCGCTACATATCCCCGAGATTTTGTTCAAAGAAGATAGCAAACAATTTGGGCTCACAAATCTCGTTATGGAGGGCTCATACGACACGCCGCTTGATTACCAAGCCTTCTTAGCCTACATCAAGGAGCCAAAAATCCTAGCGGGCAAAAGCAAGCTAAGCATACAATCTCTCGAATTTGCAGGATTCTCTGACTTTAGGCTAAGCCTTAATGATTTTAGCCTCAAAGCCACAGAAAAGCTCGGCACTTCTGCAGATATTGGCGATATGATTGCGGACTTTGCGATAAAAAGCCTCGTGATAGCCACCGACACGCCCTATGCGCCAGAGGATTTTAGAAACTTCAAGCTAGATATTACGGATTTTGCAAGCACTCTAGAGATTGCAAACCTCCACGAGAACGCGATAGAATACCTAAGCACGCTCAACGATCCTTACGCGTTTTTGCTTGAGAACAGCGAGGAGTTTGAGCAAAAAATCCACACAATCCTCGTAAGCAACCCAAAACTAGCGATCACAAACTCATCATTCCTGCTTAATGGCAACAAGCTCACCTACTCTGGCGATGGGCAGATAACGCCTGAGTTTGGGGAATTCAACTTCGCTCTCTCTAGCAAGCTCCCTGCACACGAGATTCTATCCCGATACAAAGATATGGGAGATTTTGACACGATACTTGAGGGTATCAGCGAGTATTTCATCAAGCAAGAGGATTCTACATACGGTATCACGCTCCGATACCACCAAATCCACGATGGCGCGCAGAGCTTTAAGGTCAATAACCAAACAATCTATGAATACGATCCCTCGCGCTATGAGAATCTAAACAATGCAGGCGAGGAGATACCCTATGAGCTCAATGAGGACGATCTCCAAGAGCTAGATTCTCTGCTAAACAATGAGGGACGATAGCGATTGCTTCTTTAATGCCCGCTCTCATACAGCATATATTGGAATCTCCCCGCGATCATCTGTGCCCTCTGCAGTATCTGTGCGGCAATCTCTGGGCTAAAGACTTGGTGCAAACTCTCCTCAAAGAGCCCAAGCCAAATGCCAAAAAACTCCCTAGGAAAGCGAGGCAAGTCTAGGTGCGCTTTGAGCGGCTGCCCCTGATAGTCTCCCATTCCTAGCAGCATTCCCTGCCAAAAATTACCAATCTTTTTCTTATGTGCCTCCCACTCCGCATCGCTTGTGCCAATGGCGTTGTTAAAAATCTCGCCCACGCCATTTGTATCCGTGCGAATTTTGGCATAAAAAATATCCATAAGCCGCTCAATGCCTTCAACACAAAGTGTTTCATACTTCATTGCAATCTCCTTAAAAATAAAATGCAAATTTTGCCAAAACGACGATAAAAAGCCCAAGCACCAAAGCTAGGGGATGAATGATTTTTGCCAAAGGGTTGGGCTTTTTGAGGATATGGTGGAAAGTTAGCGAGGTGATGACGGCAAGCACGATGAGCAGGGCTAAAAATACCTTTATCACCAAAAATTGCTGCAAGCTCGTGCTAAAATACCCCGCCTCACTCCCGATATAGCGGCTTATCATCGCCCCGCCACTGAGCACCAAAAGCAGCAGGCAAAGCGGCATAATCTTGCCACCTCTTTTGCTAATCACACCCCACATCTTATCGGCAAACTCATCGCCTAGAATCTTCCTAATGGGCGTGAGCAGCACCACATCAGCAAAGATGAAGCCTAAGAAAATAATTGCGCAGATGAGGTGGAGGGTTAAAAAATAAGGATAGAGAGCGTCCATAATATTCTCCTTGTAATTCAAGATTCTAGCTCGGCTTAGTCACTACCGCTTAGGTAGCTCCTTGCGCCTCGCCTTGCACAACATTTAAATCTTACGCACAATCCTAGAATTTCTGGCAAGCCTTGATGAGATTCTCTAAAATGGCAGATTCTATAATTGCTTGAGATTTTTTAGAATCTAAGCCTTTTTAGATTTTGAACTTGCCTTAGATTCTGTGTATGGCTTGCCCTTGGCATTCTAAGATTTGAGATGAATTTTTAGGGTTATCAAGCGAGGGGCGAAGGGAGCTTACTTAAGCGTAAGTGACCGAGCACCGAGCGTAGATTCCCTAAAAAGTCGCTCAAAGCTGAATGCCTTATGTGTAATGATAACAAATCTCATAAAAATAAAAATTGATACCCGTTAATTTTTGCTATACTTCACATAAAATTCTAGGACTTTGTATGCAAAATGTGTTTAAAATGCTCTATGGTGTGGGGCATAAGAGATTCTATAATAATGCAGAGATTTTGTTTTTTGAAGGTGAGATGCCAAAGAAACTTTTAGTGCTTTTAGGGGGCAAAGTGAGAATCTACAAGACAAATGGCGCGCAAGAGGCGACTTTGCACCACATTTGTGCGCCAAGTTTCATCGCTGAAATGCCTAGCTTCCTAGGGCTTGCCTACCCTGCGAGCGCGGTGTGTGTGGGAGAATGCGAGATTTTAGAGATTGGTTTGGAGGTTTTTAAAAAGCAATGTATAGGGGATTCAGAGTTTTGCCTCTCATTTATCGCCTCACTTTGCCAAAAGATTAAAATCCTAGAAGCCCACATCTCACGCACTTCCCAAAGCCTCAAAGAGAGGGTAGAGGGCTTTTTGCAAAACCACAAGAGCGAGCTACCTCACCTCACCCAAAGACAAATTGCACAGAGGCTAAACACGAGCCCAGAATCGCTTTCCAGAGTGCTAAAAGAACTCAAAGAATTAGGGCTAGTGAGGACACAAAAGGGAAAAATCGCGCTCATAGAGTCCATAATTTAACGCAAATTTTGCTGTGGCAAAAATTTGTTATCGCTCGTGGCAAGTAAATTGCCACTCACTCCGCTTACGCGCTCACTCACTGCGTTTTTTGGCAAAACTATAGAATCTCTTAGTGTAAGCGCGTCAGGAACGCCATTTGGGTTAGCACTTTTTCTATAAACCCACCTTAGATCTCACTAAGATTAAGCGAGTCGCAAGGCGATTTGGCACAACCCAATCGCGTATCTTTGGCATACAAATTGCTTAAAAATCCCAAAAATCCCACAAAAGGCAAAGCAAATGCTAGAAGCACTCAAAGACACTTCGATAGTCTATCCGCTCGTGTATAAGGCGCTCGATTATCGCTCATTGCGCCAAGATCTCATCTCCTCAAATATCGCCAATGTCGATACACCCTTTTATCGTCCCAAAGATATCAACTTCGAGCAATACCTCGCTAGGGAGAGCAACAAAGTCTTTAAAAAGCACGCCGACAGGGAGCTGCCAATGCTAAAAACTTCGCCCCTACACATAGATGGCAAGCGCACTGAATTGGACAAGGCGGATATGTTTTGGCGTGATGGGCATCTCGCGCGCAATGACGGCAATAGCGTGGATCTAGATGTAGAGACAAGCGAGATGGGCAAAAATAGCGTGATGTATCAAGCCCTTACCTCCGCGCTTAGACGCCACAAAGGGATTTTTAGCTACGCGCTAGATTCTGGAAAAAACCTATAAGGATTAAGCTATGTCCTTTTTGTCAAGCTTTGATATCAGCGGCTATGGGCTCTCTGCCCAAAGGGTGCGCACCAATATCATCTCCTCAAATATCGCCAACGCCAACACTACGCGCACCGATGAGGGTGGGCCTTATCGCAGGCGTGAGGTGGTGTTTCGCGCGTTTGATTTTAATAAGATTCTAAACGAGCGTTTGGGGAGGGATAATAACCAACTGCGCTATGAAGATCCCCTAGATGAGGGGGATTTGGGAAAAGAGCCAAAACCTGCTATAATGAGCGTGTATATCCATAAAATCGTGCGTGACGATCGCCAACCACTGATGAAATACGATCCAAGCCACCCAGATGCGAATTCTGAAGGCTATGTGGCGTATCCAAATGTTAATCCCGTAGTGGAAATGGCCGATTTGATAGAAGCGACAAGGGCTTACCAAGCCAATGTGAGCGCGTTTCAGAGCGCGAAAAATATGGCGAGTAATGCCATTAGTATGTTTCAAGCATAGTTAGGAGAGAAAAATGGCTGAGATAAGTCAATTTGGCGTGATTAGGAGCAATATCACTAAGCCCGATATGAATCCAAGTGCCACCAAGAGTGGCGCACCGCTTCCCACTACAAAGGACGGGCTTGACTTTGCCCAGACGCTTACTAATACCATCGATGCTGTCAATACCCAGCAGCAGACTTCTGAAAAAGCTCTAGCCGATATGGCGACAGGGCAGATCAAAGACTTGCACCAAGCCGCTATCGCAATCTCAAAGGCTGAAAATAGTATGAAGGTAATGCTAGAGGTTCGCAACAAAGCCATCAACGCTTATAAAGAGATTTTGCGCACACAGGTGTAATCACGCCTAGACGCGCGCCAAAGCATTATGGAAAACAAACGAGTCTCTGTTATTTTAGGCATTTTTTTTATCCTCCTTGTCTGTTTTATCATATTCCTCTCAATCGTCTATGTCAAAATCGTAACCCCGCGTAAAATCCCCACGCTCCAAAGCACCAAAATCGATACCGCCCTGCGCGGCTCGATCTTTAGCCTCGATGGCTTTGAAGTCGCCTCTAGCTCCAATCTCTACAAGGCAAGTATCAACACCCAAAGTATCGATCCGGACAAAAAGGAGCTCTTTATCAATCTTTTTTGCATCTACAGCGGGATTGACAAAGCGCAAATCGAGGCGAAATTCCTCGCTAAGGGCAATGTCGTGCTCTCCTACAACCTAAGCAATAGCATAGCCACCAATCTCAAAAAGCTCAATCTCATCTTACTGCGCTATGATGTGTTTAGAGAATACGAAAACGCCAAGGGCGTGGTAATCCCTAAGCAAGGACTTAGCATAGAAGTGAGTGGCAACAACCGCGCCTATCCCTACAAAAGCCTGCTAGAGCCACTCATAGGCTATGTCAAAAAGGGCGAGAGCAGCGGTATCACGCGCGTGTATGGGCTAAAGGGCGTGGAAAAATATTACAACGATATCCTCTCCTCCAAGCAAGATGGCGAGATTATAGGCAAGCGCGATGTGGGCTTTAATGTCATCATCGACAAAGAAGCCATCAAAAAAACGCGCCAAGATGGCTTTGATATAACGCTAAGCATTCCGCTACGCGTGCAGCACAAGCTTGAAGGGATCCTCGATAGGGCAAAATCCCGCTACAATGTCCAAGAAGTCATCGCAGGCGTTATGAATTCTCATAGTGGGCGGTTTTTGGCACTAGCGACTTCTAATCGGTTTAATCCGGGGACTCTGCGCGAGATTAGGGACTACTCATCGCTAAACCTTAGCGCGCTAGAGCGCGTTTATGAGCCCGGCAGCACGATTAAGCCAATCATCTATGCCATTTTGCTTGAGAAAAACAAAATCAACCCCGCACAAGTGATCGACTTAGAGGGCGGCGTGTATAAGCTACGCAACTACACAATCCGCGATAGCAGTATCCTCGCCAAAGGCACGCCAGAGGATATCCTGCTACGCTCTAGCAATATCGGTATGGTAAAGCTCGCCGCGCCCCTAAGCTCCACAGAGCTCCACACCGCGCTAAGAGCCTTTGGGTTTTCAGAGCTCACTGGGATCGATCTGCCCTATGAGAAGCGCGGCACGATCCCTAGCGTGCGCCGCCTCAATATCGAGGAAGCGACCAAGGCAACCATAAGCTATGGATATGGGCTGCAGACGACTTTTATGCAGCTTATGCGCGCGTATGCGAGCTTTAGCAATGGCGGGTATCTGCCCACTCCGCGCATCACCCAGCATATCAGCGCGCAAGACTCGCAGCGATACAGCCTCCCCACGCCCACGCCCATACAGATTCTCTCATCTAGTGTCGCGCACAAGCTAGAGGATTTGCTCATTGCAGTGGTGCAAAAGGGCACGGGCAAGCCCGCTTTGGTAGAAAATGTGATAGTCGGGGGCAAGACAGGCACGGCAAAAATCGCCAAAAACGGCGAGTATATCGATCAATACAACGGCTCGTTTTTTGGCTTTGCTAAAGATTCTAAGCGCACTTATACCATCGGCGTCGTCGTTTTCCAATCTCATATCCAAAACGACTATTATGGCGGGCGCACCGCCGCTCCGATATTTAAAGAGATCGTAGAAATGCTCGTAAGCGAGGGGTATCTCGAGCAGACACAGAAAGAAAACGCACAAGCCCTAGAGCCTAGCTCATCGCTATGATGGCCTCCACGGCTAGCCAAAGAGTTTTTAAATCCACACCTTATGCTTAGGAAAATGACTCCTTTTGCTTATCCTGCGCTTAAGTTAGTCAGGGCGGGTAAGCATTGCGCAGATTGTGAATCTAGCCTCGCAGAATTAAAAGCCATTTTACAATCCAACTCAATAGATTAAAAATCTAGGGAGACATAGATTCTAGTTTCAATGCTTTAGATTCAAATCCAGAATCTAAATTTGGAGAATTAGAATCTCCCTCCATAGAATCCAAAACAATCACACAATCTCCAACCCCAAAAAAACTTTGTGCAAGGCTTTACCCGATTTAAATAATGTGGCGCGTAAGCGCAATACCGAGCAGAATCTAAAGATTCTAAAGCTTTAGATTCTGCCATTTTTGCGCAGCAAAAATCAAATCAATGTGTAGGTGCGATAGCACCAACCGCCTCTCACCCTTGTCGTGTGTGGCAAAGCGTAAGCTTCTTTAGAAAAATCAGAAAAAAGGTGGCAGTAGTGCCACCGCTGATTTTTCTAAAGAAACTTCGTTTTGCCTAGACAAGGATAAGCGAGGCACTCCCCTTGATTGCCGTGCCAAAGGCTTGCAAGCAAAGCGCAGCAAAAACAGCGGCGGCTTTTTCGGGGCTTTAGGAGCGGGGAGGGGATAACACCCCTTTTTGCGAAAAAACAAAGCAATACACAGAAATTAGGAAGTATCCGTGAGAATGCGACTCAAAGAAATACAGAATCTACAAAAGCAAATATAGAGGGCACGCAATCAAAAGCAGATTCAGAATCTAGTTCCATAGATTCTGTGGCGTTGCCTGCTTGCAAACTCTATGTTTTAAGAAACATAAAATATTTAATAAAATATATAGTAACTAAGGAGAACCTATGTCAGCTGCCAAAGCACTCATCAGCGCGTCCCTTATCCTCTGTGGGGGATAGCACTCGCGCAAGATACCGCCCCAAGCCCACTCGCCCAAAACCAAAACACAGAGAAAAAGTCCGCATTTTCACAAAACAAAGTCTATGATCTAGGCAAAATCGAGATAACCGACGCAAAATCCGTAGATCACAACGCCTCTATCGCCACCATCACAAGCCAAGATATCGACAACACAAGCTCTAAGAGTGTCGATGAAGCCCTACGCTTTAGTCCCGGAGTGTTTATCCAGCCCCCAAGCGGCGCGCGCCGAGCCCGGAATCCAAATCCGAGGGTATGACTATATGCGCATAGGGCTCTTTGTCGATGGTATCCCGGTGTATAGTATCTACGACAGACAGACGGACTTTAGCCAGTTTAGCACCTTTGATATCTCTGAAATCTCCGTGTCTAAAGGCTACACAAGCCCGCTCTATGGTATGAATACTCTAGGTGGCGCGATAAACCTCGTTACCTCCAAGCCAAAGGACAAGCTAGAAATCCGCGCGCGCTACAACTTCATCCCTAATAATCAAAACCAGCTAGCCGCCTCTGTGGGCAGCAATATGGGCAAATATTATTACCAAGTCTCCTACGCTTTTAGCGAGCGCGATTCTTTTAATCTCTCTGCTTCTTTCACGCCCACGCAGTTCCAGCCAAACAAAGAGGCGTTTAATAGCCACTACAAAAACCACACGCTTAAAGCAAAAATCGGATTCACTCCAAACCAAAACCACGAGTATTCGCTAAACTTCATCTTCCAAAAGGGTAGCAAGGGCGGGCTGATTGACGCCACGACGTGTGGGCGGTATTGGGATTGGCCTCATTATGACAAATACACGCTCTATCTGCTTGGCAACTCCGCTTTTAGCGAGAATCTCTGGCTAAACACCAAAATCTATTGGGATCATTTCTATAACAACCTCACTGCGCGGGGCAATTTGCCCGTTGGCTCTAGCTCTAGGAGAGGATTTAGAGGCATATCCATCTACGCCGATCACTCCCTAGGCGTGATAGAAACCCTAAGCTATGCCATCGATGAAAATAAAAAGCTCGATAGGGCTAAACCTGCGCTACAACTACACCTACAACCCCAACTACACGCTCCAAAATGTCTATACCAACACCGATAGCTACCAAGACTTCACAAGCTCGGAGTTTGTCCAATACGCCCAACGCCTCAGCGATACCTTTAGATTTGTGCTAAGCGGGAGCTATGACAGAGTGGATACGATAAAAGCCATCAAGGCAAGCGCGCCCACGGGCTACACCACCGATGTGTGGGGATTTAACCTCCAAGGCATAATTTTTGCCGCGTGGAATGCCTACAACACCACGCACATAAACATAGGCAAAAAGTCCAACCTCCCCTCGCTCAAAGATCGCTATGGCACGCCCTGGGGCGAGCGCATAGCCAATCCGGACTTAAAGCCAGAATCTGCCATAAACTACGAGATAGGGCATAGCTTTGACTACGACGCGACGCATTTGAGCGCAGTGGCGTTTTTTAACCACCTTAGCAATATGTTTGTGATTAAAGAAAGTTACACAGGCTGCACTAGCCCAAGTAACAATAACAGAGGCTGCACCAAGCTAGAAAATGTCGATCAAGGCTATAGCTACGGCGTGGAGCTCGCCCTCTCCCAAGGACTTTTTGATGACAAACTAACGCTTGGGGCAAACTACACCTACACCGATCAATATGTGGATTATGAAAGTAACGGCAGGGGCGATAGAGAGCATTATAATAGAATCCTCTACTACCCCAAGCATATCGCTAACGCCCAAATTATCTTTACCCCCATACAATCCCTAGACTTCATCGCTAATGCAAGCTACAAAAGTCATTCGTGGCTCTATAGCGGGGGGAGCTATGACAAAAACAACGATATATTCCTCATCGATCTCAAGTTAAACTACCGCCCCGTGCAAAATCTCCAGCTATCCCTAGGAGCCTATAACCTCCTAGATAGGGACTACTACTACTCAGGCGTGCGCACCGCGAGCCTTAGCACAGGCAGGTATTACCAGCCCGGGCGCAGGATTTTAGCGGGCGTGGAGTACAGATTCTAGGAGTATTCGTGCAGAATCTACAAAGGCTTTTTACCCACTTTGCTTGCATTTGCGCCCTTAGCGTCTTAGCCCTAGCCCACGATCTGCGCGTCTTTGGGACTAATCCACAAATCACAGCTATGCTCGAGCTCCTCTATCCCCAAGGGCTTATTGGGCTAAACTACGCGCCATACCCAGAGGATAGGGACTTTATGCCCGATGGTGTCGCCACACTGCCCGTGCTTGGAATGATTGGCGGGGGCAAAATGCTCTCATTTGAGAAGCTCCTCTCCCTAAATCCCGATGTCGTGTTTTTTGGCGAGCCGCTTGCCCAAGAGATTGCGGATTCTTACAAAAAGCTTGGCATACAGGTTGTAACGCTCAAAAGCCACGATATCTCCCACCTAGCGCACAATATCCAAACAATCGCCACCACCCTCCCTATAGAATCTAGGGCACGCGACTTGCAAGAATTTATCGCTACCACACAGACGCGCCTAAGCGCACTACAAGAGCAAATCACGCATCGCCCCAAGGTGTATTTTGCACTAGGATTAGATGGCTTGCAGACACAATGCGCTAATGAAGCGCACGCCGATCTAGCCTACCAAATTGGCGGGATAAACGCCCTTAGCTGCGCGCAACTCTCAAGCTCTTATACAAGTATCAATTATGAGACACTCCTCGCACTCAATCCCGATATCATCTTTGTGCGCGAGATAGCACTCTATAAAAAGCTCCTAACCAACCCCCCAAAGCAGTGGCAAGCCCTAAGAGCGGTGCAGACTAGGCAGCTCTTTTATGCGCCTTCAAGCCCGAGCAATTGGCTCACAAAGCCCCCCAGTGTGATGCAGATTATTGGCATACCTTGGGCGTTTGCCAAAGTCCAGCCCACGCTCCTCTCCCAAGAGGAAGCACAGGCGATTGTCTTTAGCTTTTTTGAGAAATTCCTACGCCCGCTTGATGTGCCGAGTTTTAAGCGACTACAAGGACTGCGCTAATGCAAGATTCAAACAAAATATGGAATCTCAAAGCCAAGCAATTCCCGCGCTTTGTCAAAGACGCGCCCGATACTTTGGAGATTTTGGAGTTTTTGCGCGCTAGTGGCGCGTGCTTTGAGGGTAAGAGCCTCATTGATATAGGCTGTGGCAATGGACGCTTTGCCCTGCAGCTAGCCCCACAAGTGCGCGAGATCGTGGGCTTTGACACTTCTGATGTGATGCTTAGCGCGCTCCTTGAGGACGCCGCGCGTCTGGGGCTTGGCAATGTGAAAACCTTGCAGGGGGATTGGCAGGACTTTATCCCTCCCAAAACCTTTGATATAGCCTTTGCCTCTATGACTCCGCACTAAATACCAAAAGTGGCTTTGTAAAAGCCTTGAGAGTGTGTGAGGAGGGGCTGTGCTATGTGGGCTGGGGCAGGGTGCGCAAGTCGGAGTTTTTGCAAGAAATCCTAGCACTGCACAATCTAACCCTTGCTCTCCCCACGGGGCTTCCAAATGTCCTAGAATGGCTAAGCGAGCTTGGCACAGAAGTGCCAAAGTTTTGCTACAAAAGGAGTGATTTTATGTATGAAAGCCCTATAGGAAAGGTGATTGATGATGTGATCTTTCATATCACAATCCACGAGGGAGAGCCTAATATGAATCTCATCAAGGAGTATGTGAGCGCGCGGGCGTGCGAGGGTATCATACGCTACCCACAAGAGCGAGAGATAGGCATAGCCTACATACCCAAATGACAAATCCCAAAGCCCTCCTATATATCGCCGCTACGAGCCTGCTGCTTGTGGGATTTGTGATACTCGCGCTAAGTCTGGGCAATATCCATATCCCCTTTGTGCGCGTGCTTGAGGTTTTGAGCGCGCCGGATTTGAGTAGTGAGAGCTTTGTGATTAGCGAGGTGCGGCTGCCGCGCGTGCTCGGGGCGGTGTGTATCGGCGCTAGCCTAGCCCTAAGTGGGGCACTCTATCAAGGCGTGATTGGCAATCCCCTCGTCTCTCCCGGGATTTTGGGCGTGCTCAATGGAGCGAGTTTTGGCGCGGCGCTTGGTATGATTTTGGGGCTAAACCTCATCGGGCTTGAGCTTGTGTGCTTTGTGTGCGGGCTTTTGGCTATGTGCGTGGCGTTAGGGCTCTCATATGCCTTTGATCACTACCAAAGCGTGCTTATGCTCATACTTGGGGGCGTGATTAGCTCGGCGTTTTTTGGCGCGGGCGTGAGCGTGCTAAAGCTCCTAGCCTATGTGCCACAGATGAGCCCGATGCACCTGCCCTTTAGTCTCTTAGAAGTCGTGATGATGGGGAGATTCCACAAAAGGTAGGGCTTTGGCTACACGAGGCAGGATAGACTAAGCGCGCTAGAGAATCTTGAGGCGTTAAATCTAGCGCATTTGGCACACACAGACTTTAGCCTCCTCTCGGGCGGGCAAAAGCAGCTAGGGCTCATCGCGCGCGCTCTGTGCCAAGACGCGCAAATTTTGCTCCTTGATGAGCCTGTGAGCGCGCTTGATATCTCGTATTCTTTTAGGCTCTTAGACATCATCGCGTCTTTGGACAAGACCATCATCCTCACTTCACACCACCCCGAGCAGTGTTTCATCGCTAGCAAAATCCTTACGCTACAGGGTGGCAAAAGCCTCTATTATGGACTACGCGATGAGGCACTGCAACAGGGGCGTATCGACGCGCTTTATGGCATCGAGAGCGTGCGCGTGGATTTGCCAAATGGTGGGAGGTATTTTTGTCAGACACGCACTCCAAGCACTCCTTAAATGTGGTGGCATTTGGCATAGCGCTCGTGCTCTATGCCCTTGTCTTTTGTCTTATGCTTTTTTTGGGCGATGAGACACTCACACCGCGTGAATCTAGCAAGCCCCATATCCTCACTTTGCCCCTCTCTGCGCTTAGCTCTAGTGATGATACACAGCGAGTGCTCACTGCACAAGAGCACCCACACACCACACAGAGCGCGCCAAAGCCCGAGCACGCACCACAAAAAGCCAAGCCCACGCCAAAGCCCACAAAGTCTAAATCGCCCAAAACGCCCAAAGAGGCGCGGGATTCTAAGGCAGTGCGAGAATCTAAAGAGGCGCGAGAAAACAAAGAGCCAAAAGAGGCGCAAGCACAGCAAGCACACACATCGCCTAATCCCGCCCCCACCTCGCCGCTAGCCCAGAGCGATACGCCCGATGAGGATTTATACGCGCTCACTATTAAGCGCATTTTGGCGCGCGAGTGTGCCTTAGGATTTGCCCGTATGAGGGTTTCTAGCGAGGTGGCGCTGCGGTTTGTGATCTTAGAGGATGGGAGCTTGCAAGAAGCAGTGATCGTGCGCCCAAGCGGATATGCGAGGTTTGATGAGTTTGCGCTCCAAACCCTGCACAGAGCGCACAAAAAATTCCCCAAGCCAGAATCTAAGCGCACCATCACGCTCACCCTAGCCTACACGCCCAAACGCTAATGGGGGATAGCAAACCTTGCATAAATTATAGAATCTAAGGTGGGTTTATAGAATCTGTGCCATTGCCACACCGCGTTCCTGACGCGATTACACTAGAAATCCACAGAATCTCGCTTAAAAGTTGCGTGTATGCTCGCGTAAGCGGAGCGAGCGGAGATTCACTCTCCGCGAGCGATAACAAGTTTTGCCCTAGCAAAACTTGCATTAAGATAATAAATCTCTACACGCTGATATTAAGCAAGCCATCATAATATTCTTTATATTCCTGCTTTGATTCCTGCCCACCTTGCGCGTCCTGCTGCCCTGCATCGCGCTTTTTAGAATCTTGCTCAAAGCTTTGCCGCGTGTTGTTTGAGCCATCTTTATCCACTTTGGGGGAAGCTTGGGTGGGGTTGGTTTGGGCGATTTCTTGGAGCTTGCGCTCAAACTCGCCCTTGTTAGCCTCTAGCAGCGTATCGGGGCGCGCCTGTGCGGCGGCGTGCTGCACCGCGCTCGCTTGGGAGTTTTGGTTGATATAAGTGATGTTTCCTACTAAGCTCACTGCCATCGCACACCTCCTATTTTCTGTATTCTAGGCTTTGGTATTTGCCATACACGACATTTGCGCCCTGAGTGATTTTGACAAACTTACGCCTTGTATAATCGACGCGAAAATTCCCCGCTTTAACCCCGCATAGCCCCACGAGTATCTCCCCCGCCTTGCCTAGGACTTCATCGCGCAGCCTCGCCTTGCCACAAAAGATGATCATATGCGAGCTAGGAATATCGCAAATATGCAGCCACATATCCTCGCCGCTCGCGCTTTTGAGCAGCTCGAGATTTTGCGAGGCATTCTTACCCACACCAATTTTCATTCCATCGATGAAAAACACCTCAAAATTTTGCTGCTTTTTGAATCTTTTGTGCGATTTTTGGGGGCTAAAGATTTTGGTATCTGCGAGGGTTTTGGCTTGGGCGATCAATGCCTTTTGGGCTTGCAAAAAGCGCAGGGAGTCTTCAAGGTTTTGAATCTGCAAATGCAGATTTTGCGCCTTTTTAGCAGATTTTTTGCTTAGGGCAAAATACTGCTGGGCGAGCTGGGAAAAGCTCTGTGTGTGCTCTAGGATAGGGATTTGCACGCTTTTTTTAGAATCTAGCTGCGCGCAATCCCTTAGCTCCACGCACTCCCCGCGCAAATCCTCTCTCTCAAGCTCGTGTAAATGCGCCGTGAGCGTGTGTGCATAGAGGCTATAGGTTTTTGAACGCTCCTGCAGCAAGTCTAGCGATGGGAGCTCGCGCAAAAGCCGCACTAGGCTCGCCTCCCTAGATTCTATCGCCTTTATCTGCTGGGCTTTGGCAGTGTGCAAAAGCCGCTGCGTGCGCTCCTCATACAACCCCTCCAAAAGCCCCTCGCCAACCGCCACGATTTCGCTAGGCTTTGGGCTTGTGGGCTGGGGGAGCGGCTCTAGGACTTTGCCCACGCGCACGGGGCGTCTGGATTCGCTAATATGGCGCAGAGCCTCTATCACCACGCGCCTGCTATCTAGCAAAATCGCGTTAGTATGCTTGCCGGTAAATTCTAGCTCGAGACTAAACTCCTGCTTTTTATACGCATTTTGGGGCATAAAGTATAGCTGCAAGATACGATTGTCCCCATCGACACGGCTATCTAGTAGTCGCGCATTGTGGCAGAGCGTAAGCTTCACATCAAAGGGTGCGTGATAGCTCTTAGTGCCCAAAATCGCCTCGCTAGCGCAAAATATCATACCTTGTGAGCGTGTAAGATCGAGATAAAACACCTTGCCCTCAAGGTTTAGCGCAAGCAGATTGTCATCGACACGCCTGCACCAATACACCTTGCTAAAGCGTGCAAAATACGCGCTTATGCCCTTTAATAGCCCAAGATTCATACCCTAATACCATTTTTGGCAAGCACCCCTTTGGCAAACTCTAAGGCTTCCTTGCTCACCTGCGCGCCGCTAATCATACGCGCGATTTCCTCAATGCGCCCCTGCGTATCTAGCAGCCTCACACTGCTAAACTCGCCCTCCTTTTGCACCAAATAGTGGCGATCGGCTAGGGTGGGCATATGCGGCTGATGGGAGATGGCAAAAATCTGATAGGAGGCGGAGAGTTTTTTGAGGATTTTTGCCACGCCCTCGCTCTCCTCCCCGCTCAAATTCGCATCGATCTCATCGAGCACCAAAAGCCCAGCACGCGGGCTAATGGAGACATCAAGGCACATAAGCCCAAGCCGCGCGCGATTGTATTCTCCCGCACTTAGCGTGGCTACCGCACTGCTGCCAAGCGTGAGGTTACACGCGCTAATCCCGCTGCTATCTAGCGGCTTAGTCTCGATGATGATAGCTAGCTCCTTTAGTCGCAGCTCCTGCATAATCGCGCCAAGCTCACTTTCAAAGGCTGCCTTAGATTCTAAGCGATTGTTGTGCAATGCTTGTGCAAGCGATTGCAGCTCGCTTTGTAAGCGCGTCTTTGACTTTTCTAGCTCCTGCTTGTCAAATGCCATATTCTCATACTGCGCGAGTTTTTGCTTTTGTGAGGCGAGATGAGCTAGGGCAGATTCTACACTGCCGTATTTGCGCAATAGCTCGGAGAGATCGCTGATACGATTGAGCAAGGACTCGGGGTTGATATCCTCAAGCGAGTGGAGCTGCTGCTCTTTAGATTCTAGCAGGGCTTCTAGCTCGCTAAGTCCTTCAAAAAACATCGGGCATTGCTCATCTACAAGCCCCAAAAAGCTATCCACGCAGCCTAGATTCTCTATCGCCTCACGCACATTGGCTATCTCTTGGGCGATTTTTTCTTGGCGCGAGAGCGTTTTTTTGAGCTCTAGGAGCTCCTCATACTCGCCCTCTTTTGGCGCGATGGATTCTATTTTTTTGCTCTCAAATTCCGCGATTTCTCTTAGCGTGGCTATTTGGGATTCTTTGGCGAGGATCTCATCTAGCGCGCGCATTGTCTCCTGCAGGGTGGCAAATTTCTCCTTGCACTCTGTGAGAATCTGCGCGTGGCTGGGGTTTGTGAGCGCGATGAAGCTATCGAGTATGCGCAAAAGATTGGCAGGCTTTAAATCCTCATCGCCCCTAGCACTAATATGCTTGCCAAAGCCCGATACAAGCTCGCTTAGGCGTTTTTTGGAGCTGGATTGGTGGTTGAGGAAGTAGCGCACCTTGTCCTTGCGCAGGATACTGAGCACGATCTCATCATCGCCCTCTTCTAGCAAGGGTGCTATCTCGGGGGGGATTTGCACAGAATCTAGCGTGATATTTGCCTCGATTAAATCCGCATTAGAATCTTTAATCCCAAAAATCGCGAGCAAAGATTCCATAAACACCGACTTTCCGCTTCCGCTACTTCCGCTAAAGACATTAAAGCCCCCAAAAAGCTCGAGCTCTAGGAGTTTGAAGGCTGGGGAATTGTTGATTAAAATCCGTTTTATCATAGCTCGCCCCATTTGAATTTCTCCCGCAGAATCTCAAAGTAATTGCGCTCTTTGGGATAGATGAGATGCGCGTCTTGGGGGGATTGTTGGATTAGGATTCTATCTTGGGGGAGGATGTCGATGCTCTCTTGCCCATCGATGATGAGCAGCGCCCTCTCGCGCACGCCAAACTCTAGCTTCACGCCGCTATCGACAATCAGCGGGCGTTGCGTGAGGGAGTGCGCAGCCACGGGCGTGAGCAGGATATTTTTGCAATGCGGATACACCACCGAGCCGCCAACCGAGATGTTATAAGCTGTGGAGCCCGTGGGCGTGCCCACGATGAGCGAGTCGCAAAAATAGGTATTAAAGCTCCAGCCATTTATCTTTGCCTCGATGTCAATGAGCCCCGAGAGCGTTTGCTTGGAGATGAGAAACTCATTGAGCGCGAAGAGGTGGCAATAAGGCTTCTCATCGCGCAGGATATGGCACTCAAGCATCATATGGGCTTGCAAATCATAGGTAGCGTTGGCAAGATGTGGGAGGAACGATTCTAGCTCGTTTGGCATAACCGCGGTCAAAAAGCCAAGCCTGCCCGTGTTTATCCCCATACACGCGATGTTTTTGCCATAGCAGCGCCGCACCATCGCTATAAGCGTGCCATCGCCCCCGATGGAGAGCAAAATATCGCTCCACTCCACGAGCGTGGCAAACTCCACGCCCCTAAGCCCTATCATCGCCGCACTGATAGAATCTAGCTTCATCTCCATACCATACGCGCCAAAAACCCCGCTAATGGATTCAAAAACTGCCTTCAAATCCGGGCTTGATGGGCGCAGGATAACGCCGACTTTAGCGACTTTGAGTAGCTCTGGCATACAATTAGTTTTTTACCACATAATACGCTTTGACGACAAATCCGCGTTTGTTTGGCAGCTGCTGCGAGAGCCCCTCAAACACCGCGATGTGTGGCGCACTCTGACGCACATACAGGATCGCCTCTCTAGCGCGAAAACTCGCTAAGCCCTCTTGCTTGAGCTCGGGGCTATTGCCGCCATAGGGGCGCGTATCCACAATCCCACTCACTTCAATCGCCACGACTTTTTTATCCTCTAGCGTGTGCTTTAGCCCCTCATCGAGGGCTTGCTGGCATTTTTTATTCAAACTCCACTTACCCACAGGCATAATGCCACACTCGCTCACAAGCAGTTCTTGGGGCTTTATCACATAGCCTAGCGTTAGGGATATGCTATCTATCTCGCTTTGCAACGCCTTGGCTTGGGATTCTAAGCGTCGTATCTGCGCGTCCTTAGCGTCCTCTTGAGAGCTTTGGCGCGAAAACTCCATACCCTTTTGCTCAAGCACTGCGTCCTGAGAACCGAGCAAAATATAATAAATCGCGCCGAGTATGATGAGCAAAATCACCGCTCCAAGCGTGAGATAGAGCCCTGCCTTGCCTCTTTTTTGCGATCCACCTTTTTTTTGTGTTTCCATAGGTTTCCTTTGAGTGAGAGTGTGGATATTGTAGCAGATTTAGGCGTAAAGCTAGATTAATGCTTAGATTCTGTGTTTGTGGCATTGGGCTTTTTGCTTCGCTCGCGCTCGCAACAGCTTTGCTCAAGGAGTGATAAAGGAAATTCGGCTTGCACACAAAGCGTAGCTTCTTTAGAAAACGCAGTTTCTTTAGAAAAAAGGAGACAAAATGAGCGAAGTTTTAGAAGTATTAGAGGTTGTGCTATTAGCATACATTGCACTACAAATTACAAAGCAAAGCTTCTGTAGAAAACATAGAAAGGATTGATAATGAGTGCGACACAAAAACCCTTGCAAGAGCTTACAAGTGGCGTGGTTAGCTACTCTAGCACCACACCACCTATGCTGAACTCCTTCGTATAGTAGGTGGCATTCCTGCTAGAATCTAGTAGCCAATCCTTTGTCTTAGCACTAAAGCTATCGATAAGAATCTTGCGAATCTTAGTAGATTCTAGCGTGGAGAGGGATAAGGGCTCTCTAGCCTTTATCTTTTCTACCAAGCCACTAAAATGTTCCAAATACTCCAGATAGATTTTAGCCTCAAAGGCTATCCTCTCCTCATTCCCACCGATTTTTAGATAATAGTTTGTGTTAATCGCCTCAATCTTTTTTATCCCCAAGCTTAGCTCATATTCCAACGCCTCGATATTGGCAAAGGTTGTGAAAACAAACCTATCGATTTTGATGATTTTCTCACTCTCTCTTGGTGTTATGGACTTTAATAGCACGATTTTAAGGATTTAGTGATGGAATCAGAGTTAAGCCTACGCATACTCCCCGAGTTAAGTGATTTAACCAAAGCCATAGACAGGATTACCAAAAGCACCAGCGAGGGCTTAAGCAAAGCCATAGAGTCGCCCCTAAACAAGCTAAAAATGGAGCTAGACATCGGCACCAAGATAGCAGGCCCCAAACTCCCGCAATCTAGCCTCAAGGAAATGGGCAAACAAATAAGAAAAGCCACAAGCGTGAAGCTATATTTGGACTTAAAGCAAGCCAATGCCAAGAATCTAAGATTTTTGCTAGCAAACTTTTACCTTTTTACATTCTCTTTACTTTTTGCTTGATATTTTGCTCCATTTTATGCGTTTTTTTTTTTTTTTGCGCTATAAATACGATTTTGGCACCAGTCTCGCGCGTCATCTACATTGTCTAACCGCAATATTTATGGAATGCGATTACTTTGCAAAGGGCAAATGAATAAGATACAGGGGAGGTGCTCCCACCCCAAGGCTCACAAAAACTCAAATAAAGGAAGGAAAACATGTTGTCTCGTTTAAGTATAGGAACTAAGGTAATGGCTTATGTAGGACTTGTAGTCTTTGTGGGTTTGGCAGTTTTGACTTATGTTTTGAGCTCGTCTATGAGCAAAAGCATGGTGAAAAAAGCAGAAACCATCATTATGCATCAAGCTGAAAGCTACGCCAACTACACAAATGGCGTTTTTAGAGAAATCTCTTCTGTTGTGAAAAACACAGCAGACACTTTAGACAATATCTTTAGCGCAAATGCTATCGAAGATGTTACCCTGCGAAGAGTTCAAAATGTCGTAGAGGCCCTCGCCACCTCTTCTAAGCTGACGGCTTACTCGTTTTTTTATGTCATAGACGCGCCCCAGCATCTTAAGGCAAATCCTTTGTTTCAGACTGAGAGTGGAAACACCATCATACTTTTGTTTGATGATGTCGCAAATGGCAGCGCTAAGGAAGTGCAGGCAAACGATAGTATCGTGAATTTTAACTCAGTCAAAACCGCTATAAGAGAGGCTAAAAACGGAAACAAAAGTGGTGCGATTCTGGTGGGCTCTCCTAGAGAAAGAAGCTTTGGCGGGCATACTTTTGTGGGGCTTACCTTGGTTTCTCCCGTGTATGGCAAAGATGGTAAATTGGTAGGTGTGCTGGGTGCTTTGCTTGATTTTGATACTTTGAGAAAGGATATCCTAGATCCTAGCACTTACAACTTCGATGGCGAGCTAAGAGGCTTGCTCTACAAAGACGGCACAACCGCGCTGCATTCAGTAAATGATAGGGTGCTCAAAAGACTGCAAGATTTGCTCGATAAAAAAGAGAGTGCTAATGTCATAGACGCGGTAAATAAAAACCAAACAGGACTTTATGAGTATATCTCAAGCAGCGGGCAGAAAGCTTACTCGGCCATACAAGCCTTTAAGGTAGAGGGCACCGACTCATCGTGGATGATGCTCATATCAGCTCCAAAATCCTCTGTTTTAAACGATCTCAATGCCTTACTTTACACCTTTGTGTCGGTTTCTGTGATAGTCTTAATCGCCATCTTAGTAGCCGTCTTCTTCTTTATAAACAAAACCGTCTCTTCCCGCCTCCCAACTATCGTAAAAGCACTAGAAAATCTCTTTAGATACATAAATCACGAAAAGATTCACATAGAGCCCATAAAGGTAAAGTCTCAAGATGAGCTAGGTAAAATAGGCATAATGATCAATGACAATGTCAAAAACACACAAAAAACGCTAGAAAAAGACTCCGCCCTCGTCTCCCAATCCCTAGAAGTCATCAACCACACTCGTGAAGGATATGCTGATAGACGCATCACCCTAAGTGGTGCCAATCCCCAGCTAAACACACTA
>NZ_CASDOV010000021.1:0-18725 GCF_949282165.1 uncultured Helicobacter sp. | reverse complement strand
AGAAGGGGGGATTCTATCATTTTATGCAAGTTTGTTTCACAAACTTGTTATCGGCAATGTTGGCAAAGCCCTCATTGCCTCCGCTTACGCGAGCATACACTGCATTTTTTAGCAAGCTTATAGAATCTCTTAGTGCCGCCATCTCATCAACGCGTTTTGGGCTGGCGCATTTTTTATAAACCCGCCTCACAGCCTCACGACTTTCGCACCAAAGCCCCCGAGATTCATCGGAGCGTCCTCAAAGGCGCGCACTTTTGGGTGGGATTTCAAAAACTCCGCCACCGCCGCGCTTAGCCTCCCCGTGCCAATCCCGTGATACACAAGCACCTCATCAAAGCCCGCTATGAGCGCATTTGAGAGGAAGTTACCAAGCTCCTCTAGGGCTTCCTCCACGCGCTTGCCGTGCAAATCGAGGCTGACATTCACGGGCACACTAGGCTTTGGCGTAGCCTCTATTTTGCGCGCTTGCGGTGGTTTGTGCGTGGGCTTTAGCTGATGTAGCGGGAGCTTTAGGCGCACGCCGTTATCAAGCTCAAGCACGCACATTTTGCCCATAATCTCCACAACCACCCCGCGACTTTGCCCATATTTGGCATAATCGCCCTTTTTGAGCTCGTGTGGCTTGCTTGGGCGCGTATCGCTCTTACCACTTTGTGCGTGTGTGTGGGCTTTTAGCATCGCGTTTGCCGCATTTATCCCGCGATGAATGTTTTTGTTGTCGTTTTCTTTCATATGTTTTTTGAGCTCATTGAGCGCGTTGTGGTAGGTGCGCTCTAGCTCTGCCTTTGTGCGCGCATACTCACTCTTGGCACGCGCGATAGCCTCATTAAGCGCGTTTGTCTTGCGCTCATAGGCTTGTTCTTTTTGCTCCAAAGTGCGCAATTTTTGCTTGAGCTCTAGCTCTAGGGTGCTTGATCGCTCAATAAGCTCGTTTAAATGCAGCTTTTCCTCGCCATAGACTTCCTTTGCACGGCTTACCAAACTTGCGGGGATTCCATAATTTTGCGCAGTTTCAAACGCATAGCTTTTGCCGATACTGCCTTGCAAAAACTCATAGCGCGGACGCCTTTTGCCCTCATCATAGAGCGCGGCGATGAGCCCGACATCTTCGCGATTTGCCATTAGCGCGGCGAGATTTTTGTGGTGGGTGGTGAGGATAATCCGGCAGTGCTTGCGACTTAGGTGCTCTAGCAGGACTTTATAGAGGCTTGCCGCCTCATCAGAATCCGTCCCTAGCTCGATCTCATCAATCCCTAGCAAAAAATTATCCTCGCCCAGAATCTGCGCAAACTCCACCATACGCCCCGCAAAAGTCGAGATATCGTTTTTGCTATTTTGCGGATCGGAGATGATGGCAAAGAGGTTTTTAAAAAGCGGGATTTTGGAATGCGCGGCGTTGATTTTAAACGGGAGGAGGTATTTGCTAAGCAAGCTCGCGCATAGGATAGATTTGAGCAGGATTGTCTTGCCTCCGGCATTGACGCCGGTAATGAGCGTGATTTTTTTATCAAGCTTAATGCTTAGTGGCTTTGGGTTTTTTAGCACGGGGTGGCAGAAGTCTTTTAGCACGATAGAGCCCTTGCTCACCTCATACACAAACTGCAGATTATGCGCTCTAGCAAAGCTATGGCGCGCATAGATATGATCGAAGGTGTCAAATTCTTTGTTTAAAAATCGCAAAAACAAAAGCTGCTTTTGCAAGCTCGCGCTCAACTCCTTGCAAAGCTCATAGAGCAGGGATTGGAGCTTGTCATTGAGCGCGCTTTGCTTAGTCTTTAGCTCGGCGATACTTTGGGGCAGGACATAAAAAAACCCATTGGCACTGCGACTGATGATAATGCCCTTAAGCGCGTTGTTAAAGCCGGCTTTGAGCAGGAGGCACTCGGTTTGGTTGATGTAGTGAATCTGCTGATCTACCAGATAGGCTCGCGCACTACTAAGCAGCGCGCTAAAGGCTTGCGCGATATGCTGCTGCGTGTGAGCGATGGCTTGCTTTATGCCATCGATATCGGGGTAGATTCCACTCTTTAGCTCGCCATTGTCCTCAAAAATCTCGCAGAGCTGGGACATAGTGGGCGGGATATGGATAGAATCTAGCCACGCATACAAATGCGGCGTGTGCTCCCTAACCACGCGCTTAAGGTAGGCAAAATAGCGCATAAGCTTCACAAACTCAAAGATTTCTTCAAAGCCTAAGGTGCCAAATTTTTGGAGATGCGTGAGGGCGGTTTGCAAGTCTTTGAGCTTTGGTGGGGGGCTTAGGTGGGTGGATTCTAACTCTTGTAAAAAATGCACAAACACCTGCCTATCGCCGCTAAAGACAAAGTCCTTTTCCCGTGCCAAAAAGCCCTCAAACGCGTGGATAAAGTCCTCTAAATCAAGGGCATTGATGAGTGTGGTGGGGCGCATAGGATTATTTGCTACAAGATTCTAAGAGGATAGTTACGCCCTGATAGGGGGAGTTTGCCCTGCCTTGGAGGGATTTGATACCGCTTGTGATTTCAAAATCCTCTTTGCGCGCACTAATGGTTTCTCGCCCCATTTGGCAGCGCAGCTCCTCGCCGCGACTAAAGGCACTTTGGAGCTCATAGAGAGTGTGAGCGGCTCTATCCTGCAAGGTGGTGTAGATACCACCCAAAATCACCACGAGGATGAGGCTTAGCGCGATAGCCACGCGCTTTTTTTTGTCGATGTTCTGTGAATCTTTGGCGAGGGCCACGATGAGGGCGATCACAAGCGTGATGAAAACGATAAACAAAAGATATGCCATTGCTACTCCTTTAACGCCTCGTGCGCTCATCGCGCTCTGCCTCTTGCTCCTTATACAGCAGCGCACAGCCCTTGGCAAGCTCGCGGATTTGTAGGATATAGTTTTGTCTCTGTGCCACCGAAATCGCCTTGCGCGCGTCAAGGACATTAAAAAAATGGCTAGCAAGCATCGTGTAATCATACGCTGGGAGCGGGAGCTGCGCCTCTAGGCAGGCTCTCGCCTCATCTTTTGCTTGTTCAAAAAACATAAAGAGCTTCTTCACATCGGCAACCTCAAAATGGTATTTGCTAAACTCATATTCGCCCTCTTTATGCACATCGCGATAATACACGCTTCTTCCTTGTGAATCCTCGCCCCACAAAATATCAAACACATTTTCCACGCCCTGTATATACATCGCTAGCCGCTCCACGCCATAGGTGATCTCCACTGCCACAGGCTCGCAAGGCAGCCCGCCCACCTGCTGAAAGTAGGTAAATTGCGTAACCTCCATACCATCAAGCCACACTTCCCATCCAAGCCCCCAAGCCCCTAGCGTTGGGGATTCCCAATTATCCTCCACAAAGCGCACATCGTGCTTGTGTAGCTCAAGCCCCAAAGCCTCTAGGCTGCGCAAATACAGCTCTTGGATATTGCTCGGATTTGGCTTGATGAGGATTTGAAACTGATAATAGCTCCCTAGGCGATTTGGATTTTCTCCATAACGCCCATCTGTGGGACGCCTAGAGGGCGCGACATACGCCACGCTCCACGGCTTAGAATCTAAGCTACGCAATAGCGTAAAAGGGTGGAATGTCCCCGCCCCTGCGGGTATATCATAGGGTTGGACGATGAGGCAACCCTGCTTTTTCCAAAACTCCTGCAACGCAAGCAAAATATCCGAAAAACTACGCATTCTCTCCTCCTTTGTTGTGTAAAAATACCATTTTCCCAAGCCCAAAACCGCTATATTGCGCCACCACGCTACATTTGACTTTAAAAAGCAAAAAGAGATTAGCTCTCTTAAGAGATTCTAAACATTCATAATTCCCCATACCCTTTGCCACGATAATATTAGCATTATCAAAGAGTGCTCGCACATCGGCGGGCGCGTCTGTGTAGATAAATCCCGGGCTTGCTAGATGAGAGCTGCGCACATCACAAAGCGTGTGAATCTCCGCACACAGCGGGTGGGCTAAATCCTCCATCGTGAGATCGTTGATGATGGGCTTGCCACGCACGAGATACACGATACTAAGATTAGGATAATGCGCTCTGAGGTGTCTAAGCAGCACGACATCAAAGAGATTTTCCCCCGCGTTATCAGCGATATAAAGCAGGCTTTTGGCATTTTCTAGCCCCCCCTCAAACGCCTCTATATCAAAGCGCGCAAATGAGAGCTGCGCAAAGTCAAAGTCGGATTCAAAGCTAAAGCGACTTTGTGAGCCATAATCGATCACATTGCCTAGTGCTGCGACTTTGATACAATCTGAGAGGGTGCTCGTGGGGATTGTGGCGTTAGTGAGGATACGCGCGGCGGATTCTATGCTATGGGTTTTGATATGTTTATACGGATCGGGCTCATTGAGGGCTTTGGCGAGATTTTCATAAATGGCGATGGCGGCTTTTGGCGGAGGCAGGGCAGAATCTGTGTCTATAGAATCTGCATCCATACAATCCCCCCCTATCGTGGGCAGAGAGTTGATAATACGCTTGGTTTGGGAGAGGATCTCGGCTTGGCTCGGGGCGGCGTATGATGACGGGGATTGCAAAGTGTGCAAAAAATTCTCAATCTGTCTATAAAGGCACTCAAGGCAGGTGTGAGTGAGATTCATATCCTACTTGCTGCCCTCTGCCATATTAGAGACTTTGCCCCACATTAGGCGGTATTTGCGTTTCATAAACTCCACTTCCTCGCGCGCGCTCTGAAGCTCGGCGCGCAGCACCTCCATCGTCTTTTTGTCGTCGTCATACACTTCCTGCATCGAGACAAGCGCGTCTTTAAGGAAGGCATTTTCGTTTTTAAACGCGCTGATAGTCTCGTCCTTGCTCGCGATAACCTTATCGTGCAGGCTCAAAATCGTGGCGATGGTTTTCTCCACAAACACGGGGCTTAGCTCCTTGCCGTGTATGTCGGCATTTACGAGATTGTTTTCTACGCGTTTGATGAGCGCAGAAGTCCCGCTGCTCGCGTCGATAAGCACCCTATCATTCTCTTTTTTGCTCACGATCGCACCAGATTCTATGAGCTCTAGCACGCGCTCTCTCTCAAGCCCAGAGAGCTTGATAAACTCATCAAGGCTTATCCAAGTCGCTGAAGCTTTGGCAGGGAGATTGGCAGAATCTAGCGTTGTGGTGGTGTTATTTGGCATCAATCAATCCTCACTTCAATCTCTGAAGAATCCAACTCCACTTTTTTGGCTTTCATCATTCTGTCTTGCACGAGTTTGCCCGCTAGCTCATCGTTTTTGAGACTTAGAATCTGTATGGCGAGATACGCCGCATTGATCGCCCCGGCTTTGCCGATGGTTACCGTCGCTACGGGCATCGAGCTAGGCATCTGCACCGTGGAGAGGAGTGAATCTAGTCCATCTAGTGCGCCCCCGCCTAGCGGCACGCCAATCACGGGCTTGCAAGTCTGTGCTGCCACCGCCCCTGCCAAATGCGCCGCCATACCCGCTGCCGCGATAAACACCTGCGCACCGCGGCTTTGGGCGTCTTTTATGTATTCTTTGGTGCGCTCTGGAGAGCGATGGGCTGATGAGACGATCATCTCATAGGGCACATCGAATTTTTTAAACACCTCGGCACACTCACTCATCACGCTAAAATCACTCTTGCTCCCCATAATAATGCTGACAAAATCCACGCAAAACCCCTTAAAATATCCTTAAAAATTTACAGAATCTAAAAAGCCCGGAAGTCTAGCACAAAAAACTTTAAGCAATGCTTGCTAGATTCTAAGCAAATGCGATTCCCCATACAACTTTAAGCCATAACTTAAGAAAAACGCGATAGAATGCCGCCCGTTTTTCACAAAACAATCCCACACATACCAATCCTTAATAAAGGTTGCGAGCTTGCCAAATATCGCAAGGCGCGTAAATGCGGCGAGGAACGCTAATGGGTATGGAGGCAAAACCACAATGTCACTAAGGAGAACCTAATGGTAACGATGAAAGACTTACTTGAGTGCGGTGTGCATTTCGGACATCAGACAAGGCGATGGAATCCAAAAATGAAGCGATTTATTTTTGGTGTGCGCAAAAATATCCACATTATCGACTTACAAAAGACTTTACGCTACTTCAAATACACTTATAATATCATCAAAGACGCGGCGGCAGAGGGCAAAACGATAATGTTTGTGGGGACAAAAAAGCAAGCGAGCGAGACGATCAAGCAATACGCTGAAAGTATCAATATCCCTTATGTGAATTATCGTTGGCTTGGCGGTATGCTCACAAACTTTAGCACGATTAAAAAATCCGTGCGAAAGCTTGAGATCATCGAGCAAATGGAAGAGAGCGGGCAAATTGATCTTTTGACAAAGAAAGAAAAGCTAATGCTACAACGCAAAAAAGACAAACTCACCAAATACCTCGGCGGTGTGCGCTATATGAAAAAAGCCCCCGATATGATTTTTGTCATTGATGTGGTTAAGGAAAAAATCGCAGTGGCAGAGGCACGCAGACTTGGGATCCCCGTAGTCGCGCCGCTTGATACCAACTGCGATCCAGACAATGTGGATTATCCAATCCCGGGTAACGACGATGCGATCCGCTCGATCCAGCTTTTCTGCAAAGAAGTAACCGAAGCGATTTTGGAAGGACGCAATGAAAACAAGGATTTAGAGACACAAGAGCTAGAGGCACAGGCTCCTGCCACAGAGGCAGAGACACAAGAGGTGCTTGAGGAAATACGACAAGAGCAAGGAGAGTAACGATGGAGATTGCAGCGCAATTAGTAAAACAACTCCGAGAGATGACTGATGCGGGGATGATGGATTGTAAAAAAGCTCTAGTGGAAGTGGGTGGCGATATCCAAAAAGCAGTGGAATACCTCCGCGAAAAGGGGCTAAGCAAAGCCGCTAAAAAGGCTGATAGAGTCGCGAGTGAAGGCGTAGTGAGCGTGGAAGTAGCAGGCGATTTTTCTAAGGCTTCATTGCTAGAGATCAACTCCGAGACAGATTTTGTGGCAAAAAATGATAATTTTAAAGATCTCGTAGCAAAGAGCTCTAAGCTTGTGTTTGAGCACGAGATTAGCGATGTGAGCACGCTTAATAGTATTGAGGTAGATGGCAGTAAGTTTGAGGAATACCTCCAGCAAAATATCGCAAAAATCGGAGAAAATATCGTCATCAGACGCCTTGAGAGTATCAAAGTCGAGGGCAATGCCATCGTCAATGGCTATGTGCATTCTAATGGACGCGTGGGCGTGCTCATCGCGATGGGCTTTAATAATGCAAGCTCCAAAGCCCCAGCTGCAGAGCTCGCTAGGAGCTTTTGTATGCACGCAGCCGCGATGAAACCGCAGGTGCTAAGCTACCACGAGCTAGATTCAGAATTTATCCAAAAAGAAAAGGTGGCACTCATCGCAGAGCTTAGCAAGGAAAACGAGGAGTTTAAGCGACTTGGCAAGCCACTGCATAAGATTCCAGAGTATGTCAGCCGCAGCGAGCTCACAGAGGCAGTGCTAGAATCTACTAGACAAAAACTCCAAGAGGATCTCAAAGCACAGGGCAAGCCCGAGCAGATTTGGGATAAAATCATTCCGGGACAAATGGAGCGATTTATCTCTGATAATACATTGATTGATCAACGCCTTACACTTTTGGGGCAGTTTTTTGTGATGGATGACAAAAAGACGATTGCCCAAGTGCTTGAAGCCAAATCCAAAGAGCTTGGCGATGAGCTCAAAATCATCAAATATGTGCGCTTTGAGCTTGGTGAGGGCATTGAGAAAAAAGTGGAGGATTTCGCCGCTGAAGTCGCCGCACAAATGCAATAAACCCCAAACTTTGGGGCTTTGCGCGAGAGAATCCGCAAAGCCTCTTTCACATTCCCTGTTTTTTGGCTTGTTTATGTTAGCCCGCTCCCCCAAATTAGATTCCTTTCACTCATTGGCTATTCTTTAGTCGCACGAGGCAACTCATCCTACGATACGCCCCCTCCTCTTGGCAGTTTGTTATCCAAAACCCAGCCAAATCTTTTGATAGAGAATCTTTAAGTCCTATGTAATACACACTTTCGTGCTTTTGGAGTAAAGCCTGCAGCAATGCACGACTTTGGGCAGGGTTAGATTCTATAAAATATTTTCCTATGTCATTAAACAAATACACGAGTGTGCCATATTGCCAACTCCAATTGGGCAGGGTTACGACAACAGGGGAGCGATACTGCTGCGCAAAAGCAATTGCTCCATGGGCACAAGCATATTATGGTTTAGCGTGTATTGAGCTCCTAAACCACCAAGCATTATCGCCGCCAAAGCCAAACCCACTACACTCTTGCGCCACATATATAGCATGGCCACAGCCAAGCAATACAAAAGCCCAAATGCGGGCACGATATAGCGAAGTGTCTTATATGGTGCGAGATACATCACAAGCAACACCCACACACATGCCACACAACCAAGCACCACGAGCATACGCCACCGCACATCAATGTGTGTTTTGCGCCATATAAATGCGCACAAAAGCCCCAACCCAAGTGCGCACAGCACATAGAGATTGTAATGGGTTTGTAGCATATCCCACAATGCGAGCAGGGATTGCTTGAGGTTTTCAAATAGCATGGCAAAATCAACCTTTGCCTTGGCTTCCTTAGCTCTCCCGCTATCTCGCAATCCCACAAAATAGCTTTTGTATAGTATCCTGCTCCATACAAAGGCACTCCCCACTACAATTCCCAATGACACCATTGTCCAGAGATTGCGCCATTTACCCACTGCCAATGCCACGACACCAAGTGCTACAAAAAATAAACTAAAATATCCAGAGAGTAGCAGCAACCCCGTGCAAAATCCATAATACACCACAAACCAAAAGCGCACTTTCACACTTTGATAAAATAGCACGCTATTGAGCACAAAGAGCCATATGAGACATTCCTGCAGTGCATATTCTCGCAGAAAAATCGTATTGGACACTCCAGCAGAGTTTAAAAACACCAAGCTAAGCAATAATGGCACGAGATAGCTTGCTCCAAGGAGCCTATAGCCCAAAGCCCCAACAATACAAAAGCTCAATACAAAAAACACAAGATTTAGTCCCAAGCCCCTTTGCTTAATCCACTCAAAATCCCCGGTTTTGACGCCCGCATTCCACAAACGCAGCAGCACATAATACAGGTTAGGATGATCTAAGTCCCCGTTATTATTTATCCACAGCTTGCGTATATCCTGCCACACATCGCTTAGTGTGGGGTTATCCCAATACACCATCTCTTTTAGCTCTTTGCCAAAAAACTCCCCATTTGGAAGTGCCTTACCCCACACATAGCCACTAGCATTGCTAATACTCACAGAGAGAGTTTCATCGACATGAAAGGCGTTTTTGTGGTAGATAGAAAATAAGCGCAGCCCAAAAGCTATGATAAACACAAAAAGACAGAGGAGAGGGAGGATTTTTGTGTGCTTAGTGAGAAAGATTCTTAGAAAATTGTATGGGGGGGGGTAAAAATAGCATAAAAATTCCTTTTTTTAATGTTTGATTCTTACTGCTCTTAGAATCTAGCTTCGCGCAAGTCTATCTCTTAATTTCTTAGAGTTTAATAGCGCAAACTTGTGTATCACTTGCGGAGTGAATTGCCTGTGTTTGTGCGCTGCGTGTGCATACCCTGCCTTTTATAGAATCTAGAGATTGCTTAGATTCTATAATTCTTTAGATTTTCTATTTTGTTTTTGTAAATCTTTGCTAGTTTCTTTGGCAGCAAATTGTGTGTTTGTTTTAGATTCTGTAAGGTTAAATCTAGTTTATTGAATCTAGATTCTCTAACGCGTTTTGGCGGCTTTAGATTCTATAAACCTAGGACTCCAAAAGGCTTGCTACTCTCTGTATAAATCCCTCGAGCTCTGAATCCACAATGGCGTTTTGGAAAAGGATTGGGCGGATTTTGGGCGGGATTTTAGCAAGGCGGTATTGCTCCTTGTAGCGTTTGGGCATTGTGATTGCGCCTAGGGTTTTTGCCACAAATACAAAATCTGCATTTGAATCTACCACATATCTCTGCGCAATGTGGCAGCAAAAGCTAGATTTTGCGAGCTCCTCACGCTGCCTGGTGCTCATCACATACCCAAGCCGCTTTAGCGCGTAATCCACCCCATAGCAATCACGCCACGCCTGCTTTGTGCGCCTCATCACAAAGACATCAGGGAGTATCCTCTGAATGCGCGGCAGCACGCCCTTACTCTCTTGCTCTAAGATTCTAAAGCTCTGTCTCACGCCCTTAGCGAAGCTAGGCATCAGCGTGCGCACCACATTATGGCGAAAAAAGTTGCGCGTAAAGTGCGCATTGGCGTTGCTGCTGTCTTCAAAAAATCTGTGTTTGTGCGCGTGCAAATACGCATAAATCTCCTCGCGCGTGCGCTCAATTAGAGGACGAATGATACGAAAGCCCCCCCATTGGGCTATCCCGCGCAATCCGCCTAAGCCCAAAATCCCGCTTCCTTTGCAAAGCTGCATCAAAAGCCACTCTAGCCTATCATCGAGCTGATGCGCCATCATGACATTATGGTAGCCGTGCTCTTTGCACACCTGTGCAAAAAACTCATAGCGCACATTGCGCGCAGTGTGCTCGAAGTTTGTCGTGATTTTGGGCGCAGTGTGGAGAAAAAGCCGCTTGTCATAACGCGCGCTTAACTCCCTAGCATACGCGATCTCACGCTCTCGCTCTGGGCGCAATCCATAATCCACCATCGCCATATCAAACTCAATGCCTGATTCAAGGAGCAAAAAGAACAATGCACTAGAATCCACCCCGCCCGAAAATGCGAGTAGATTCTGTCTAGAGCGCATTTCCTCCACATACAAAAGCTGCATTATCGGAGGCTAGGTGCACTTAATGAGAGGACTTTGCTAATGAGTGAATCTTGAAACTGCTCAAGGTAGCTATCGACTTTGCTTTTCTTTAGCCACACTGCCTCGCTCACATTTGCCCTCTCTTTGAGAATCTCCGTGGCATCGTGCAGGCTACCTACCCTATCGATGAGCCCTAGTTCTAATGCTGCCTTTGCACTAAAGATTTTGCCCTGTGCAAACGCTTCTGAATCTTGCGTGAGCCTCTGCCCCCTTGCCTGTTTGACATCATCGACAAACATTGTGTATTGCTCATCTAAGAGATTGTCCAAAAACTCTCGTTCCTGCTCGCTCCACTGACGAGACATCGTGCCCACTTCCTTGTATGTGCCCTTTTTGAGCACTTGCTCCTGTATGCCTAGGGTTTCTAAGAGTTGGGAGATATTGTAACCGCTAAAAATCACGCCAATGGAGCCAATGAGCGCGCCGCGATTTGCGACAATCTCGCTGGCATACATACCCGCATAGTAGCTCCCACTCGCCATAGAGCCCTGCACATACGCCACCACTGGCAAATCCTCGCCAAGTTTTTTAAGCATATCCGCCACCTCTATGCTCGCACTCACGCTCCCACCCGGTGAATCTATCACGAGCAGCACGCCCTTAATGCTCGGGTTTTTTTTGATATTTTGAATCTGAGATTCTATAGAATTTGCCGAAAAAATAGGCGTATTGAGGTAGAGCTTGGCGAGATTTGGCTCCTCTATCTCCGTATCCTGCATACTTCCAAGCACAAAGAGCACGATGAGTATCAGCACGAGTGCCTTAAAGTTGGTATTGACAAAGCCAATGCACTTCCCTAAAAATCGTAAAACTTTCATCATTTATGCCCCTTCACTTCCCTCATATGCGGGTTTAGCATATTTTGGGGTTTGAAAATCTCATCAAGCTCCTCTTTGCTCAAAAGCTTGTGCTCTAGGGTGAGCTCATACACGCTTTTGCCCGTTTGTAGGGCTTCTTTGGCGATTTTGGCAGAATTTTCATAGCCGATGTAGGGGTTTAGCGCGGTTACGATACCGATACTATGAAACACAAAATCCCTGCACACTTCTTCATTTGCAGTGATGCCATCGACGCATTTTTGGGCTAGAGTGATGCACGCGCGCTTCATCCGCACGATGGAGTTAAACAAACTATACGCGATGACTGGCTCAAAGACATTGAGCTGGAGCTGCCCTGCCTCGGAAGCGAGGGTAATAGTGATATCATTGCCAATCACGCTAAAGCACACTTGATTGACGACTTCAGGGATCACGGGATTGACTTTGCCCGGCATTATCGAGCTACCGGGCTGCATTTTGGGGAGATTTATCTCATTGAGCCCCGCGCGCGGTCCCGAGCTTAGCAGTCGCAAGTCGTTGCAGATTTTAGAAATCTTTGTCGCCACGCGCTTTAGCACACCGCTCACTTGCACATACGCACCGGTATCTTGGGTGGCTTCTATGAGATCGCTCGCGGTAACAAAGGGGCGATTGGTAACCTCTTGGAGTTTTTTCTCGACAATCTTTGGGTAATCTGGGTGGGAGTTAATCCCCGTGCCGATAGCCGTCCCCCCGAGATTGATCTCACGCACGAGATCTTGGGCTTCTTTGACACGCTGCATATCCTCGCCAAGCATCACAGCAAAAGTCTGAAACTCCTGCCCTAGCGTCATAGGAACTGCGTCTTGGAGCTGCGTGCGACCCATTTTGAGGATATGGGCGAACTCCTTGGCTTTGGATTCAAAGGAAGTTTTGAGAATCTGCATAGATTCTATGAGATCAAACAAACGCTCATAGAGGGCTAGGCGCAATGCGGTGGGATACGCGTCGTTTGTGGATTGAGAGAGATTGACATGATCGTTTGGGTGGCAGTGCTCATACTCGCCCTTTTTGTACCCCATATACTCAAGCGCGACATTTGCCACCACCTCATTGACATTCATATTGGTGCTTGTGCCCGCCCCGCCTTGTATCATATCCACGACGAACTGATCGAGATACTCACCAGCGATGATTCTATCGCACGCATACACAATGGCGTTTTTGATTTTTTCATCGAGGAGATTGAGCTCGAAATTTGCCAAAGCAGCAGCCTTTTTGACTTGTGCTAGAGCCTTGATAAACACGGGAAAGTTGCTCAAACGCTCCTTTGTGATATTAAAATTCTCCATCGCCCTAAAAGTCTGAATCCCATAATACACATCATCGGAAATCTCTAACTCGCCGATAAAATCGTGCTCTTTTCGTGTTTTCATAGCCACACTCCTGTAAGTTTTGTATCACTTTGGAGTATAACACATTTGAGGGAAAAACGAGGTAAAAGAAAGGGGGAGGGGAGCTTAGGGACTATCTGTCCTTAAGCTTTAGCTCTGTGATGAGCTTGACATAGCGCTCATATTGTGTGCGCTTAAGATAACCTAGGAGAGATTTTCTCTGTCCCACGAGTTTTAGCAATCCCAAGCGGCTTGAGTGGTCCTTGGGATTTGCTTTGAGGTGTGCAGTCAAATCTGCAATCCTCTGGCTCAAAAGTGCCACTTGCACTTCTGAAGAACCTGTGTCCTTACTATCGCGAGCAAATTTTGCGATAATCTCTTTCTTTTTCGCCATATCTAAAGCCATAATGACCTCCTAAATGGTAATGTAATAAAGGCGCGTATTCTACAACAAAAGCCCACAAGAATCAAGGAATCTCTTAGGCTTTTTTAGTGCAAATCTCTCCATATCTTTTTCTTCCATAAGAATGCCAACACGCTTAAGATTCCAAAGAATATGATGATATACACCCCAAGACTCTCGCGCTCGTGCTTTTTAGAATCCCCAATAGATTCCAAATACGCGATAACGCGTTCTTGAGATTGCTCTGTGAGTCCCACGCGCGGCATAGAGAGACCATTAGGCATTACGCCAAGCTCTTTTGCGAGATTGCTATAATCATCGGCTTCCTGCCATTCGCTCTTAGTCGTGTTCTCTGGCAATGAGCCTTGCTTAGCGATGATGGCTTGTTTGATCGCGTCATAAGAGACTTTTTGTGGATCGTTGATAAAGCCTTGTAAATAATGCTCGCCCTTGCTCCTAATCATCATAGAGAGATCGGGTGCCTCTGCGCCAAGATAGCCTTGGATATTCTTTTTCTTAGCCTCATTAGCCTCTAGCTTTTCTTTTGTCTTTGGCTCATCGTATTTGATGCTATGGCATCGACTACACGCATCGGTAAAAACTGCCTTATTAGTGAGCTGCTCCTCTAGCTTAGCGAGTGCCATCTCTTTTTGTGAATCTGTCAATGTGCTTTTTTCAAGTGCCTCTTTTTTGGTAGCGTATTCATCAGAATGCAGCACATTATGCTTAAGGCTTGTAGCACCGATGGATTTTAAAAACGCCACCATATCCGCGACATCCTGCTTATCCCCATCGTATGGAGTCATAGGGAAAGGATTCTCATCGCTAAATTTATGCCCGAGCTTAGTAGCCTTTAGGGGATCGACAATCAAAGTCGCGAGGAAATTCTCATCATACAATGCTCCAGCAGTCGAGAGATCAGGCGTTGTAACCTCTCCCTTGCCACCGGGGAATGCGATCACACCATTATCCACTCCTATGGCTTTGATATTGTGGCAAGCCGTGCAGTTGGATTCTACAAGATCTTTACCCCTTTGCACATCTGCCTTAGAGAGATCCACACGCTCTAAATCTCTAAAGGCAAAATCACTAGGTGCTGCCTTTGGGTGAAACACAGAGTGCGCCAAGGGCTCCACGCCCCAATAAAGAATACCTACGATTACTACAACAATCGCTAAAATTTTAAGTTCTCTCATAGCACGCACTCCTTATTTTTTTCTTTCCATCATTGTTACCACAGGCAGTGCGACAAACACCCATACCAAAAAGCCCAATGCCGCTACAAGCCCGATTTGGTTGTTAATACCCTCTGGTGGCAATTTACCAAAAATCGTGAGCACCACCAAGTCTATGATAAGCACCCAAAACCATACCATAAATAGCGGTCGCTTATGCGCAGGAGCTACCACAGGACTTCTATCAAGCCAAGGTAAGAACAAAAATGCCACTTGTGCGATACCAAATGCGATAAGCCCCACATCTGCGCTAAAGAAAAAGCCTCTAAGCACTTCATAACTCCACAAGAAATACCACTCTGGATAAATGTGCGCTGGGGTTTTCATATTGTTTGCAGGCTCGAAGTTGATTGGATCCATTGCAAAATTGAAGTGATAGCACACGAGGTAGAAAAAGAGCATCATAAACACGCTCACGACAAAAATATCTTTGCTCAAGAAATCAGGCCAAAAACTGATAACCTTTGCTTCTTTTTTCCTGCCCTCTTCATATTTTCTCGCCTCTGCTTCAAAGTCTATCTCCTCGCCGTCTTCGTTATTGACATGAGGCACTCTAAGTGTGTAGAAGTGCAAGGCAATAAGTGTCAAAATCACAATAGGTAGCAAACATACGTGCAGCATAAAGAATCTCGTCAGCGTAGAATCTGCAATCACAAAGTTCCCTCGCACCCACTCAACCAAATCAGGTCCAATGCCCGGAATAGCGCTTGGCAAATTCGTAATCACCGCAGCCGCCCAAAAGCTCATCTGCCCCCAAGGAAGCATATAGCCGCTAAACGCCTCCGCAGAAAAAACCACAAAAAGCAGCATACCACCAATCCAAATCATCTCTCGCCCGCGCTTGTAAGAGCCATAATACACAGCCACAAACATATGGATATAGATAATCAAAAACACCATACTCGCTGCCACTGCGTGTATATGCCGCCATAGCCAACCAAACGCAACTTCGCGCATAATCGTATCATTGACGCTATCAAATGCCAACTTGGTATCAGGCTTGTAATACATAAGCAAGAAAAACCCGCTCACAACAAGCAGCGTAAAAAGTGTCAATAAAATCACACCCATTGCCCACAAAAAGTTAATATTTTTTGGAACCCAATACTTTGTCGCCAAAACCTCTATGAGTTTTTTGATAGCAATGCGTTGATCAAGCCAATCCACGATCCCATTTGCTTTCTTTACTTCCATATCTGCTCCTTCCCTTATGCCTTTTTAAGTGCTTGATATTCCGCACCCTCTTCGCCTAGCACCATTTTCATCCCATCAATCTTAAACGGAGGTATCTCCATAGGGCGCGGTGGCGGAGTGCCGGGCTGATTGACACCAGAAGCGTCAAAACGCCCGCCGTGGCACGCGCATAAAAAGCCTTGAGTTTTCTCATCAAATCCCGGAATGCATCCCAAATGCGTGCAAATCTGAATCCCAACCGTATAAAGAGCACCATTAATCTCAAAATCCCTGCCCTCTACCTTTGGGCTGCCGCTCTGCTTTTTGAGGATATATACCGGCTTACCTCTCCACTCCACTGTGCTTAGCTGCCCTTCCTGCAGTCCGCTCAAATCCACCGTGGTAAAGCCAGCAGATACCACGCTTGGCAATGGATCCCAAGATCGTTTCATCGCATACAATGAGGCTGCCGCGCCCACTGCTGCTACGCCTCCTAATGCCATACCAAGAAAGTCTCGTCTTTTGACATTTTCAGACATCATATCTCCTTCCATAGCGAGTTGTCGTTTATACCTAGAGTAAGTAAAAAACTTTTTATGTTAGGTAAAAGTAACTTAAATTTTTATTATTTTTGCCAAAATCTGCTATGCTTTCCTTTCTCCCAAATCAGAATTTCCCATAAGGATTGAGTATGTGCCAGATTCTCACACAGATTACGACTATACAGGATAAGCTACGACAGGAAGTGCATCAAAGAGGCTTTGAAAAAGTCGTGGTGGGTTTAAGCGGGGGGATAGATTCTATCGTGGTGGCAAAACTCTGTGTCAATGTCTTTGGGCACAATCTCCACGCGTTGCTGCTCCCATCTTCTAGCTCTAGCCACACACATCTAGAGGACGCCATAAGCTTTGCCAAAGCCCACAATATCGCCTACACAATCACCTCCATTGCGGCATTTGAGCAATTATTTAGAGAGCAAAACGCCCTTTATTCTCCCACAGATTCAGCCCCACTAGATTCAGCGCAAAGGACGCGTATTGGGAATTTTTGCGCGCGTATGCGTATGATACATCTCTATGATTTTGCCGCGACACACCAAGCCCTTGTGATAGGCACGAGCAACAAAAGCGAGATTATGCTTGGCTATGGCACGCTATATGGGGACTTGGCGTGCGCGATTAATCCCATAGGTGAGCTCTATAAAACCGAGGTTTTCACACTCGCCAAAGCCCTTGAAGTCCCCCAAGCCATCATTGATAAAAAGCCAAGCGCGGATTTGTTTGAAAACCAAAGCGATGAGGGCGATCTAGGCTATACCTACGCGCAAATCGATCCATTTTTGCAAGCCTTGCAATCTAGCCTTAGTGCCAAAAATCTCTGTCTCACAAACCTCAGCCTTGCTGATACAGCCATCATTAGCCTACTTAGAGATTCTCTGCTCCCACAGGGCTTTGCGCCCGCGCTCATAGATTCTTTGCTGCACAGAATCTTTATGAATACTTTTAAGGCAAAAATGCCTACAATTCTCGCGCCCAAATAACTCCCAAAGGAGCATTATGCGCTTTATAGATTCTTACTTTTATAGTCCCTCTTTTGCCCAAAAACTCCTTAGCTTCGCACTTTTGCCAATCTCGCTTATATACGCCCTCAGTGCGACCTTGTGCCGCAAATGCGCGCGCTATCACGATTTTGGGCTGCCCATCGTGAGCGTGGGCAACCTCATCGTGGGCGGCAGTGGCAAGACACCTTTTATCATTGAGATAGCGAGATCCTATCCGCACAGCGCGATTATCTCACGCGGCTACAAACGCCAGAGCAAGGGACTTGTGGTGGTGAGCCACAATGGCGAGATTCTCTGCACACAGCCCCAAGCCGGCGATGAAGCCTATCTGCTTGCCAAAAGCCTGCCAAACTCCAGCGTCATCGTCTCCAAAAACCGCAAGCAAGCGATACAAAAAGCCAAAGAACTCGGCGCACAATGCGTGTTTTTAGATGATGGATTTAGATTCCATTTTAAAAAGCTCAATATTTTGCTGCGCCCAAAGCTTGAGCCCTATTTTCCGTTTTTGCTCCCAAGCGGAATGTATCGTGAGATGCCCTATCTCTACAAATGTGCGGATTTGCTCGTGTGCGAGGGGGAGGACTACACGCGTGAAGTCTTTGTAGAGAATCCAACGCCCAGAATGCTCCTACTTACCGCCATCGCAAACCCCGCACGCCTTGATGAGTTTTTGCCCTCCGTGGTGGGTAAAATCACACTTCAAGATCATAGCACCTTTGATGAGGCGAGTTTGCGAGAATCTATGCGTCGATACGATGCCACAAGCCTTTTGGTAACTTCCAAAGATGAGGTGAAGCTCGAGCATATGGGCTTAAACCTTAGCGTGCTGCGCCTGCACCTGCGTATCAAGCCAAATATACTTGAGCGCATAGATTCTTATATCACATCGCAATCCTAGGCTGACTTAGAATCTAAAACCCTAAACACAGCCACAGCGGCGGCTAAATCTGGCATTTGCAGAATCCACAACAATCAATAACATTGCAGAATCTAAAGAATCTAAACAGGTAGATTTTGGAAGTGTATGGGTGCGCAGCGGAGCGAGTGGAGATTCACCCTCCATAAAGCGATACACAGGTTTTGTCACGCAAAATTTTGTAAATTACTAGAATCTTAAAAAAATCTAAAAGCAAAATCACAGCTTTAGGGGCAAGGTTTTTGACGGAATTTCAACAGATGGTATTGTGAGGTTGGTTAGATTGTAGCAGTTGTTAGGATTATTGAAGTGGCCGGGAGATAGGAATCCATTGCATAATTCATAAAATACCCTGTACAACGCTATTTAATCATTTTTCATTATTTGCAGTTCCCTTAAAAGTTCCACCAATAT
>NZ_CASDOV010000020.1:0-20056 GCF_949282165.1 uncultured Helicobacter sp. | reverse complement strand
CCTAGATTCTGTCTTTGTGCGTTGTTTAGAATCTCTTTTGTGGATTGCGCGTTTGTTTGTGAATCTGTGGAACTAGATTCTGAATCTGTGCTAGGTTCTGTTAGACTAGATTCTAAACCTTTCTTAGATTCTGTATTTTCTCTACACTCCGCGCTTGGCTTGCCGGAAATTCTAGGATTGTGCGTAAGATTTAAATGTTGTGCAAGGCGAGGCGAAGGAGCTACCTTAGCGGTAGTGACTGAAGCTGAGCTGAAGCACTCATTTAAAGGTTGCGTGCAAGCCGAATTTCCAAAATCACCAAAAGTATCAAATTTAGAAGCTTCTAATCGCCCCCCCCCCAAATGCGTTTATAAGCCCATCACACCCACTCCTACACTCATAGATCCCCTCCCCGCATACAAGAATCGTCGTGCTTGGATACACTTCCACTTCTTGGGCGATCTCCCCCATCTCCTTGGCTTTTTCAAATGTCGTGGTTTTGGATAGCAGCCATCTATAAACAAACCCTAGCATAGCAACTCCTTATCGTGATTTGGGCGTGAGCGTAAAATGCGTGATTTCATTGAAGCTACCCACGCGCATAGGTGCTCCCCAATACCCCGTGCCTTGGCTGATATACACATATCCGCCCATAGGCAGTGAATCTAAGCCCTTGGTATAGGGCTGCTGGAGTGGCACGAGCAGCGAAAAGGGGAATATCTGCCCGCCGTGTGTGTGCCCGCTAAGCACGAGGGAGAGATGAGCTGTGAGCTCTGGCTCGGAATTATGGATAGATTCTAGCTCATAGATAACCTTTGGCTGATGAGAGAGGAATATCATAGGGCTTGGCGTGCTAGCTTTAGCCTTTAGCAGGCTCTGACGCACATCGGGCTTTAAATCGTGGTGCAAAAACGCCTCGCGCACGCCCACGAGATCAGCAATGCCCACTATGCGTATATCCGCGCCCTCGTGCGTGAGCACATCGGCATCATTGAGCAGCACCTTAAAGCCCATCGTGCGCAAATGCTCGAGGATATGGCGCGCGTCGTGGAAATACTCGTGATTGCCTAGCACATAATACACGCCATAGCGCGCTTTTAGGTGTGCGAGTTCATCGACTGCCTCGCGCACGAGCTCTAGGGGCGAATCCACGATATCGCCTGTTAAAAAAATCACATCGGGATTGAGCGCGTTGGTGCGCTCTACGATATCGCGCACGCGAGTGGATTCTATCAAGCCCCCGATATGTATGTCGCTAAGCTGCACGATTTCAAGCGGTGCGCTAAGCCCATCGATTGCTAGTTGTGTGTGCGTGATTTGGGGCTTTTGCACGCCTATGAAAGTCCCATACGCTACCATTGCCACTCCCGCAAACCCCGCTATACGCTTGAGAGTGAATCTAGCGCGTGTGCGCGTGTGCTTGTGCCTAATGCTTAATAGAGCGAGTGAGCAGAGTTGATAGCATAGCGTAACCACCAAAAAGCTAAGTGCCACGCCCATACATATAGAAAGTAGGAGGTAGAGGCTCTGACTTGGCGGGGCTTTGTGGAGGAAAGAAAAATATGCGGCACTGCCTAGGAAGTTTAGCCACACAAGCACGAGCCAAAACCTCCTAAAAAGCGCGGTGGTGGCAAAGGATTTAAGCAGTGCCTTATAGATATAGATATGAATGAGCGCAAACACGCAAGTGGCGAGCAAGGGGAAAAACATATGCTGCATTTGGAAAATACTAAGCGGGGCTTCCATAGGCTTCCTTAGATATGGGATAGTGGGCGGCATTGTAGTATAACTTGGCTTAAACTCATACGCCCCGCCTCCCACGCACCAACCTCGCGCAACGCCCTTGTGAGAGGCTCACACAAAGCCCTTGCGCCCCTTTTTGCTAAAGTCGATGAGGTTTTGGGCAGATTCTATGCTCTTTGGCAGGCACATCATCGCGATTTTAAAGACTTCTAGCGCGGTGAGCGCGTCGGCATAGGCGCGGTGCAGGGCGGAGGTATTGATCCCTAAAAAGGTGTTTAAAAACCCTAGTGCGTAGCGCGGAGAGAGGATCGTCTTGCGTGCTAGATCGAGCGTGCAGAGCCTAGGCAGGAGCATAGGCGGAATGCAATAGCGCGTAAAAGATTCATTAAGGAAGGTAAAGTCAAAACTCACATTATGCGCTACAAACACACTCCCGCGCACAAAGTTTCTAAATCTAGTGAGAATCTCTTGGGGTTGTGGGGCTTTTAGGAGATCTTGGGTGCGTATGCCCGTGAGCGCAGTAATTTCGCTTGGGACATAGGAGGTGAAAATGAGGCTCTCAAAGCGATCGATAATCTTGCCATTTTGGTATTTGAGTGCGCCGATTTCTATCACATCGTGCTCGCTTGCCTTCCCGCCCGTCGTCTCGATATCAACAAAACAAAACACCGCCTCTTGCAGTGGCAAACTCGCGGTGCTAAGCGTGAGCGTATCGCCATCTTGGTGCAGAGGGAAGTCATAGAGTCTGAGGAGCTCTAGGCGTGTGGCGGTATCGGTGTATGCCTCCTCCTCGCCCACATCACGCCAAAATCGCTCAAAAGATTCCAAACTCATAGAATCTTGGCTAAGTCGTTGCAAAAGTTGCGTGTAGGCTTTCATTTATGAGATCTTGCTGCCTGCCTTTTTGGGCACACTGAGTAGGCTTAGCCCCTCATCATCGTGCGCGCTTAGGATCATTCCCTCGCTCACAAGCCCCATAAGCTTGGCGGGCTTGAGATTAGCCACCACGCACACTTGCCTGCCCACAAGCTCGCTTGGCTCGTAGTATTTGGCGATACCAGAGAGGATTTGTTGCGGCTTGGATTCGCCCAAGTCGATGAGAAATCTTAGGAGCTTTTCGCTCTTTGGCACTCTCTCACATTCTAGCACCACACCCACGCGCAAATCAAGCTTTTTAAAATCCTCTATACCCACGAGCTCCACAAGCTCGGGAGTGGAGTTAGATTCAGAACTTGATTGAGTATTTTGGGCTTTGGGCGTGGAGGTTTGGGGGCTCGTAGGTGCGGAGGTGTGCGCTTTAGGCGCGCTAGATTCTTTAGAATCCTTAGAATCTAGTGAGGGCTCGGGCATTAGCGGAGATTCTATACGGGGGAAAAGCGGGGCGGTGGGCGTGAGTGTGGCGAATTGCAAAAGGGCGTTTTGTGAGACATAGCGACTAAAGCTCTGCGTATCTATGCTAGAGCCTAGCGCGGCGGCGATAGCGATGGCGGTTTTTGGCATTATGGGGTAGAGACACAGCGCGGTTTTTAGCAACACATTGCCCACAAGCATCAGCAGGGCGAGGGTTTGCTCACTCTGTGCTTGTTTCATCATTTTCCAGGGCTCATAGGTGCTAATGGCACCATTGCCAAGCCTCAAAAGCCCCCAAAGCTCCTCAAGCGCAGTGTGTGGCTGCATATCGCTCATCGCAGATTCAAACCGCTCTAATATGGGCGCGATTTTTGCCACTTCTTGTGGATAAAACTGCTCTATCTGTGTGCTAGAAAGCTTGCAATCAAAGTATTTTTGCGCCATACCAATGAGGCGGTTTAGGAGATTGCCAATATCATTGCTAAGATCGGAGTTGATACGCTCAATTAACGCCCTTTGGCTAAAGTCGCCATCTTGCCCAAAGGGCACTTCACGCAGCAAAAAATACCGAAACGCTTCTATGCCATAGCTTTGGGCGACTTCTTTGGGATTTACCACATTGCCGATACTTTTGCTCATTTTCACGCCATCGCGAGTCCACCAGCCGTGCGCGTAGATTTTGCGCGGTAGTGGCAGCTCTAGGCTCATCAAAAACGCAGGCCAATACACCGCGTGAAAGCGCAAAATGTCTTTGCCCACGATATGCGTGGTATCCTGCCACAGATCCATACGCAGCGCGCCCTCATAGCCTATCGCGCTAAGGTAGCTCATCAGCGCATCAAGCCACACATACAGGATATGCTTAGGCGCGCCCTCACTGCCCTCATTATCTGCATTCTCTATGCCCTCAGGCAGCGGCACACCCCAGCTAAAGCCCGTGCGCGTGATAGAGAGATCCACTAGCCCAGATTCTACAAAGCGAATGACTTCATTGCGCTTGTGTCTAGGCGCGATCACATCGGGGCATTGCTCATACCATTGCAGGAGGGCGTCTTGGTATTTTGAGAGGGCAAAAAAATAGCTCTCTTCTTTAATAATCGTCGTTATCTTGCCACAATCGGGGCATTTTTGCTCCACCACTTGGTGCTTAGTAAAATGGCTCTCACACGAGATACAATACCACCCCTCATAAATGCCCTTATAAATATCCCCTTTTTGGAACATTTTCTTAAAGGCAGCCTGCGCGCTTTGGCAGTGCGCAGAATCTGTGGTGCGGATAAAGTAGTCAAAGTCGATACCAAACTCCTCCCAAAGCGTGCGAAAATGCGCACTGATAGAATCCGCATAGGCTTGTGGGCTTTGGTTGTGGGCTTTGGCGGATTGCTCGATTTTTTGTCCGTGCTCATCGGTGCCGGTGAGCAAAAACACCTCCTGTCCGCGAATCTGTCGGTATTTTTTGAGCATATCGCAAACGATAGTCGTGTAGGCGTGCCCGATATGTGGGATATCATTGACATAATAAATTGGCGAAGTGATATAGCTTTTAGTCATACAAATCCTTTAGTTGAAGTCAAAACTGCCCTCTTGCCCCTTGTTCATACTCTCATACACGGCTTTTACATAGGCTTTGCGCACTTCGCATTCATAAAAAGAGTCACAGGGCATACACGAGCTAAGATTGTGGGAGGCTTGGCATTCTTGGAGTTTTTGGCTCTGGGTTTGGAGCTTTTGGGCAAAGACATCTTCTTGCATAGCATTCCTTATGCGTTTTTATCTAGGCTATAAGCGCGCCTAACTTGTGCGATCTCCTCACTGCTCCCAAAAAAGCAGGGCGTGCTATCGTGGATATGCCCCACATCAAGCTCTAAAAGTCGCTTACTCCCATCGATCGCCTCGCCCCCCGCGCACTCATACACAAAGGCAAAGGGAAAGACTTCAAAGAGCTTGCGGAGCTTGCCCTCTGGTGCGTCTTGCGTCGCAGGATAGCTAAAGAGCCCCCCGCCTTTGATAAGAATCTGATGGAGATCGGGCACCATACCGCCCGAGTAGCGCAGTCTGTAACCCTGCGCAAAGAGCGACTCCACAAGGGCTTTGTGCCGCCCTGCCCAATGCTGCTGCGTCCCACCGGGCGCGTTTATCTTGCCTTTTGGCTTAAGGCGTAGCGTGCCAAGCAAATGCCACGCGCCCTCATAGTATCGCCAATGCTCCACTTGCTTATGCGCTAGGACTATCTCTAGCCGCGCTCCATACACGATATAGCCACTAGCCACAAGCGCGCGAGATTCTAGCACCCCATCATAGATCCCAAAAATCGTGCCAATGCTCAGGTTGCTATCCACAAGCGAGGAGCCATCGAGCGGATCGTATGCCACGATCAAGCGCGCGCTAGATTCTGTAGAATCCCCACCATACACTACCTCTTGTTTTTCCTCACTGCACACGCCCTTGACACACGCAAGTGCCAACAGTCGCTCCTCGATGAGCTTATCGGCTTGCACATCGACTTGTAGTTGCGTATCGCCGCTAGAGTTTTGGGAGGCAAGGTAACTAGTCGAGGGGTTTTTCAGAAGGGTATCGATCATAATCGCACAGGTTTTAAAAGTCTCAAACACGAGGGATATGGGCTCGCTCATCACACAATCCTTACAAATTAAAAAGTGCGAGATTCTAACACGCTAAAGCTTAAAAGTTTGGCGTGTTTTGTGCGTATGGAATGTGTGGGCTTAGGCAAAATTATGCAGTTCTTATGCAAGTTTTGTTACAATGGAGGGCATTTTGACACACGAGGTATGAGATGGACTACAAAGACACATTGATTTTGCCAAATACTGACTTCCCTATGCGTGGAAATCTCCCCCAAAACGAGCCGCAAGTGTATGCAAAATGGCGTGCAGAGAGAATCTACACACGCCTACGCGACACAAACAACAATCAGCAGAGTTTCACGCTACACGATGGACCACCCTATGCTAATGGACATATCCACATCGGGCACGCGCTCAATAAGATTCTAAAAGACATCGTGGTAAAGCTTCATTATTTTCAAGGACACAAGATCGCCTACACGCCCGGTTGGGACTGCCACGGGCTGCCTATCGAACAAAAGGTGGAAGAAAAAATCGGCAAGGACAAAAAGGACAGCCTGCCAAAGACAGAAATCCGAGAGCTATGCCGTGAGTGGGCGCGGGAGTTTATTGGGATTCAGAGTGAGGAGTTTGAGGATTTGGGCGTTTTGGGGGATTTTGAGAATCCTTATAAAACAATGGACTTTGCCTTTGAAGCAGAGATCTATCGCGCGTTGTGTGCCATTGCTAAGCAGGGCTTGCTTATTGAGCGCAGCAAGCCAGTGTTTTGGAGCTGGGCGGCAAAGAGCGCGCTAGCTGAAGCCGAGGTGGAGTATCAGGACAAGGAGGATTATTCAATCTTTGTGGGCTTTGCGCTTAGTGCGGATTCTTGCAAAAAGCTAGGGGTAGAGCGCGCCCAAGCCGTGATTTGGACGACGACACCTTGGACACTGCCCGCAAACCAAGCCATCGCGCTTAATGCCAATGAAGAGTATGCCATCACCAAAGATGGCTATATCATCGCTAAGCCGCTGCTCCAAAGCCTTGTGGAGCTTGGCATCACCAAAGGCGAGATTGCTAAAACCTATCAGGGCGGGGAGTTTGAGAATCTAGAAGCGATAAATCCGCTAAATGGCAGAATCTCACGCCTCATTTTAGGCGATTATGTGCTAATGAGTGGTGGGAGTGGGCTGGTGCATACCGCGCCCGGGCACGGGGAGGACGACTACTACGCGTGCCTCAAATACGATATAGAAGTGCTAATGCCTGTCGATGATGGCGGCTGCTACGATGAGACACTTAAAAATAAGGGGCTTTTGCCAGATGAGGTGGTGGATTCATTTATCGGCGTGCATATTTTTAAGGCAAATGAGAAGATTCTAGAGCTCCTAGGCGAGAGCCTCCTGCACGCCTCAAAATTCACACACTCCTATCCGTTTTGTTGGCGCACGCACAAGCCCGTGATTTATCGCGCGACTAAGCAGTGGTTTATCCTGATGGACAAGCCCTTTGGCGAGAGTAATAAAACTCTGCGCGAGGTGGCATTATCTGAGCTAGAAAAGGTGCGATTTTACCCCGAGCACGGGCGCAATAGAATCTCTTCAATGATTGCAAACCGCCCGGATTGGTGTATCTCTAGGCAGCGCGATTGGGGTGTGCCTATCGCGTTTTTTAAAGACAAGCGCACGGGCGAGGTGGTGCTAGATTCTGAAATCTTAGAGTTTGTCGCGCAGGTGTTTGAAAATGAGGGCTGCGATGCGTGGTGGAGCAAGAGCACGCAGGAGCTGCTCCCCCCTAGCCACAGAGCCCAAAGCGCGCATTATGAGAAAATCCACCATATCCTTGATGTGTGGTTTGATAGCGGCAGCACTTGGAGAGCCGTGCTACAATCACGCGCCTATGAGGCGGGGGAGTATCCAGCGAGTATGTATCTAGAGGGGAGCGATCAGCACCGCGGGTGGTTCCAGAGCTCGCTGCTTGTGAGCTGCGCGATACACGCAAAAGCCCCATACGCGAGTATCCTCACGCATGGATTCACGATGGATGAAAATGGCGAGAAAATGAGCAAATCTAAGGGCAATGTGATCGCGCCCCAAGAGATTCTAAAAACCTATGGGAGTGATATTTTGCGCCTGTGGGTGGCACTAAGCGATTACCAAAACGATCAGAGAATCTCCCAAAATATCCTCAAGCAGGTGAGCGAGCAGTATAAAAAAATCCGCAATACCATACGCTTTTTGCTTGCCAACACACAGGATTTGCGCGCGCTCACGCCGCTAGATTCAGAGATTGATCGCTATATCGTTGCACTAGCCAATGAGGAACTAGAGCAGGCTCTCAAGCTTTTTTTAGAATACGAGTTTGCCAAGGGCTTTGGCGTGATTATGAACTTTGTGAGCACGCATCTAAGTGGCGTGTATATGGATTTGTGCAAGGATAGCCTGTATTGTGATGGGCTAGATTCTGTGCGGCGGGCTTCCATACAGAGTGCTATGGCATTTATCCTCAAAAAACTTCTTTTTGTCCTCGCGCCCACGCTCACTTACACCGCATATGAGGCGTTTGGCTATGCCAATGCGTGCATTAGGGGCGAGGCAAGCGATGTGTTTGATTTGCGCAATCCGCGTATAGAGGAAGTAGCCGGGGCGCGTGAGCCACAGGCAGACTTTGCGCGTCTGATGAAAATCCGCGAGAGCTTTGGCATTAGCGTAGATTCACTAAAAAAAGACAAAATCATCAAATCCTCCCTAGAACTTTGCGTGATAAGCCCCAATGCGCAGGAGTTTAGCGAGCTTGATAGGTGGCTTATTGTGAGTGGTTGGGGCAGGAGTGAAGAGGGGCTTATAGTCTTAAAAAGCTTTGAAGTGGAGTGTGAGGGCGGCACAGAGCGATTTGTCATCACAAAGGCGCAGGCGCACAAATGCCCGCGGTGCTGGCAGTTTGTCGCACAGAGCGAGGAGAGCCTCTGTCCGCGCTGTCAGCAAGTTATTAATACGCTCTAGGGGCTAGAAATGGGAGAAGTGTTCAACCTCGCCGAGCCCTTTGGGTATTTTGAAGCCTTTAGCACGATTATTGTCGTGTGCAGCGTGGCATTTGTGAGTTTTTTATTATTGCGACATTTTAAGCCCAAACACTAGCAATGCACGAGATTGCCGATATTTTCGAGCCTATCACGCCTTGGAGCGTGCCGCTTACTATCATCGGCGTGGTGCTCATTTTTGGGTGCGTGAGCGGTGCATGGCTTGTGCTAAAAAGGCGCAAAAACCCGCTTATAAAAAGGCTCAAATCCCTTGATGTGCGAGATTCTAAACAATTTGCCAAGGAATTTAGCGCATTGGTGCAAAAAGCACGCACAGAGCGGACTTTCGCTCCCTCTACACTTGCGCAGCTAGAGGAGTTTTCCCAACGCCTCGCCCCCTATAAGTTCCCCAAAAACCCACCGCCTCTAGATTCACTACTGCTTTCCCGATACCAACGCCTTTGTGAGATTCTATGAGTTTTGGTTATCCACTTGCGTGGCTTGTGCTCGTGGCGTTTGTGCTAACACAATGGCTGCTTAAAGGCTCGCGCACGCCTATCTATGTGCCCGATATCGCATTAATGCGGGGCGTTAAAAAGTCGCGTTGGCTTGAGGTGGCGAAGTGGCTTGGGATTGTGTGCGTGGTGTGCGCGCTCTCTAAGCCCCTGTGGCAGAGCGAAGATCGCCTCTATCCCACCACACAGAGCCAAATCGCACTCGTGCTAGATACGAGCTTTTCTATGGAAGCGGTGGATTTTAGCCACACGGGCGAAAACCGCCTTGAGGTGCTTAAGCGGCTTAGCAAGGAGTTTATCGACAAAAATCCCTATGATAGTGTGCTTGTCGTGGCATTTGGGGAGCACACGCTGATACTCAATGCCCTCACGCAAGATAGGGAGTTTTTGCACTATGTTATCGATAGCCTCACGCTCGGACTAGCTGGGGGTAAAACAGCGATTAACAACGCTCTAGCGCGCACCATCTACGCACTCACAGAATCTAGGGGCAGAGAGGAAGCGTTTATGGGCAAAAACACAGAGATTAAGCGCAGCATTATCCTGCTAACCGATGGGTTTGATACAGATTCAACCATCAGCACCGCTGAAATGATGGATCTGGCAATCAAATCGGGCGTGAGAATCTATCCCATAAATATCAGCGATGGCGGCGATATGCAAAGCCTTAGTTTTATCGCCAAGACAAGCGGGGGCAGGGCATTTAGCGCGATTGATGAGCGAGAACTCACAGAGGTGTATGAGCACCTCGGCGCACTCACGCCCCACACGATTATGAAGCCCTATGGCTATGATATGAGCTCTTTTGCGCTAGGGCTTGGGATTGTCCTGCTGCTTGCGTGGGGCGCGGGGCAGTTTGGGCTATGGCACAAATGGCGGTGTTAATGCAGGATATGGCAATCTTTGGGCTTTTATGCGCGTGCATGGCGGGGATTTTAGGCTATGGATACAAACGCCACAAGGGCTTTATATTTATCACAAGTATGGCGGCACTTTTGTGCTTTGGCTTTGGCTTAGCACAACTCCTCCTTTTTGAATCTAGCGCGCCCCTTAGTCAATCTCGGGCGGTGTTTGTGCTTGATGTCTCTAAATCTATGCAGGCGCGCGATATTTTCCCCTCGCGCCTAAGCTTTGCGATAAAAAAGCTACAAATGTTGCTAAAGACGCACAAGCCTTGTGCGAGTATCATCATTTTTGCGCAAAATGCGTATTTGTTTTCGCCCTTTAGCTGCGATTATCTCACACAGATTGAGCAGCTCCAGAGGCTAGATTCTGCCAAGCTTCCTTGGCGGGAGGGGGTGTTTGAGGGGGCGTTAGATTCTGGTGGTAGCAATGGCGCGCTAGCACTAGAGGCAGCCAAGCTCTATGGGGAGAGAATCATCGTGCTAAGCGATGGGGAGTTTGTCCCTAGGGGCGCGACTTTGTGGCTCTTTGCCACGCCACAGGGCAGTGTGGTGGAGATAGATTCTAAGCTATTGTATGATGAGGGTGGCAATGCCGTGCATAGCGCGCCATTGCCCGAGGCAATGCGCGAGGCGATAGCCTTTTCTTATGGCAACAAAGACATACAGGCAATTGCCCCTATGCTAGCCAAAACCACTAATAATTCCCCACAAAGCTCAAGCCTCGCGCGCTTAAGCATTGCGCTTGGGCTCGTGCTGCTTTTTATGGGCTTGTATGGGCAGAAGTTGTCTTATCTTATCAACAAAAGGAGATAGTATGAAAAAAGTGCTTATGTGCGTAGTGATGGGCGCTGTGGTGCTTGGCATTATAGCGTGTGCGGATGTGCGCGAGGTATTTGGCGATGTGGATAAAAAAATCGATGATTTCAAAGAAGAAAACCATATCACCCAAAAGCTTGATGAAGTCTCTGATGAGGCAAATAAGGCGCTTGATGATATCACGCGCTAGCGCGTGTGAGGATACAGATAGATTCTATATGGTGGGTGTAGGGGAATTGCTCAAAAAGGGCTAGCGTGTGTATGCGGTGTGTGCGACGCAATACCCTAAGATCGCTATGCAGAGTTTGTGGCGCGCAGGAAATGTAGATGATGAGAGGAAAGCGCGCGATAAACTCGAGCATAGCCTCATCGCCCACGCCACTCCTAGGCGGATCGATGAGTATCGCCCCAAAGCTAAAGCTCGCCAAATCCACATTTTTGAGCCGAAAAAACTCGCGCTGTGCCAAAAGCGCGCTTATGCTCTCTTTTGCATTAAGGCGCGCGAGAGTGATATTAGTAATGCTATGATGAGCGATTGTCTCTTGGAGCGTTTTTATAGAATCTTTCACCACCTCCGTGGCAAAAACACGCCTAAAGAGTTGGCTAAGAGGGATTGTGAAATTCCCACTTCCGCAATAGAGCTCCAAAAGATCAGTTGTAGCGATAGCGGGCAGAATCTGCGGGAGTGTGGTGAGCAGGAAGGCGAGCATTTGGGCGTTGATAAAGGGATTTGGTTGAGAAAAGAGGCTTTCTTGTTTGAAAATCGTGCATTTGTCAAAGTCTATGCCACGCTTGCTTAGCGCGTTTTTGGAGCCTTCATCAAGGTAGGTGCTAAAATTATCCCTAATACAAGCAGATAGAGAATCTTGCGCGGGACTAAAGGCTATCTTCTCCCCCTTAGCGCGCCTTATGAGGATAATCTCAAATCCGGGGTAGCGCGAGCGCAAAATCTCTGTGAGCCTAGATTGCAGCGCGTGAAACAAATGGGTGCTATCAGATTCTAAAGGCTTGTGATAGATAAGCGTGATGATACACGCCTCATAGGTAGAGAGGAAGCTGCAGCCATAGAGCTTGTGGCGCAGTGGGTGGGCGGGGGCTAGAGGAGCAAAAATCTCGCGAATGTGGCGGAGTAGAATCCCTATAGGCTCTAGCAATATGGGGCAGTGCGTGATTTTGGTGCGTTCATTCTTGCCAAAAGCATTGGTGGCAAAATAAAAGCCCTCATAAGTGCAGAATCTAAAATCCGCGCGTGCCCTAAAACCTTCCTTTGGCGAGGCAAAAAGCAATGGTGCAATCTCACGCGAGCCTTCCTGCCCAAGCAGCATATCTGCCACTTGCCTAGCCTGCGTGGCAAAGTCATAGCCCTCATAGGCTCCACACCCGCCACAAACCCCAAAATGCGTGCAAACCACAGCTACTTAAATCCCGCTACGAGATTGCCCGTGAGGAGATTAAACCCATCTACTAGCACAAACACGAGAATCTTAAAGGGTAGTGAAATCATTACCGGCGGGAGCATCATCATACCCATTGCCATCAGCACCGAGCTTATCACCATATCGATAACCAAAAACGGCAGATAGAGCAAAAATCCTATCCAAAACGCCGTCTTTAGCTCGCTTATCATAAACGCCGGAATCGCCACGGTTAGGGGCACATCGTCGATTGTTTGGGGATTATCGAGGTTGCGTATGCGGAAAAAAAGCGCGAGATCTTTTTGGCGCGTGTTTTGGATCATAAATTCTTTGAAAGGCTTGGCAGCGCGCACAAAAGCCTCATCATAGGAGATTTGGTTTTCGGTATAGGGTTTAATCCCGCTTTCATAGCTTTTCATAACCACAGGTTCCATAATAAAAAATGTCAGCACAAGCGAGAGCGAGACAAGAATCTGCGTGGGCGGGGACTGCTGCGTGCCAAGCGCAGTGCGCAAAAACGCAAAGACAATCAAAATCCGCGTAAAGCTCGTCATCACCAAAATAAGCGAGGGGGCGAGCACAAGGAGCGTGATGATAATCACGACATTGAGCGTGGTTACGAGCTCCTTTGGCTCTGTGGGTGGGGTAAGGGAGAGATTGAGTCTAGGGACAAACTGCGCGGGGGGCATTTGGACATTTGGCGTGGAAGTGATCTCTTGGGTTTGCTGCTCGGCTAGGGGCGTGCTATCTGTTTGGGGCACAAGATTTGGCACGAGCGGTTCTTTGGGCGTGTAGGGGTTTTGGACTTCTATCATATAGGGGTGTTCCTCTGTCTGCGCACCTAGTGGTGCAAACCACACAGACAAAAGGCACAACACACACAAGCCAAGCTTTTTCAAATCTCTACCTTAGAAAGTCAGGATAAAATCGGGCGATGATTATAGGCTTTAGTGTGTTAAAATTCCATAAAATCATTACCCCCAAAGACTAAGGATTTGTATGACTACTCCCCTCTCTGTCGTGATTTTGGCTGCTGGTGCTGGCACGCGTATGAAATCCTCCACCCCAAAAGTCCTCCACACACTCTGTGGCAAGGCTATGCTCTCCCTCATCGTGCAGCAAGCCCTAGAGCTAAGCGATGATATCCATATCGTGCTCTACCATCAAGCCCAAAAGATTAAAGATGTGTTGCGCGAGGAGTTTGGCGCGCTGCTAGATTCTATCTTACACCTCCATACCCAAGATATAGAGCACTTCCCGGGCACGGGAGGCGCACTGCGCGGGATAGAATCTAAGCACAATCGCGTGCTAGTGCTCAATGGCGATATGCCGCTTGTGCGCGCTAGTAGCCTGCGCTCCCTCTGTGCGCGCACAGAATCTATCGTGATGAGCTTGCTGTGGCTGCAAAACCCCGATGGCTATGGGCGCGTGGTGCTAGATGAAGCGACTTGCGAGCCCTGCGCCCCCAAAGTCCTAAAAATCATCGAGCAAAAGGACGCAAACCCAAAGGAGCTAGAGATACAAAGCGTGAATGCGGGCGTGTATGTCTTTGACAAAGAGATTTTAGCGCGCTTTATCCCCCGCCTTAGCAATGCCAACGCGCAGCAGGAGTATTACCTCACCGATGTGATCGCGCTTGCACGCGATGAGGGTGTGGCGATAGGCGGTGTGTTTGTGAGTGAAGGCGAGTATATGGGGGTAAATGACAAGATTCACCTCTCGCTTGCCCAAGAGGTGCTTTTGGCGCGATTGCGTGAGCGCGCGATGGCACAGGGCGTCAAGATGGATATGCCCCACACGATTTATATAGAATCCGATGTCGTGTTTGAGGGGGAGTGCGTGCTGGAGAATGGCGTGAGAATCTGTGGCAAGAGTCTCGTGCGGGATTCGCATATCAAAGCCCATAGCGTGATAGAATCTAGCGTGGTTGTCAATAGCGATATCGGTCCTATGGCGCATTTGCGCCCCAACTCACATATCGCGCACACGCATATAGGCAACTTCGTGGAGCTAAAAAGTGCGAGGCTAGAGGGCGTCAAAGCCGGGCACCTAAGCTATCTAGGGGATTGCGAGATAGGCGAGGGGAGCAATATCGGTGCGGGGGTAATCACTTGCAATTATGATGGCAAGGCAAAGCATAAGACAATCATCGGGCAAAATGTCTTTGTGGGGAGTGATTGTCAGCTTGTAGCCCCCGTGCGATTAGAATCTAACACCCTCATCGCCGCAGGCAGCACGATTACGCACAATGTCCCAAGCGGCGCATTAGCCATAGCGCGTGGCAAGCAGCACAACAAGCCCGGGTTTTTTGCCAAGTTTTTTGGCAAAGCCAAGTGAGAGATGCGCGCAAAAAATGCGCAAAATACATAAAGCACACAAAATACACAAAGAACGCACAAAAATGCACAAAGGAGGCGGTATGCAGATTATCCTAAATGGAGAGGCTTATAGCACCTCGGCGCGCTCTATCGCCGAGCTCATCGAGGAAGTGGGCGTGAGGGCAAAAACTATCGCACTAGCGCAAAATACCCAAGTGGTGCGCGAAGATGGGTGGAGTGAGACGCCACTGCGTGAGGGCGATGAAATCGAGATATTGCAGTTTATGGGTGGGGGCTGATACGAGGTGCGCTTCATACTGCTTATAAGCCTGCTTGCGCACATCGCGTGGGGCTATGATAGCTTCCGCATAGGTTGGAGTGGTGCGAATTTGAGCGAGATTAGGGGCGATTATGGGAGCAAAAGTATCTCGGGCGTGCTCTTTGGGATCGAGCGCGGCAAAATGTGGGATAATCTCGTGTTTGGCGCATATCTTGAGGGCAATGTCTGGCCCCTCAATGCGAGGAATGATGGCGGGTATTATGGTATCAGTGTGGGCGGCAAGGTGGGGTATAGAGTTAGCCATCTGCTGCCTTATGTGCGACTAGGCGCGGAGTATATGAGCCTGCAGCACACAGGCACGAACTCCTCACAGCGCAACATCGGCGGTGCGATCGCTGAGATAGGTATGAGCGTGGATATAGTCGAGGGCTTTGGGCTAGGTATCGCGCTCAAATCTAGCCTACCGGATTTTTATAGACAATCGGGCACCTATCGGCTCTTTAATGTGATGGTGTATTTTGTGTATTATGGGTTTTAAGTCATACGCCTTAGGAATAAACCTCAATCACAAAGCAGAGGAGTATTTATCTAGAGTATTTCATATCCCATGATACGTGCCCATTGCAGATCCTTACCACATTCTATTGCTACACCATTGCCTACAAAGGAGAGTAATGGTATATCACTAGGACAATCACTATATGCATAGGAGCTTTTGAGATCAAAGGCACTTGTATCAAGCATTTGTGTAAGTTTATAGAGCTTACGATATTCCATGGTGTGGATACCATCTATATTTCCGTTTAAAACACCATCGTGTGATTGTAGGCTAATTGCTATGATATTGTCTATACTAAAAAACTTAGCGAATTCTTTGATGTATATTTCAAGTCCGCCAGATACAATGGCTATGGTGTGCCCACTCTCTTGGTGAAAGCGCAATCGATCCAGCACCTTTGCATTGGTTTTGTGTATAAGATTTTGCTGCACATAGTCTTTTGCTATTTGTGTGGCATGCTCTATATCAAATCCCTTGAGTTCTGGATAGCGCGGGGGATTAAAATCAAATAAGGAAAGTTTGGTATATCTATGAAGGCGTGGCAGGATCTTACGTTGCCAATGTAAGATTTGTTTATTATAGTGGGGGTTTGCCTTGCCTACCATATCTAGATACGGTTGGATACTCTGAATAGAGACTAATGTTTCACAAAAATCAAAGATGGCTAGTATGTTTTGCATTCTATTCCTTTTGAGTATATTTAAAGCTCTTGACTTTGCCAAATACGCGAAGTATAGCACATATGATAAGGATTTGTGTGACTATGAGTGTCTAAGTTCATTGTGCAGAGATTGTATGATCTTGGTGTTTTCTTCTTTGCTTCTTGAGGCAAGGCGGATAAACTCGCCATTTAAGCCTATTTTGTCACTACAAGTGCGCACATAGATTCCATATTTGATAAGCATTTTCATCACAAATTCTGTGCTTGTTTCTCCATTTAGAATCTCTATGATCGCGAAATTTGCTTTGCTTGGATAGACCTTGAGCTTTGGGATTTGGGATAGGTGTGTGAAAAATTCTTGTGTTTGTTGAATATAGAGTTTTCTTACATTTTCGTATTCACTTATAAATCCATTGCGCACATAAAGCCTAAAAAAATATTCGCTAAGCCCATTAGAGTTCCATAAATAGCCATTTTGTAGAAGTCTGGCGACTTTGTCTTTTGCCATAATCCCATAGCCTGCACGAATGCCAGCGATACCAAAATCCTTTGACATGCTTTTGATTAAAATCACATTGGGAAATTCTTTAAAAAGCGCACTATATGATAGGAAGCTATATGTGTCATCTTCGAAAGCAAAGTGTAAAAAGCTCTCGTCAATGATGATATTTTCTACTTCAGGCAGACTAGCGATGATAAGACGTAATTCTTCATAAGGTATGTAGCCACCATCGGGATTATTGGGGTTGATGATCACAATACTTTGTGGTTTTTGGGTCTTGACAAACTCGATGTAGGCTTGTGTATCAAGTGCAAAGTCCTTTTCTTTTGCTAGTTGATAGAGCACCACTTCTGTTTTGGTATTGCTAAATTCATAGTAGGAGGAAAATGTGGGGATATTGACTACAATTTTGCGTTCTACAAAATTATGTAAAACAGCTTGGATAACCTCTATTGCCCCATTTCCTACGAAAATGCATTCTTTGTCAAGATCTAGGCGATTGGCAAGGACTTCAGCAATGACACTATTTTGTGAGGGATAAAACTCCAAAACATCTCTTAGTTTTTTTGTATCACACAGCTCTTGCTGTAAGTAGCGCATAAAAAGATCTGTGGCATAGGGATTTGAGAGAAAACACGCATCAATAGTGATCTTAAGCTCGGGTATGCGTTCTATAAGTGTAAAGATACTTGGACTATGACTGCCTGCAGCGTCTTTTAGAGCTTTGATTTTCTCTGCGATGATTTGTTGATTTTTATTTAACTGCATAAAATCTCCTTGTGTTGTGGTTTATGTAGAGCGGTAATGCAAGGAAAGGCAATAGACAAACTCTTGCGTATGTAAAAAGTAAGAATATTAGGATTAGGAGATAGAGGGTGTTTTGTATGTGTGGAAATGCTTTTTGGGAAGTTTCTATTTTTTGGTGCTACCCCCCCCCCATTTAATGCTTTATAGACTTTTTGCATTTGTGTATGTGTGCCGATGGTGATGCGAAAGTGGTTTGGGATGATATGTCGATAGTCGCGTATATAGATATGGTGACGCTCCAAAAGTCTGCAGAGATCGTGTGTATGTGAAATAAGTATGAAGTTTGCTGCGGAATGATAGGTTTTGATACCAAGAGATCGAATCTGTGTATCAAACCATTCTTTGGCGCGTTGCACTTCCTTGACATATGCCCACATATACGACTCGTCTTTAAGAGCATGTATAGCTGCTACTTGTGCGAGAGCAGAGAGACTTTTGGGGTTGCGTAGTTTATTGAGCAAGGCTATATTTTGTGCATGGCTTATGCAATAGCCAATACGAAAGCTTGCCAAACCAAAAGCTTTGGAAAATGTCCGCGTGATGATGAGATTTTTATGTGTGACTGTAAGAGGAGCTAGAGTTTGGGCACAAAATTCATAATACGCCTCATCAATGAGAAACATCGTATTGCTATGAGTTTGTATGAGATTTTGGAGCTGTACGCTGTCATAGACTATGCCTGTGGGATTGTTGGGATTGCAGATATAAACCATTTGGGGCGTGTGGTGGATAATGGCTCTGTCTAAAGCATCAAAATCAAGCATAAAATCTTTTGTGAGATAAAAAAAGTGTGTTGTGATCCCAATGCCTTGCGCCCTTGATCGGAAATTATCATATGTGGGAGCGACTATCAAGGCTTTGTCACCTGTGTCCAAAAAAACCTGCAAAATATATTCGTGTGCACAATCTGAACCCCCAAAAATCTCAATTTGCTCAGAATCTACGCGTGCATACTTGGCGAGAAGGGCATAGAGCTCGGTGTTGTGTGTGTCGGGATACCACTGCAAAAAACCATGGTCTAGGAAATGATATAAGCCCTGTGTAACTAGAGGTGATGGCGGTATAGTGGATTCATTCCAATCAAGTTTTAGGATATCTTCCCTATGCGCACACTCCCAGACTTTATGTGAAATGGGGATATAAGGCTTGAGGGTGCGGATGTGATGATTGATATGTGGAGTTGCAGAATCCTCAAATTGTGTTTTTATGATCTTTTGCATATGTGTGCCTTTGTGGGATTTGTGTCTTAGGCTTTGGTGTTTCGTGCGACTTGGGTAAATATATCATCACTCAAATCCCCAAATAGTGGAGTATTGCAAAACTCAATGATTTCACAGCCCGGGTACATGGAATTGAGCTCGATAAAGATAGGATTGCCCGCACTGTCAATGCTAAAATCCCAACCAATAAGCCCAAGGTGCGGGATACACAGATGCATAGAGCGCGCCATATCAAGCACATCAGAGAAATGTGGGATTTTAGGATCAAAGGATTCTTTGAGATTGGGGAGGGATTGTATTGCCTCTCCTTTGCCTTTTATAATAAAATCGCGCAGGCTACCAGATTCACTAATACCGATACGGAAAAACCCACCATTAGAAGTGGGGCGTGTATCGCCTACAAGGAGACTACTAGGAAGTGTGTGAATCTTGTCTTTATACAGGAGAGTCATAATCCTAAAGGTATTAACCGAATGCGCGTTGAGATTACTCAGATAGGGATGTTGTTGTATAAATTCTTGCACGATGTAGTCCATTGGATAGCTTTGTAGGATTTGTATGAGAGCATCTTCGCTTTGTTGGGTATGGAGAATCTGCACATTTTTGCCAGACCCAGTGGTGTCGTATTCGGTAGGTTTGATCACTACTTTTTCGTAGGATTTAAGAATCTTTATAGCTTCCTGTAAAGTGGTGGGCATAAAATAGCTTGGAATACTTTTGTGTGGTTGATACAGCGTGCCTTTAATGTTTTTGAGGATACTTTTTGGTTTATGATAATGTGCAAAAAGCGTGTCATAGTAGTTTTTGTCAGCAAAAACCTGGGCGTAAGAATTTGGGTTAAAATATGGAATGACATTGAGATAATAAAAGGGATTATCTAAATAACGAACATCAAGTGGGTGATTTTGATTGACATTGTAGAGAATTGTGTGCCAATCAAGAGTAAGATTCAGCCTCTTTGTGCTTGCCCCCCCCCCCCATTTATAAACTTACTCCAATACGCTAGTATAGCTTCTTTGTGTTCTTGAGGTAGGGGTTTTAGATTTGTATGCAGGGCGAGATACTGGGTGGTTTTGGTCAAGAAATATTGGAGTGAGCGTGATTGATGGTATGCGGATAAGATTTGTTTTGTGTATGTTTTGAGTTGAGATTTGATTGTGCGGAGCATAAAAATCCTTTGATCGCAAAAATGTCGGAGCATTATACGATAAATTCTCTAAAAATCAAGCCCTGCACCTCTTACGATTCAGGGATTTGTCTGCCGCTCAAGTATCTCGAGGGCACGGCGGAGATGATCTAGGTGGATATAGGCGTTTTCTTTTTGCGGGTGCATAGAGGTATCACGCGTCTCCCCCACCATATACCGATACTTGTGCCCCCTTAGCAGTGCGCACATTTGGGGT
>NZ_CASDOV010000019.1:0-23206 GCF_949282165.1 uncultured Helicobacter sp. | reverse complement strand
TATGGGTGAGAGCTCTCCTCATCTTGCTGAAGAGATTTGGTGCGCGCTCAATCCCTACATTTGGAGCAAATCGCTCAAATACGCACTGAGGTTTTAGGAAAGTAGCTAAGCAAATAATACAATCATTCACGCAGCAAAGCTCCGGCCACGCGTCTATCATCGCCTTATAGAATCTATGTTTTCATCACAATTTGTCTTTGACAAATTGCTATCGCTCGCAGAGAGTGAATCTCTGCTCGCTCCGCTGCGCGCACATACACCGCCTGAATCTATACCTTGGGACTTACTAGATTCTGTAACGCCGCTAGCGATTTGAGATTCTAGAGACTGCTTAATCCCTAACGCCTCTAGATTCTCTAATCTCATTCTTTGGTATCTTTGGTGCGCAGGTGGATATACAAATGCAGCACATCGAGGCTCGCAGGCGTGATCCCGCTAATCTCACTAGCCTCAAAGAGCGATTTTGGGCTAAATTTCTTAAGCTTTTCAACTACCTCAAGGCTAAGCCCGGGAATGCTATCAAACTCAAAATCCCTAGGGATCTCCACCTTTAGCATTTGCTCCATATTGTTGATAGAATCTTGCTGCTTAGTAATGTAGTTTGCGTATTTAGATTCTATGCATATCTGTTCTTTGGCTTGTTCTCTTAGATGCGTGATATCTAGCCCAAAGTGCGCACAAAGCTCGCTAAGTGTTTGAGAATCTAACTCATTGATACTTAAGAGTTGCAGGAGTGAAGCTTTATCGCCAATGCCCTTTAGACGCAGTGAATCCAAAAGCTCCTTATTTGCTTTGCTAGGCGTGATGAAGGTTTGGGAGAGAAACTCTAGACTTTTGGCAATATCGCTTTTATCTTTTAGTATCCCCTCATACGCCTCACGCGCTAAGAGCCCAAACCTATACCCATACTCCCCTAGCCGCAGATACGCATTATCCTCACGCAGCAGCAGCCGATACTCCGCCCGCGAGGTAAAAACCCTATATGGCTCATTAGTCCCTTTAGTTACGAGATCATCAATCATCACGCCGATATAGGCTTGGTTGCGCTGCAGGATAAAGGGCTCTTTGCCTCCAATCTTTAGCGCCGCATTGATACCCGCCACAATCCCCTGCGCCGCTGCCTCCTCATAGCCCGTCGTGCCATTAATCTGCCCAGCGAGATAGAGATTCGCGCACTTTTTGCACTCTAGCGTGTGGTAGAGCTCGGTGGGCTGGATATAGTCGTATTCTATCGCATAGCCATAGCGCGTGATTTTGGCATTTTCTAAGCCCTTAATGGAGTGTATCATCGCCTCCTGCACCTCCACGGGCAGCGAGGTTGTGAGCCCATTGATGTAGTATTCCACGCAATCACGCGTTTGTGGCTCTAAAAAAAGCTGATGCCGCTCTTTGTGTGCGAAACGATTGACTTTGTCCTCAATACTAGGGCAATACCGCGGTCCCACTCCCTGAATCTGCCCCGTAAAAAGCGGCGCACGATAGAAATTTTGACGGATAATCTCGTGGGTTTTTTGGTTGGTGTAGGTGACAAAGCATGGAATCTGCGTGGGATTGAAGTCCTTAGTGCGTGCGCTAAAATGCGGTGGATTCTCATCGCCATCGTGCCGCTCAAGCTCGCTAAAGTCGATACTGCGCCCATCAATGCGTGCGCAAGTCCCCGTCTTTAGCCGCCCCACTTCTAGCCCGATTTGAGCAAATGCCCCACTTAGCGTGCGCGCGCTTAGCTCGCCAAAACGCCCATTTTCTAGCTTAGTCTCGCCGATATGGATTAGTCCATTAAGGAATGTGCCAGTGGTGAGCACCACGCATTTTGCCTCATATTGCTTGCCTAGGTTGCTCTTTACCCCTATGACTTCAAAGCCCCCTTGCGCGTCTTGGCGCAATAGCAAGTCGGTGATGAGTTCTTGAGAGATGGTGAGATTTGGCGTATTTAGCGCAAATCTTTTGGCGATAATGGGATACATATCCATATCGATTTGGGCGCGTGTGCCTCGCACAGCAGGTCCTTTGGAGGCATTGAGCGTGCGGAATTGCAATCCACACAAATCCGTAATCTCCCCCATCACGCCCCCAAGCGCGTCGAGCTCTTTGACTAAATGCCCCTTGCCTAGCCCGCCCACTGCGGGGTTGCAGCTAGCAAGCGCGATATTTTGGATAAGGATTGTGAAAAGATGGGTTTTTGCGCCCATTTTCGCACTCGCAATCGCTGCCTCTAGCCCCGCGTGTCCGCCACCTACGACAATCACATCAAAAGTATTTTCCATTTTTTTCCAATTTGGTTGTGAGTTAAAGAGGGGGAATTATAGCAGGTTTGGAGCGGATTTTGCTTCGATTCTTGCACAACAGGGCATTGCGCTTTTTGCTTCGCTTACGCTCGCAACAGCTTTGCTCAAGGAGCGACTTTTTAGGGAATCTGCGCACTCGGTTTGGTCACTACCGCTTAGGTAGCTCCCTGCACCTCGTGCTTTAACCCTAAAAATTCATCTCAAAACAAGGCGCAGCCGCAGTTTCTTTAGTAAATCTTAGAATGCCCGGGCAAGCCAAGCGTGGAATCTCAAGCAGATTCAGAATCTAAGAAAGCTTAGATTCTAGAATTTTATCGCATTGCAAGCCTGCGGAGCCATTTTCCTTGAATCTTAAAGCCTTAAAAAAGGATAAACAATGCAAAATATCTCAACCAAAAAGCAGCTTTGTGCGCAGGCGTTTGCAAACAAAAACTATAGCGAGTGCGTGGGGCTGTGCGTGGAGATCCTCGCCCTAGATCACTTTGATATCGATACTTGGAATCTCGCAGGTATCACGATGATAGAGATTAAAGAATACGCGCGGGCTATAGAATACCTATCAGAGGGGCTGCACCTCGCACGCGACAAGCTAAAGAGCTTGCAAGTGCAGGTTTTGCACAAAAACGATGAGTTGCGCACCCACCTCGCACCCACCACGCAAGAAATCACAGAATCTAGTGAATTTATAGAATCTAATGAATCTGCACAATCCGCAAACAGCCCACTACACGAGAGCTTGCGCGCGACGCTGCGTCTGTGCGAGGGGCTATGGCTCAATCTCGCTGAAGCCTATCGGCGCGATAGTAATCCCCACGAGGCTATCGCTACCCTGCATCAAGCCCTAGAGGCTCTGCCTATCTTAAACGAAAATCCCACCCTGCATTTTAATCTCGCAAAAGCCTATGTGGATGCGGGAGATTCTCTAAGCTCGGTGGATCACTACACGATGGCGCTGCGCCTAGATCCTAACGATTTGGGAGCGATGTTTAACCTCGCAAATGCCCAAGTGAGCCTAGCGCGCTTCCCTGAAGCCATAGAGCTCTATGAGATGGCGTATAAAAGGGGCTTTCTCCAAGCGGGTGTGAATCTCGCAAACACTTATATCAAGCTAGGCTTTTTTACCCAAGCCCTCGAGATTTTTGGGCAAATCGAGCCTGTGTTTGAAAACGATAGTGTGTTTTTGTTTAACTACGCCAATGCACTCAACTACCTCAATGAGGATTTTGAGAAAACGAGGCATTATTACACGCGCGCCATTGAGCTAGATTCTAAAAGAGCGGAATACTCCATAAACTACGCGCATTTTTTGCTAAACAACCACTATTTTGCCGAGGGCTTTAGCGTCTATGAAGCGCGCAAAAAGTTTGATAATATGCTCCCCCACGCGCTCCCAAACCTCTGGAATAAGCAATGTGAGGATATACAGAATCTAAAAGATAAGATCGTGTTTGTGCATTATGAGCAGGGGTTTGGGGATTGTATAATGTTTGGGCGCTTTGTGCCATTGCTTGCAAAAAACGCTAAAGAAGTGATTTTATGCGTGCAAGAGCCACTTAAAAATCTTTTTGCCGACGCGCTTGCGCACCTTACAAATCTCAAAGTCTGCTCACAAACCCTAGAGCTAGATTCTGTGGATATAAGTATCTCGTTGCTTTCATTGCCTTTGGCACTAGGCATACGCACCCCAGAGCAGGTGCGGCACTCTCAGCACTATCTTATGTATCAAAATATCCTAAAGCGCGCGCTTGCGCGGGGCGATATCGAGGAAGTGTATGGGATAAAGCCTAGGGTGCTAAAGATTGGCATTTGCTTTCATACAGATTCTCACTTCCCCGAGGCAGAGCTCAAAAATATCGAGCCCAAGCCGCTTTTGGCAATGCTGCGCGAGACATTCCCAAACCACGCCAAGGTGGAGATTCACTCGCTAAATCATAGCGGGATTGACCAAAATCTCTGCGGGGAGTTTGGCGTGTATGATCGTAGCGAGGAGATGGGCGATTTTTTGCACACACGCAGGATTTTAGAGCGGCTTGATGTGGTGATTAGTATCGATACCGCGCTCGCGCACCTAGCTGCGAGTTTGGGCAAAACCACGCTTGTATTGTTGCACAAACGCTTTGATTGGCGTTATGACAAGGGCGTGGATAGTGTGTGGTATGCAAATCTCCTAGGCTTTGCACAAAGTGATATGGGCAAATGGGAGGGTGTCTTGCACAATCTCCAAAGCTACTTAAAGAGCGTGTATGGGGAGTATGGTGTATGAGTGATTTGCCTATTAGGATTTTAGAGCGATTGTATGGGCTAGATCTCCTCAAAGACGCGCCAAAATGGTGGTGGGTAAATGCCGGGAGCTTTGAGGTGGTGCTAGGCTGCGTGCTGGTGCAAAATAGCAAATGGGAAAATGTGCAAAAGACGCTAGATTCACTGCGTCGCGCAGGTATTTTGCCACGCTTTAGCGGGGAGTTTGAGCGGGATTTTCACGATGAGGCGCGTAACTTTGAGGCGATTTGCAATATCGCGGCACTCTCCAAAGAAGTCCTAAGCTCGCATATCCTAGGCTTGCAAAACCAAAAGGCGCAGAGGCTTATCCTCCTAGCGCGCAATCTTTTGGAGGATTTTGGGAGCTATGAGGCTATAACCCAAAATCTTACTCGTGAGTGGCTGCTCGCCCAAAAGGGCGTAGGGCGTGAGAGTGCGGATTGTGTGCTTAATTATATGTGTGGGCGTGAGGTGATGGTGGTGGATCGCTACACATATCGGCTTTTGTGCGCGCTTGGAGTGGAGATAGAGGAGTATGAGGAGCTGCAGGGGTTTTTTATGCGTGGTGTGGAGGAGAATCTAGCGCGTGTGTATGCGCTCTATGGGAAAGGCGTGGATCTAGCGTATGTGTATGCGCGCTTTCACGCCAAAATCGTGGAGTTTGCTAAGGCAAAGCGTGATATGAGGCTCATTCTTTAGACGCAGTTTGTCAAGGATTGTGTGGTGGGGCGTGAGGCATATTTAGCGCAAGTTTTGCGTGGCACGCTTGCACTAAAAGAGCTTTGCGCATTCCCACGCATCTAGTGGCGTGTCTTGGTGCAGTGCCAACACATCGTAATAATAAATGTGCTTGTTGCTTTTGAGCGTGTAGTCTAGGAGCAGGGCGAGATTGGGCGTATCGTCTGAATCTAGCACGACAAGCAGATTGCCGAAGTTGTCAAAGATGAGGAGCTGCGTGTAGCCTAGGGATTTGAGATGGGCAAAAATGCTTGTTGGATCCTCATTTTGGGCTTGGAGAAAGAAAAGATCCCATTCAAAAAATATCGCGCTTTTGTGGGTTTGGAGCGTGTGCGTGGCACTCCGGATAACCTTAAAATCAAAGCCATCGGTATCGATTTTGATAAAGTTTGGGCTAAAGTGGTGCTTGGCGATGAGCGCATCGAGCGTGTGGAATGTGAGATCGTGGGATAAATCTTTTGAATCTATCGTGCTCGGGGAGTGCTCGAGCTTGGCACTCCCGTCATAGCGCGTGATGGTGTAGGAATCGTGCGTATCGGTTATGAAGGAGTTTTCAATAAGCAGTTGTGGTGTAGCCCCCCCCCCTAATAGCCTCATCATAGTGCTTAGAGAAATTGTGCTGAATGAGGGCGTTGTAGGATTTTTCGCCTTCAATAAGGAGGAATCTAGCTTGGGGCATATCCATAAAAACGGCGGTATCGCCGATATTGGCGCCGACATCGACAATGTGTATAAAGCCCATTTTTTGCGCAATGTAGCTGGCGATTTTGTGGAGCTGCATATCGTAGGTGGGATAGAGTTTTTGGTTGAGAAAAATCGTGTGCGAAAATGGCATCTTTAGCGTGTAGGTGCGAAAACTAATCGTGATGAGCGGATCGGCGAACTTCAAGACTAGGGCGCGAAGCTTGGTATAGAATCTAAAGCTTAGCTTGTGCCTTGAGACTAGAATCCGCTTGTAGATAAAGGTGGCGATTTGTGCGATCATAATGTATCCTTTGGTGTGAGTTAAAAACTCCGTAATGATACACAAAAATTGCGCAAAAATGCTCTTTTTAGATTCACTATCTTATCCTTACACTAAGGAAATAAATTTTTGTTTATTTGCCAAAAACAGGGAAAAGTCTTGCAAAAAAAAGTTTTTTTTACTACAATTCACGCTCTCAAAATTACATTGCATTGCAGATGTGATATGTAGCAAAAATGCGATGAGTTCTTTTGTAAAAGGATAAAAAATGGAAAAAATCAGATTGAAGTTGAAAGCCTATGATTACAGGGTTTTGGATCGTTCAGTAGCGGCTATCGTGGAGGCTGTGAAGCGCACAGGATCAGAGATCAGAGGACCTATCCCGCTCCCTACCAAAAAGCGTCGCTACACAGTGCTCAAATCTCCGCATATCAACAAAGATTCGCGCGAGCAGTTTGAGATTAGGGTGCATCATCGTATCATCGATATTATGTCTGCTACGCCCGATACCGTAGATAGCCTTATGAAGCTTGATTTAGCCCCGGAAGTGGATGTGGAAGTCACTTCTATGAGCAAGTAGATTGGGCAAGTGGCTTTAGAGAGTTAGGAATTTACTTTTAAGGAAAGAGTTATGGAATTTATCGTTGAAAAGATTGGTATGAGCCGAACCATTGGCACCAAGAGCGAGGCGGTTACGCTTTTGCGCGTGCTCAGCACAAAGGTGTGTGAGGTGTATGATAATGGCAAGGCGTTGGTGGCTTACCCTAAGGGTAAGGCTATGAACAAGGCTATCGCTGGGATTCAGAAAAAATACAATTTGAGCAAAGAGTTTAACAGATTTGCGACATTGAGGGTTGCTAACACGGAGCAGGGCGATATCAACCTAGAGGTGTTAGAAAACGCAAAAAGTGTCAAGAGTATTTTTAATTCCAAGGGGCGCGGATTTAGCGGTGCGATGAAGCGATGGAATTTTCAGGGTGGTCCTGCCGCACATGGTAGTAGATTCCATAGACGCCTCGGATCTATCGGAAATCGTGAGTGGCCAGGGCGCGTTCAGCCGGGCAAAAAAATGGCGGGGCATTATGGCAATGAGCGCGTTAATACAAAAAATACCGTGCTTTCTTTTGATAAAGAGAGCAGCATTTTGGTATTAAAAGGTTCTGTGGCAGGCTACAATGGAACCTATGGCAGAATCCAAATCACACAATAAGGTGCTAGGTATGAGCAAGGCAATCGTATTAGACAATAATCTCAAAAAAAGCAGTGAGATTGAGTTACCAAAGAAATATGAGCAGATTAATGAGCATAATTTGTATTTGTATGTGAAGTCCTATCTCGCGTCTTTGCGTGCAAACAATGCGTATGCGAAGAATCGCGGCGAAGTCAGCGGTGGTGGCAAAAAGCCGTGGCGACAGAAAAAGAATGGACGCGCGCGCGCAGGGAGTATCACCTCTCCTATCTTTGTAGGTGGTGGTGTCTCTCACGGACCTACAAAGCGCAATTACGATCTAAAGATTAACAAAAAACAAAAGCGTTTGGCACTTGAGTATGCACTAGAGCAAAAGGCGCAGATGGGCAAGCTCTTTGTGGTGGATTCTATCGCAGTGGAGAGTGGCAAGACTAAAGATGCGTATGCGAGATTTTGCGCACTTGGCGAGAAAAACGCGCTGTTTGTGGGACAATTTAGCGATGAGAAGACATTTTTAGCCTATCGTAATCTAAGAGAGTGCTATGTGGTGGATTCTAATGAGCTTAACGCGTATTTGGTAGCCACATTCCGTTGTGTAGTCATCGAAAAAGCAGTGTTTGATGAGATTGTAGCGGCTAAGAGCGTTGAGAAATAAGCGGAGGAGAGGAAATGGCAGATATAACAGATATTAAATCAATCCTTTATACAGAAAAGTCGTTGGCTTTACAAGAAAAAGGAATGCTTGTGGTGCAAACTGCGAGTAGTGTAACAAAAAATCAACTCAAGGCGGTGTTTCAAGAGTATTTTGGATTTACCCCTATAAAAATCAACTCTCTAAAGCAAGAAGGAAAAACAAAGCGTTTCCGAGGGAGAGAGGGCAAGAGAGCATCGTTTAAGAAATTTTATGTGAAAATCCCTGAAGGCGCCAAGATCGACGCCCTTTCAGTGTGATAAAGGAGAGTAGAAATGGCAATCAAAACATACAAGCCTTATACGCCTAGTAGGAGGTTTATGAGCGGGCTAAGCTCTAGGGATATTACCGCAAAGCCGAGCGTGAGGAGCTTGCTCACAAAGCTCCCTGTCTCTGCCGGGCGCAATAACAATGGGCGTATAACAAGCCGTCACAAGGAGGGAGGAGCAAAGAAGCTCTATCGTATCATTGACTTTAAGCGCAACAAATTTGGTATCGAAGGCAAGGTGAGCACGATCGAATACGATCCATACAGAAACTGCAGAATTGCTCTAATCACATATCCTGATGGAGAGAAACGCTACATTATCCAACCATCTGGCTTGAAAGTGGGCGATAGCGTGATGTCTGCAGAATCTGGCTTGGATATCAAGGTGGGATTTGCGATGAAGCTGAAAGCGATTCCGATAGGAACAATCGTGCATAATATCGAAATGCACCCCGGTGCTGGCGGGCAGCTCGCAAGAAGCGCAGGGGCGAGTGCGCAGATTATGGGGCGCGAGGGTAAATACATAATCCTAAGAATGCCAAGCGGTGAAATGCGCTATATTTTAGAAGAATGTATGGCGACAATCGGCGTCGTAGGGAATGAGGATTTTATCAATATCTCCATTGGTAAGGCAGGACGAAATCGCCACAGAGGTATCCGTCCGCAAACTAGAGGTAGTGCGATGAACCCTGTGGATCACCCACACGGCGGTGGTGAGGGCAAAACTGGCTCGAGCGGACACCCTGTATCTCCTTGGGGAACGCCTGCTAAAGGCTTTAAAACTCGCAAGAAAAAGGCGAGTGATAAGCTCATAATCTCAAGAAAGAAAAAATAAGGAAGCACTATGTCAAGATCGATAAGAAAAGGTCCATTTATTGATAGTTCTTTGCTAAAAAAAGTCTTAAAAGCCAAGGATTCTAAGGACAATAAGCCTATCAAGACTTGGTCAAGACGCAGCACGATTTTGCCCGATATGATAGGTTTGACATTTAATGTCCATAATGGCAGAGCGTTTGTCCCAGTGTATGTTACAGAAAATCATGTCGGCTACAAGCTCGGTGAGTTTGCGCCCACGCGAACTTTTAAGGGGCACAAGGGCAGTGTCCAAAAGAAAATAGGCAAATAAGGAGAGAGTATGAGCAAGGCATTATTACGACATATTAGGCTTTCTCCTACAAAGGCGCGCCTGATTGCGAGGGAGATTCAGGGAATGAACGCAGAACTTGCGATTGCGAGTTTGGAATTTACTCCAAATAAAGCGGCGCGCATTATCTCCAAGGTGGTGGCTTCAGCAGTGGCAAATGGTGGTTATGACGCACAAGATGTGGTGATTACTTCCTGCAGAGTGGATGCAGGTCCAGTGCTCAGACGCTTTATGCCTAGGGCTAAGGGACGCGCGACACCTATTAGAAAACCTACATCGCACGTGTTTGTGGAGGTGGGCACTCCAAAAAAATCAGAGCAGGATAAGAGGACTAAGGGAAGCAAGAGAGCGGGCAAGGAGATTGCCAAGGAGCAAAAATCTGCGCAGATAGAATCTAAAGAATTTAAACGGGTGGAGAGTAAAGATTCTGTAGTGAAATCTCAAGCTAGCAAATCTAAGGGCACAGAATCTAAAACAACAAAGCCAAAGACTACCACAGCAAAAGCAAGCAAAAAAACAGAAGGTGAGGGCAAATAAGTATGGGTCAAAAAGTTAATCCGATAGGTTTGAGATTAGGCATAAACAGAAATTGGTCTTCGCGTTGGTTTCCTGCTACACAAGCAACGCCTTCTAACATTTTAGAAGATCACACAATACGCAAGTTTTTGAAAAGTGAGATGTATTATGCGGGCGTGAGTGAGATCATCATAGAGCGTGCTGCCCATAAGGTGCGTGTTACTGTCGTCGCTTCCAAGCCCGGACTTATCATAGGCAAAAAAGGTGTGGATATTGATAAGCACAAAGAGGCTCTAAAAAAGCTTTTGAAAAAAGAGGTGAGTATCAACATCAAGGAAGCCAAACGCCCACAGACTAACGCACAGCTCGCCGCTGAAAATATTGCAACACAGCTTGAGAAGCGTGTAGCATTCCGTCGTGCGATGAAAAAAGTGATGCAATCAGCACTCAAATCTGGCGCCAAAGGTATCAAAGTCAAGGTATCTGGGCGTCTAGCTGGTGCGGAGATGGCGCGCACAGAGTGGTATATGGAGGGCAGAGTGCCTCTACACACTTTGAGGGCAAAGATTGATTATGGATTTGCAGAGGCTATGACGACTTATGGAATCATCGGCGTGAAGGTTTGGATTTTCAAAGGTGAGGTGCTCCATAAGGGAATCGTGCAGGAAAAGAGCGAAACTAGCAGAGAATCTTATGCAGAGAGATCGGACAAAGAGCCTAGAACGAGATCAAGAAGAGGGAGGCAATAAATTATGTTGATGCCAAAAAAGACAAAATACAGAAAGCAGATGAAGGGTCGCAATCGTGGCAAGTCATTCCGCGGTTGCTCTCTTGCATTTGGCAATATAGGAATCAAAGCCTTAGAGCACGGGCGTATAGATTCTAGACAGATAGAATCGGCGCGTATTGCGATGACGCGTCATATCAAGAGAGCTGGCAAGGTGTGGATACGCGTTTTCCCTGACAAGCCATTGACAGCCAAGCCTCTCGAAGTGAGAATGGGTAAAGGTAAAGGTGGCGTGGAAAAGTGGGTGATGAATATCAAACCCGGTCGCATCATTTATGAGATGATAGGTATTGAGGAGGGATTGGCGCGTGAAGCGTTAGCATTGGCGCAGAGCAAGCTTCCATTTAAGACAAAAATCATAACAAGCGAGAGCGAAAATGAAATTTACTGAATTAAAAGACAAAGACATTGTCGAGTTGCAAAAGTTGCTTAAAGAAAAGAAATCGTTGTTGTTTGAGACTAGGCTTAAGCTAAAAACTATGCAATCAACAAATCCTAGTGAGCTTAAGTTTGTGCGCAAGGATATAGCACGGATTAATACGGCTATCAATGCTAAAAAGGATACTAAATGAGCGAGAAACAAGCACACAAGAGAGTGATTCAGGGAAGAGTTGTAAGCAAGGCAGGTGATAAGAGTGTGGTGGTGCTTGTAGAGAGAAAGGTGCTCCACCCAAAATACAGAAAAATCGTCAAGAGATTTAAAAAATACACAATCCACGATGAGCAAAATGCAGTAAAAATCGGTGATGTGGTGAGTGCGATTGAGTGCCGTCCTATCTCTAAGAGCAAGGCTTTTAGGCTCAAGGATATCGTGGTTAAAGGAGTGGAACTATGATACAGAGTTTTACGAGATTAAATGTAGCTGATAATAGCGGTGCTAAAGAGATTATGTGCATCAAAGTGCTTGGTGGTAGCCATAGACGCTATGCACGAGTAGGTGATGTGATCGTGGCATCTGTCAAGAAGGCTATCCCAAATGGGAAGGTTAAAAAAGGGCAGGTGGTAAAGGCAGTGATCGTGCGAACCAAAAAAGAGATTCATAGAGAAAATGGATCACTAGTTCGCTTCGATGAGAATGCGGCTGTGATCCTTGATGCCAAAAGAGAGCCTATTGGCACAAGGATTTTTGGACCAGTTAGTCGAGAAGTGCGATATGCAAACTTTATGAAAATAGTATCGTTAGCTCCGGAGGTGTTGTAGTGAAATACAAAATTAAAAAAGGCGATATGGTTGTAGCTATCGCTGGTGATGATAAAGGCAAGAGTGGCAAGGTGCTTCAGGTATTGCCCAAAAAAGGACAGGTGATAGTCGAGGGCTTGAGAGTGGCGAAAAAAGCAATTAAGCCGAGCGAAAAAGATCCCAAGGGTGGCTTTGTGAGCAAGGAGATGCCTATGAGCATCTCTAATGTGAAAAAAGCGGAGGGGGATAAGTAATGTTTGAATTGCGCAAAAAATACAAAGAAGAGATTATCCCAAAGCTAAAAGAGGAGTTACATATCACAAACGCTATGCTTGTTCCAAAGCTAGAAAAGATTGTAATTAGCGTTGGTGCAGGGGATTATGCAAAGGATAGCAAGATTATGCAAAATATTGCTGATACAATTTCGCTTATTGCTGGACAAAGGGCTATTATCACAAAAGCCAAGAAGTCCGTGGCGGGCTTTAAGATGCGTGAAGGTATGCCAATGGGTGTGAAAGTAACGCTTAGGGGCAATATGATGTATAACTTCCTTGAAAAGCTCATTGTGATTGCATTGCCTAGAGTAAAGGACTTTAGGGGCATTAAACGCAATGGTTTTGATGGGAGGGGGAATTATAGTTTTGGGCTTAATGAGCAGCTTATGTTCCCCGAGGTAGTGTATGATGATATTATGGTAACACACGGTATGAATATTACGATTGTAACATCAACTAGTAGTGATAAAGAGGCTTTCAAACTGCTTGAATTGTTTGGTATGCCTTTTGCAAAAGGACGATAAATGGCAAAGAAATCTATGATAGCAAAAGCGAAAAGAAAAGCAAAATTTGGCGTGAGGGCTTATACAAGATGTCAAGTGTGTGGCAGACCGCACTCTGTGTATAGGGATTTTGGGTTATGCCGTGTGTGCTTACGAAAAATGGGTAACGAGGGATTAATCCCCGGACTTAGAAAAGCAAGCTGGTAAGGAGTGGATAATGGTAAATGATATTATTGCAGATTCTCTGACACGCATTCGCAATGCTTCTATGAGACGGCTTGAGGTTACGACATTGTATTACGCAAAGATCGTAGTATCCATTTTGGAAGTGTTTAAGACAAAGGGCTTTATTAAGGATTATAAGGTTATTGATAAAGATGGCAAGCAATCCATCAGTGTGCAGCTTGAGTATGATGAGCAGGGCAGAAGTGCAATCAATGAAATTAAGAGAATTAGCACGCCGGGCAGACGCGTGTATAAGGGGCACGATGAGCTTAAGCGATTTAAGAATGGCTATGGCACGATTGTGGTGAGCACAAGCAAGGGTGTGATTGCAAACGATGAGGCATACAGAGCCAATGTCGGCGGCGAAGCACTCTGCAGTATATGGTAAGAGGGAGGAATAACAATGTCAAGAGTTGGAAAAAGACCAATTAGTATCCCAAAGGGTGTAGAGGTGGCATTGGAGGGAAGCAAACTCCTTTTTAAAAATGCCAAATCCCAGCAAGAACTTGAAACCTTTGGGCGTGTTGGAGTGGAGTTAAAAGATGGCAATATCCACTTTGCTAAAAAAGACGATACTCCACAATCTCGTGCGTATTGGGGGACTTATCGCGCGTTGGCGAATAATATCGTTATCGGGTTAAGCAGTGGATTTAGTAAAGTCTTAGAGATTAATGGTGTGGGTTATAAAGCGAGCGTGAATGGCAAGAATCTAGAGCTTGCCCTTGGTTTCTCACATCCTGTAGTGTATCCAATACCCCAAGGTATTGAAATGAGTGTGGAAAAAAACGCTATTACCATCAAGGGTAGTGATAAGCAGCAGGTAGGACAGATTGCTGCTGAGATTAGGAAATTTAGACCACCAGAGCCATACAAGGGAAAGGGTATTAAATATTCTGATGAAGTGATTATCCGCAAAGCGGGCAAAACTTCTAAAAAATAAGGTGTGAGCAATGAGAGAGAATATACTAGAGAGAAAAAAGACTTTGCGCACTAAGCGGAAGCTTAGGACAAGAGGGAAGATTTTTGGGGTAGCAGATGTGCCTAGAGTGACGATCTTTAGATCCAATAGGTATTTTTACGCACAAGCGATTAATGATACAGAATCTAAAACTTTGGCAGCGGTTGATGGCAAAAAAATGGGACTTAGCAATAACAAAGAAAATGTTGTAAAGATTGCCCAAAGCTTTGCCAAAGAGCTCAAAGGGATAGGTATCTCTAAGGTTGTTTTTGATCGTAATGGCTATTTGTATCACGGCGTAGTTGCAGCGTTTGCAGATACTTTGCGAGAAAATGGCATTGCGTTGTAGTATGGGTGAAAGGAAGTGCATGGAAATTAATAGAGAAGAGTTTAGTGAAGTGGTTGTGAATATTGGTAGGGTGACAAAGGTTGTCAAGGGTGGTCGTCGCTTTAGATTCAATGCATTGGTTGTGGTTGGCAACAAAAATGGACTTATTGGTTTTGGTTTAGGGAAGGCTAAGGAAGTGCCTGATGCTATCAAAAAAGCCATTGATGACGCGTTTAAGAATATCATCAAAGTCAATGTCAAGGGCACGACTATTGCTCACGATATTGAGTGTAAATACAATGCAAGCCGCATTTTACTTAAGCCTGCAAGCGAGGGAACTGGTGTGATTGCAGGTGGTTCAGCACGCTCTGTGATTGAACTTGCGGGGATTAAAGATATTTTGACAAAATCCCTTGGTTCAAACAATCCTTATAATATTGTTCGCGCCACTGTTGATGCATTGTCTAAAATTAAGGCGTAAGTGAATTAGGAAGGAGTTTTCGTGGCATTAGAAAATATTAAGCCTGCAAAAGGCAGCGTGAAGGATATCAAGCGAGTAGGGCGTGGTCAGGGTAGTGGTATGGGCAAAACCTCCACAAGAGGCGGAAAAGGTCAGACTGCTAGGACAGGCTATAAGGCAAAGAGAGGTTTTGAAGGTGGTCAGCAGCCCCTACAGAGACGCTTGCCCAAAGTGGGTTTTACTTCTAGGGTGACTAAGCCTTATGTGATCAATGCGGATAAGGTGAGTGTGCTAGAATCGTTAGAAGAGATCACTATGGCAACTTTGCGAGAGCATATCAATATGCCTTCGTATGTTACAAAGGTAAAGATTATTGGAACAAAGGCAAAAACATTTGCTACTAAGATTAAGGATTCGTCTATTAAAACCAGTGGAAACAAATAATGAGCAGAGCGATTGTTAATAAAATCCTTATTACTTTAGCATTTTTGTTTGCTTACAGGGTGCTTGCATATATCACTGTTCCGGGTGTCGATGTGGGAGTTATCCAGAGCATAATCAGTGATTATTCAGATGGTGTTTTGGGTTTGTTTAATATGTTCAGTGGCAATGCCATTGAGCGTTTTAGTATTATTTCTTTGGGTATTATGCCCTACATTACCGCCTCGATTATTATGGAGCTTCTTTCTGCGACTTTTCCTAGTTTGGCAAAGATGAAAAAAGAGCGTGATGGTATGCAAAAGTATATGCAAATCATTCGCTATGTTACTATTGTTATTACGATTATTCAAGCTGTTAGCGTGAGTATAGGGCTTGGCAGTATGCAGGAGGGCGTGCGTTCTGCTGTGACGATTGATTTGCCCATTTTTGTAACTATTGCGGTTTTTTCGATGCTCACAGGCACGATGTTGCTTATGTGGATTGGTGAGCAGATTACGCAAAAAGGCGTTGGCAACGGCATTAGTCTTATTATTTTTGCGGGTATTGTATCGGGCATTCCACAGGCTGTTGCCACGGTATTTGATTTGGTAAATACCGATCAAATTAGCATTATCGCATTTATAGGACTTTTGATTGTGGTGATTGCTACAATTTTAGCCATCATCATTGTAGAGCTCTCGGAGCGTAGAGTGCAGGTTTCATATGCGCGCAAAGTGATTATGCAAAATCAAAACAAGCGTGTTATGAACTACATACCTATAAAGATTAATCTTAGTGGGGTAATTCCTCCGATTTTTGCATCAGCTATTTTGGTATTCCCCTCTACACTTTTGCAAGCCTCTTCCAATGAGGTGGTTCGTAAAATCGCTGATGTTTTGAGCCCGACTGGATACACTTATAATGTCCTTATGTTTTTGCTAGTTATTTTCTTTGCGTATTTTTATTCCTCTATTGTGTTTAATGCCAAAGATATAGCGGACAATCTTAAGCGTCAAGGGGGCTTTATACCGGGTATGCGTCCGGGTGAGGGCACAGCGACATTCCTCAATAATGTGGCAAGCAACCTCACTTTTTGGGGTTCTTTGTATCTAGCACTTGTTTCTACACTCCCGTGGCTTATTGTCAAAGCCACAGGCATACAATTTTATTTTGGTGGCACGGCAGTGCTCATTGTGGTGCAGGTAGCCATAGATACGATGCGCAAAATTGAAGCCCAAATCTATATGAACAAATATAAGACATTGAGTGCAGTTGGGCTATAGATGGCAATAAGTATCAAAAGCTCCAAGGATATTGCAGCATTGCGGATACCAAATCGTATTGTTGCGCAGTCTTTAGAGTTAGCACGCAAAAGCGCAAAAGAGGGTATGAGTCTTGCCGAGCTAGATTCTATCATTGAGGATTTTATCCACTCCTGTGGGGCGAGACCTGCCTTTAAGGGTTTGTATGGGTTTCCCGGTGCGGTATGTATCTCTGTCAATGAGGTTATTATTCACGGTATTCCTACTGATTATAAGCTTAAAAGCGGGGATATTGTAGGAGTTGATATAGGAGCCGAACATAATGGATGGTTTGGTGATGGTGCTATCACTTTTGGTATAGGCGAGATTTCTCCTCGTGATGAGCAGCTTATACGATGCTCCAAGGACACATTGCATCACGCTATAGAAGCGATACGCGTTAATATGCACTTTAAGGAGTTAAGCAAGATTTTGCAAGATCACATTTTGGGCAATGGCTTTGTGCCATTAAAAGGATTTTGTGGGCATGGTATCGGGCGAGCACCTCATGAGGAGCCAGAGATTCCAAACTTCTTAGAATCTCCAAATCCTAAACAAGGACCTAAGATTCGTGAGGGAATGGTGTTTTGTATAGAGCCTATGGTTTGTCAAAAAAGTGGTGAACCTGAAGTGTTAAGCGATAATTGGTCAGTGGTGTCTGTTGATGGGCTAAATGGCAGTCATTATGAGCATACCGTGGCAATAGTTGGCGGAAAAGCACGGATACTAACGGAGGTGTAGATGGCAAAAGATGATATGATAGAAGTCGATGGCAAAGTTGTGGAGGCACTACCCAATGCCACTTTTAAGGTAGAGATTGCCAATGGCAAGGTTGTGCTATGTAGGATAGCAGGAAAGATGCGTATGAATTATATCAGAATCTTGCCCGGCGATAAGGTGCGCATTGAGCTCACCCCTTATAGCGTAGATAAGGGAAGGATTGTATATCGCAACAAGTAGTGAGGTTGGCTTAGATTCTTAAGAATCTAGCTCCTAGGGTTTGCTCAAAGTTTAGGAGCTAGATTTTGTGATTTGACAAAATCTAAGTGGCTTTTAATGATTTTTTGCATAGAATCGCAAGTTTTATTAAAATTCGGAATTCTGTTTTATATAGAGCTTGGATTTTGCAATTTTGAAGCAAGGAGTAGGCGATGAAAGTAAGACCTTCGGTCAAAAAGATGTGCGATAAGTGCAAGATTATCAAACGCAAGGGTGTGGTTAGAGTGATTTGCTCAACCCCAAAACATAAACAAAGACAAGGATAGACAATGGCGAGAATTGCTGGTGTAGATTTGCCAAAGAAAAAAAGAGTGGAGTATGCGCTGACTTATATCTACGGGATAGGCTTGAAAAGCTCTCGAGATATATTGACATCCGTTAATATCTCTTTTGATAAGCGAGTTCATGATCTCAGCGAGGACGAAGTGTCTGCCATAGCCAAGAAGATTCAAGAAAGCTATATGGTGGAAGGGGATTTACGCAAAAAAGTTACGATGGATATCAAGGCACTTATGGATTTAGGAAGTTATCGTGGTTTGCGTCATAGGAGAGGATTGCCTGTCCGCGGTCAGACGACAAAAAATAATGCCCGCACACGCAAGGGTAAGAAAAAAACCGTTGGAAGCAAATAAGGAGTAAGGAATGGCAAAACGCAATGTAACAAAAAAGAGAGTAGCCAAGAAAAATATCGCTCGCGGAATCGTTTGTATCTCTGCAACTTTTAACAATACTAATGTAACCGTAACAGATGAAATGGGTAATGTAATTTGTTGGGCTACTGCTGGGGGATTAGGCTTTAAGGGGAGTAAAAAATCCACGCCTTATGCAGCGCAGCAAGCTGTCGAATCTGCATTGACTAAAGCTAAAGAACATGGGATTAAAGAGGTCGGTATCAAGGTGCAGGGACCCGGCAGCGGGCGCGAAACCGCAGTAAAAAGTGTGGGTGCGACAGAGGGGATTAAGGTATTGTGGCTCAAAGATGTAACACCACTACCTCATAATGGCTGCAGGCCACCCAAAAGAAGAAGAGTGTAAGGAGATAATATGGCAAGATACAGAGGTCCAGTAGAAAAACTAGAAAGACGTTTTGGAGTGTCTCTAGCGCTCAAAGGCGAGCGTCGTTTGGCGGGAAAGAGCGCACTCGATAAGCGCCCATATGGCCCAGGGCAGCATGGACAAAGACGCGGCAAGGTTTCAGAATATGGCTTGCAGCTTGCAGAAAAACAAAAAGCAAAGATCATGTATGGCACGAGTGAGAAGCAATTCCGTGCGCTTTTTAGAGAAGCAAATCGACAAGAGGGGAATACGGGGGAAAATCTTATCCGTCTTATTGAATGCAGGCTTGATAATGTCGTGTATCGTATGGGATTTGCCAGCACGAGGAGGTTTGCGCGTCAGTTGGTAACACATGGACATATTTTGGTAGATGGCAAAAGGGTAGATATACCTTCGTATTCTGTGCGCGTGGGACAAAAGATTGAGGTTAGAGAAAAAAGCAAAAAAAATCCCCAAATTGTTCGCGCAATAGAACTTACTGCACAGACAGGGATCGTGCCGTGGGTTGATGTGGATAAGGACAAGGTTTTTGGAATCTTTACACGCTTTCCTTTGAGAGAAGAGGTGGTTATCCCCATTGAAGAGAGACTTATCATCGAGTTGTATTCTAAATAATAAATAAGGTGGTGATTAGGATGAAAACAATTAAGACAGAGCCCTATACTCCCGAAAGTATAAAGGTGGAGGAAGTAGGGGAAAATCACATCACGATAACTGTTGCACCTTTTGAATCTGGTTATGCCATTACTTTTGCTCACCCCTTAAGACGGTTGTTGCTCTCAAGTTCGGTTGGGTATGCAGCCATAGCCCTTAAGATTGATGGCGTGACACATGAATTTGATTCTATTAGAGGCATTGTCGAGGATGTGTCTCAGTTTATAGCAAATCTCAAAAATATTCGTTTTAGCATTAAAGATAAGCAAAACGATTCATCTGTGGATTTGAGCTACAACTTCAATGGCCCTATGGTGCTTAATGGTGGAGATCTTGTCAATGATTTAGCGGATGTTGTGAATCCAGATATTTATTTGGCGACGATTAATGAGAATTTTAGCCTGAACTTTTCGCTTATTATCAAAAAAGGTATTGGTTATGTTCCAAGTGAGGAGATTCGAGGTGATATTGCAGAGGGCTATATACCGCTTGATGCGTATTTTACACCTGTAAAGCGTGTCGTGTATGATATCAATAATGTGCTTCTTGAGGATAACCCAAATTTTGAAGAGCTTGTTTTTGATATCCAGACAGATGGACAAATTAAGCCCTTAGAAGCATTCAAAGATGCGATTGCAGTGATGTATAAGCAAATGAGTATCTTTGGTGTAGAGCTTAATGAAGTCAGTACTCCGAGTAGAAGCATAGAAGATAGTGGAGAGATTAGGGTGCTCTTAATGACTTTGAGTTCTCTAGATTTGAGTGCGCGCTGCTTTAATTGTCTTGATAGATCGGGGTTTAAATATGTGGGTGAGCTAACGCTTATGCAGGAGAATGATATAAAAAATATAAAAAATATGGGTAAGAAGTCCTTTGATGAGATTGCCGAGAAACTTCACGAGTTGGGTTATCCTATCGGCGCGGAGATTTCAGAGGATTTGAGGACAATGTTTTCACGCAAACTTGCTAAACTAAAATCTTAGGGAGAATACAATGAGACATAATAATGGATACAGAAAGCTAGGTAGGACTTCAGCGCACAGAAAGGCATTGCTAAAGAATCTTGCTATCGCACTCATTAAGTATGAAAAAATTGAAACAAGTGTTTTTAAGGCAAAGGAACTTCAATCATATATTGAGAAGCTTGTAACTGCTGCTCGTGTAGAGGATTTTAATACACATCGTTTTGTGTTTGCGCATTTGCAGGACAAAGAGAATACTAAGAAGTTGATTACACAAATTGCACCAAAGTACAAAGAGCGCAATGGTGGCTACACAAGGATTCAGAGGACACGACTTCGTAGGGGCGATGCTTCACAAATGGCAATCATTGAGTTTGTATAAACGATAGGCTAAGCGAAAATGAAATGGCTATACACGATAGTGTTTGTGTATAGTGTGTTGTCACTTGGCTGCGCTAGTTATAGCGTGTCTGTGCCATCTCAAGATTCAGTACACAAAGAATATCGTGATGGTGTGGAGATTTTAACTTCTGATATGTCGCGCTCTCTCGTGCATTTTGAGATTGCGCAGCACACCATAGGTGGTGCGGATAATGTGCCTTTGGCGATATTTATTTTAGCTCAAGTCAAGACAGGTCAAGATTTTTTGTTTGACTGGGATTGTGTTTTGGCATCACAAGACAACAAGAGAGTTGAAATCTTAAGTTATGAGGCAGCAACACAATCAAACCTTGATTTTGGCAAGGCTATAGAATCTTTTGGTATCTTTACTCCTAGGGAGAAGTCCTCTTCTCAATTTTCATCCACTTCTTCACCCATGCTCATTTATCCCGGATTTGTTATTTACACACCTTGGGTGTATAGTGCTAGAGATCGTATAGAGCAGTCCGAGCGTCTCGAGGAGAGTAGGAGAAAGCGATCTGTGATACTTTCAAGCTATTTGCGCAAAAATACTCTTAAAGCTGGCGATGCGCTGCGAGGTGGTTTTGTAGTGATTGATCCCTCTAAGTTGCGCCATGGTGTATTGGAGATTCAAGTCAAAGTCGCCACCCAAATCCATCTTTTAAAAGTTATGTTGGAAAAAAGATAGAAAGATATCTATGAGTATTAGGCAATTTGTGCAAGAGGCTTTGTGTGAGGACTTGGGGCGGGGGGATTTGTTTGCGCTTATAGCAGAGGATAGGGAGGCTTGTGCGCATATTATTGCCAAAGAAGAAGGAATTTTTTCTGCGCAAGCGTATATAGAGGCTTTGTGTGCGATGCAGGGACTTAAGCTAGAAATGTGCGTGCAGGATTCACAAGCGTTTGAATCTCGGCAGATTCTGGGGATTGTGCGCGGGAGTTATGTGAAAATTTTGCAAGCTGAGCGGACGCTGCTAAATCTCATCGCACATAGCAGTGGTATAGCGACACATACTCATGCTTTTGTGCAGTGTGCGGGGAGTGTGAAAATCCTTGATACGCGCAAGACTCGCCCGCTTTTGCGTATGTTTGAAAAATACTCCGTGCGTAATGGTGGCGCGCACAATCATCGGTTTGGCTTGGACGATGCGCTGATGCTCAAAGATACCCATTTAGCACTTATATCAGATTTAGAATCTACGCTTGTGCGCGCTCGCAAGAATCTCCCTTGGACTTGTAAGATTGAGATTGAAGTCGAGGATTATGCTATGGCACAGAGGGCGTTTGAAGCTGGTGCAGATATCGTGATGTGTGATAATATGCCGCCCACAGAGGTTAGGCGTGTCGTGGCACTGCGCGATGAGAGATATCCACATATTGCGCTGGAAGCTAGTGGGAATATTACTCTAGACAATATCGCTGCCTATGCCCAAAGTGGCATTGACGCACTTAGCATAGGGGCACTAATCCATCAGGCGAGATGGCTTGATGTGAGCTTAAAGATGCAGTTTAATGCGTAGTGTGGAGGAGCTTTTTCTCAAAAGTCTGCAAAAAAGCGGAGTGTGCGCGAGACTTGATGACGATGTGCATACATTTGATATTGGAAGTTTTGGGGATTGTGGGCAGTGGATTGTTGCACTTGATGGATTCTGTGAGGATATTCACTTTAGGCGCGCGTGGTTTAGTGTGTATGAGGCGACTAAAAAGGCGTTTTTGGTAAATCTCTCAGATACCATTGCCAAAAACGCTATACCCAAATACGCCCTACTCAGCCTTGTGATACCTAGGGATTTTTTGCCTAGTGAGATTGGGGAGATTGTCGATGCTACGCGGGATATTTGTCAGGAGTTTGGTGTGCAAATTGTGGGCGGAGACACGATGCGCGGGAGTAGATTAGAGTTTCATATTTGTATTTTTGCGCACTCAAGGAGGGTGATCCCTCGTGTGGTGAGGCAAAGAGGGCTGGCAGTGTTTTGCACACAGGATAGAATCTATAAACTTGGTGGATCGTATCGGCAGCTTATGCGTTTGCTACGATCACGAGAATATGTGAATCTAAAAGAGCTTGGGCGCGATGGGTTTAAGGGTAAGTGTGCTTTTAAAAAAGCGCACAATCGCTTTATGTATCCGAGGTTGCGTGCGGCGTTTATGCGGATATTTGGCAAAAAAATGAGGGCGAGTATGGATCTCTCCGATGGGCTTTTGCAGGATATGGGCAAGCTTGCGAAAGGATTTGACATAAGGTATAGTAGGCATTTGAAGAGTTTGCTTAGTGGAGGGGAGAAGTGGCGTTGTCAAAGTGGAGAAGAGTATGAGATACTTTTTGCGATTGCGCCAAGTGAGAGGGTTGCGATGCGTAGGGTGCTTAGAATCTGCAGGCTTGAGGCATTAGAGATCGGAGTAGTGAAACGAGGCAAAATGAGGGCGCATACAAAAAAATGGCACTAACAAAGCTGGGCTAAGGGTATAGGGGCAGAGGATTTGTTAGCGGTAAATATTTTTTGTTTTCAAATTTCATAAATTTTTAATTACCTCCCTTTTATTTAAAGCAAACTTTAAGCTTTGTATGTGTAGTATTTCGTTTCCCAATTTTGAGGAGCTTAGAGCAAATCAAGTTTTATCAATCATTCTAAATCTTGTATC
>NZ_CASDOV010000018.1:0-45874 GCF_949282165.1 uncultured Helicobacter sp. | reverse complement strand
TGCACACCACGAAGCGGGCGAGGGGCGGTATGCACTTGCGTGCTACACATTTTATGTGATTTTTGCTGCGCAAAAATGGCGCAATTTTACAATTGCGCTCGGCTTGCGCTATTGCGCACATTATTATTTGAATCTGAAGTATCAAAATGAGATTCTAAGCCTTCCTTAGATTCTGAATCTGTCTTACATTCCGCGCTTGGCTTTGCCTCATTACAATGTGTAGGTGCGATAGCACCAACCATCTCTCGCCCTTGTCGTGGTGGCAAAAATGCGTTAAAAAAATGCAGGAGTGCATTTTTAGCATTTTTGACTAGACAAGGAAAAAGCGAGGCTCTCCCCTTGATTGCCGTGCCAAAGGCTTGCAAGCAAAGCGCAGCAAAAACAGCGGCGGCTTTTTCGGGGCTAAGGGGAGCGGGGAGGGGATAAACCCCTTTTTGCGAAAAAACAAAACGATTTTGAGAATCTAAACAATATCCGTGAGAATGCGAATCTAAGAGGCTAGATTCTGAGCTTTGATGAGATCGTGAATCTGTTGGAATAGATTCTATAAAAGCCTTAGATTTTAAGCCCGCACTAGATTCTGAATCCGTGCTAGATTGCGTGCAAGCAAAATTTCCCTCATCGCTCAAGGCGCGATGCCTATAGCAATCCACCAAAAAGGCAATTTGCTGAAAAGTCACAAAAGAGAGCGCAAGGGGCAGGAGAATATGGGGCAGGGGAATGCTAAAGTCTAGGTGCGCTAGCTGCGTGAAAAGATTAAAATTTTCTAAGAAAAAATCGGTGTATTTAAAAAATCCAAGTAAGCAGAGATTAAAACCTATGCCTAGGATAAGCAAGAATCTCGGGGTGAGCGGGGAGTGGGTGCGTTTTTTGGGCTGTTGGTTGTTTGGGTTTTGGGGCTTTGTGGAGGCGTTGCGTGGGTAGGGATCTAGCGCGGCGTGCGGGCTAGATCCTGCCCTGTGCTGCCCCCCCCCCCAATTTGCTTACAGGATAATCACTAGCGAGGCTGTGCGCACAGGCGCGCGATGAGCGTGAGGGGAAGCGCAAAATCGCAAGGGCAAAGAGGTAATTTATCACAATCGAGCCCAAAAGTATGGGGAGATACTCGAGCTTAAAATACGCGTAGAAAAAAAGCGAGGCGAGCACCAAAAAGAGCTTGGCACAGGTGTATGAGGCGGCAAAGGGCAGGGATTTGAGGATATGGAAGCCTAGCCACACAAAGGGCAGAAACGCAAAGATAAAGATATAGGAGGAGAAAAGCATAACAATCCTTAGGAGTGGGGTTGCGCGTGTATCGCGTGTCTCATAGTCTTTGACGCAAAAAGCTAAATGCCGGCAGGGGTAGGGGCAAAAGGAAGTGGTTGGTGTTGCCACTATGGATAGAATCTAGCTCCTTGCCATTTTCTAGCACGATTTTAAAAAAGCGCATATAATGCGCGCCATCGTGCTCGTATATCTCGCCTAGCTCGTTTTTGCCACACACGATGTGTGAATCTAGCGGCGCGACGATCTGCAGGGGCTTGTGCGGGATAATGGTGTGCTTGCAGAGTGCCTTATCGCCGCTTGGGGCGACTTGGGCATTGACTTGGTAGCTTCCCTCGCTGATGGCGGTTTGGTGGTTTTGTGTGTCAAGGCGGCTATGGGGGCGATGCACGAGATAGCCATCGCTAAAACCGCGATTTTTGAGCGTGTGGAGCTCGGACTGATAGAATCTCTCATCAAACGCACCCGCATAATAGTCGTCAATCGCCTTGCGGTAGGTGCGTGCGGTGATCGCGGCGTAATACGCTGACTTGGTGCGCCCCTCGATTTTGAGCGCATTGATCGCTCCAGAATCTAAGATTTCTCTAAGGTGGCTTGCGAGATTGAGATCTTTGGAATTAAAAATATGCGTGCCCACGCCCTCGCTCTCCTCAAGTCTCATCATCACGCCATTATCGGGGTTTTTGACATAAAACTCCCGCCCATCAAAGCGTATGAGCTCATCATTTGCGAGGTTGCGCACATAGTATTCATAATCAAAGCGGCAGTCATTGGCGCAACTCCCGCGGTTGGGCACTCTGCCATTTTGCAGTGCCGAGATGAGGCAGCGTCCCGAGAAGGCAAAGCACATCGAGCCATGCACGAAAATTTCTAACTCTAAGTCGGGCAGGGCTTTTTTTATCTCTATGGCGTCTTTGAGGCTAAGCTCGCGCGCGGCTACTATGCGCTTCACGCCCATTTCATAAAACACCTGCGCATCAAGGACATTGAGCACATTGGCTTGGGTGGAGAGGTGGATGGGGATTTGGGGCGCGATGGTTTTGGAGAGCTTGAGCACGCCCGGAGCAGCGATGATAAAGGCATCGGGCTTGAGCTCTGCCATTTTGGCTATGTGGGACTCTAGGAGTTTTAGCTGGGCGTTGAAAGGGAAGCCGTTGATGGTTACATAGATTTTTTTGCCAAGGGCGTGTGTGTAATCAACCGCTTGTGCGAAGGTCTCAAAGTCAAATTCCTTGCCAGAGCGCGAACGCAGTGAAAAATGGCTAACGCCGCCATACACGACATCTGCGCCATAGGCAAGGGCGATTTTGAGTTTTTGAAAATTGCCCGCGGGTGAGAGGAGCTCACATTTTTTGAGAGAATCTGACATATAAGGCTCTTAAGGCTCTATTTGGCAGGGCTCTACTTGGCGCCAAATGAGGCGATGAGCGCCTCGATATCGTCATCGCTCGCGATATCCCCTTTGTTATCGCCTGCGATATACACAGCGGAGCTCACGCGCTTATTATCCTCGATCTTGCCTTCAAAGAGCGAGTTCATATATTGTGCGAGGGCGCGCATTACATTGATCACGCGCTCGATTTTTTGGCGATGGATATCTTGGTATTGCATAATATCCATAGCCTGCATAGACGCATCGCTCACTTCATCGCAGTAGTTTATGGCTTCTTTGAGGGTGGCTTTGGTGTGGGTGATCTCCTCCATAGTTTTGGTAAATGTCTGCACATTTGGGAAACTCTCGCAGAGCTTGCTAAAGAGCTCCTCTTGGGAGTCGAGGAATTTTTTGATTTGCTTGAGCTTTTTGGCGGCATTATCGGCTGCTGATCCCATAATCTCGAGCTGATCAAAAATCTGTGTGGCTTTGACTTCTGAATCCTTGGTAACATCATCAAGCTGATGAACGACTTTGTGATCGTCGGTTGGAGGTGGTGGGGGCCATTTTTTGTCGGCTTCTACGCGATAGTTTTCCATATTGAGTTCTGATGATTCGCTAGTGTTGTTTTGGGATGGGGTATCGTCCTCTTGTGCAACAACATCATCGAGATTGTCGCTATTCATCAGCATATTGAGTTCTTCTTGGGTCATAATACGCCTTCAAAATGATTTTGTGGGGAATTATAGGATATTTTATTTTATGTTTTTGTTAAATCTTGGGTTTTGGAGAAAAGTTTGGATTCTAGTAAGCACTAGAATCCTAGAAAGTTACACACAAGGATGTGTGCCATCTCTCATATCTGTGGTGATAGAATCTCGGTTGGTAGAGCCGAGCTCACTCCACACGATGCAGCCATCGGTAGGACACGCACTAGCGCACGCTGGTTCGTCATTGTGCCCCACGCACTCTACGCATTTATTAGAATACACATAATAAATGCCCTCTCCTGTTGGGTTATCATCATCATCCACGATCGCCCCTACTGGACACTCATCGATACAAGAACCGCACGCTATGCAAATATCAGTAATCTTAACAGCCATCTTTACTCCCTTATTTGTTGTTGTATTTTGGTAGAACCAAAACCAAAGTATAGGATATTAATCTTAAAATAACCTAAATAATAAGAAAGTTAAGAATTATTTAACCCTAAAATGTCCGTTTTAGGAGATTCTCAAGACTTAGAATAGTGATGAGTCTATCCTCTTGCTTTCCGATACCTTGCATAAAGCTCTCCGCTCCCTCTATCGTCTCTGGGACAGGATCTATATCGTTTTGGTTGATTTTCACGGCTTCATTGAGCTTGTCGATGATTAATCCGACATTTTCATCTTGGTGCATTACGACGAGATAGCGAGTATCCTGATCCTGCTTGATAGAGGGAAGCCCAAACTTAAGGCGCAAATTGATGAGAGGAAACACACCACCCCTTAGGTTAAACACACCCACTACATAGTTTGGTGCTCCCGGAACTCTCGTGTATTCCATAGGCTTGATGATTTCTTTGACATTGAGGATAGGCACGGCAAACTCTTCACTCCCCACCATAAAGCTTATAACCTGTAAAGTCTCTTCAAAGAAAGCATTGTCCTCCCCTGATTTCTTTTTTTGTTGCTTTTCAAACACTTCTTTTAGCTGATTATTCATACTCTTACTCCCCATCTGTTACGAGATTGATATTGCGCCTTACGACGTTTATTAGATACTCTGGCGTATATGGTTTGGTAATGTATTCTGTCATACCAGATTCTACTCCGCGCATTCTGTCGGTTTTGCTATTTCTACTTGTTACAGCAATGAGTGGCAAATTCCTAAATTTGTTGTATTTGCGCACCTCTGAGGCAAAAGTATAGCCGTCCATCTTTGGCATTTCAATATCCACGAGCACAGCATCAAGTTGCTTATCGCCATTTTTGACGATATCTAGCGCCTCCAAGCCGTTTGAAGCCTCAAGCACCGTAACACCCAATGTTTTGAGGCATTTTTTCATAATGGCGCGATCGGTGCTGCTATCATCAATGGCAAGCACGGTATAGTCGCTTGGAGAATTTTTCACTTTTTGGGATTCCACTTCGTCAAGCATTTTGTTGATATTTACCTTCATACTCTTAGCCATATTCATCATACCAGCGACATCCACGATAAGCGTGATCTTGCCATCACCTCGCACCGTGGCGCCAGTGATACCCTCAATGCCTTTGAGATAGTAGCCAAGCGATTTGATCACCACTTCTTCTTGTCCCACGAGATAATCCACAATCACACCGATTTTCTGATCAGCCAATCCGATGATGACGACATACACCTCATTCATTGCCTCAAGCACAGAATCTACCTTGAAAATATCTGCTAAGCGCACGAGCGAGAGCACTTCATCGCGAGAGCGCAGCACGCTCTTGCCATCGACTGTGTAGATTTCATCTTGACTAATGCGCACGGTTTCTATGACAGATGAGAGTGGGATCGCGTAGTATTCCTCCTGCACGCCCACGAGCAACGCCTGCATAATCGCTAGCGTGAGAGGGATTTTGAGCTTTTGTGTTGTGCCCACGCCCTTTTCAGATTCTATCTCGATGATACCGCTAAGCTTTTCGATATTGGTTTTTACCACATCCATACCCACGCCGCGCCCAGAGACATTAGTAATGCTTTTGGCAGTAGAAAATCCGGGCTTGAAAATAATCCCAAACGCCTCTTTGTCAGACATAGAATCTGCTTCCCTCTCGCTAATTAGGCCCTTTTCTATCGCTTTTCGTTTGAGCATCTGCGCGTCAAGCCCCTTGCCATCATCGGTTACCTCAATCACGATATGGTTGCCTTCATTATAGGCTTTGAGTTGCACCGTTCCCATAGCAGGTTTGCCCAGAGCCTGTCGCTCTTCAGGAGATTCTACGCCGTGATCGCAAGAATTTCTGATGATATGCACGAGCGGATCGCCAATCTCCTCTACGATGGATTTATCCACCTCTGTTTCCTCGCCTGTAATCACAAGATCAATGTTTTTGTTAAGCTCTCTAGAGAGATCACGCACCATACGCGGGAATTTATTAAACACCTTGCCCACAGGCTGCATTCGAGTTTTCATCACTGCGAGTTGCAAATCTGTAGTGATTGATGAGATAGAGGAGACGACTTGATTGAGCTCTTCGAGGAATTTTTCCCCATCATAGCGTTCCTCCACATCGCTATAGATTTTGATAAGCCTGTTTTTGCCAAGCACCAATTCCCCGATGAGATTCATCAAATGATCTAGGCGGCGCACATCCACGCGCACTGTTTGTTCGACATTGGTCGCTGGAGCACCGCCATCTTCTTTTTTGGCTCCAGCTTTTGGTTTGGCGGCAGCGGGCTTGGGGGCTTGGGGGCTTGGGGTAGATTGTGCTTCTTTTGGCTCGCTTGGTGCCTGCACATTGGGGGCTAGTCCTTGTTTTTTGAGCTCCTCTCGACGCGCCTTGTCGGCTTCTTGACGTTTTTTCAAAAGCCTCTCGATTTCCGCCTCTACCTGCTCCCCACTCATTGAGGAATAATCCAAATCTGGCTCATCAGCAAGCGGATTATCCGTAGCATTTACGCTTTGCTCTGCCGGTTTAGAATCTTCCTTGTTAGTTTCTTGGCTAGCCTCTTGTGCTGGGGCTTTTTCCTCGCCACTATCGCCAGAAACCTCTTGGAGTCGCTTGACAATATCTGTGATATCAATGCCGCTATTTGCGTCTGTCCCATTGTCCCTAATCGCACTCAAAAGTGCCTTCATCAAATCCACAGATTGCAGCACCACATCCATAACATCGGGAGTGATTTTTAGCTCTGCACGACGCGCTTTGTTGAGCACATCTTCCATATGATGTGTTAGGCTCGTTAAGATATCAAAATTCAAAAACGAGCTTGAACCCTTGATCGTGTGCGCCACGCGAAAGATTCTGTTGAGTAGGTCCAAATCTTCAGGATTACTTTCTAGCTCCACCAAGTCTTGATCGAGCTGCTCTACCATCTCGAAAGCCTCTATGAGAAAGTCCTCCATTATCTCTTGTATATCGTCCATTGCCTAACCTCACTTTCAAAATTTAAACTCTGCCCGCCATTCTAACAGAATTTATTTCTTATTTTGATAAAATTCGAGATATTTCATCATAAAATAACCCCGTATCGAATTTTATCAGATACGCCTCCGCCCCGATTTCCTTGCTTTTTTCTTCACTCAGATTGTCACAGATTGAGGAGTTGAACATAATGGGAATATCCTTAAAACGCTCATCTTGCTTGACTTGCGCGGCGAAGTGGAAACCATCCATTTGGGGCATTTCCACATCCGAGATAATGATTTTTAAATGCTCGCTTAGATTCTCTTGATACTGCTCGTATAATCGCTCGAGCTTTTGTATGCCATCTTCGCCATTGACTGCCTCAATGATATCAAACCCCGCGTCCCTAAGTGAAGTGCGCAGGAGTTTGCGTGCGACGAGACTATCATCTAAAATCAGCGCAAAACCGCTAAATTTGGGCACTTCTTTTTGGCTCCCGTCCTCATTGATCATATTTTTCATCGGATCGTAGAAGTTGCAATCATCTAAAATCCCCTCCAAATCCAAAATCAGCAATGTCCTGCCATCTTCTATGGGCGTTGTGCCCGTGATTTTACCGCGTTGATTGTCGTTGCTTACATTAAACGCCGCGCCCTCGATATCTTTCCAATTAATCCGCCTAATCCTCTTTGCCTCGTGGATGATAAAGCCAATCTTGATATTATTAAATTTCGCCACGATGACTTTTTGGCTCGTTTTTGAAGTGTCTGTCTGCACACACATCCACCTGCCCAAATCCACTAGCGGTATGATCTCTCCGCGCAGATCAAATGTCCCCACCACATAATCAGGTGCAGCCGGGAGATCAAAGACATGATCGGGGAACTCCACCACGCCATCGACTTTGGAGACATTGATCCCATACACGCCCTCATAGCTTTCTTCGCCATGTATCTCGTAGATTCTAAAATCCACCAATTCCATTTCGTTTGTCGCAAGATTTAACAGACTTTTTTTAGCCATTCTTACCCCTAGTTTGTGATTGACAAATGCCAAATTGTAGCCTAAAGATGCTTCCATCAATATAAAATGAGGGCAAACACGCATAAAAAACGCGCCCCCCTCCCGCCTCTAGCCACATCTCGCGCCCTAGGTGGAAGTGCCCCTCGATGATGATGTGTGGTAGAGCCTTGTATCGCTTGAGGAAGTAGGTTTGATACGATTGCGCGCGGCGTGCGCAAAACTCCTCATACTCCCCCCTAAACGCGCGGATATGTTTAGAATCTATGCCTGCTTGCAGTGCCCTATACACCCACCCGCGCGAGAGCCAATCTATAGCCTTTAGCACACTAAGCCCAAAGCGGGAGTTGAGCACACCGATATAGAATCTGTATCGCTTATTTAGGAACAAATCCCCGTGCGCGAGGCTCACGATTTGCCCTCTGTAAGTGGCGATGAGGGGTTGGCGCGCACGAGGGATAAAGCGCACCTGCGCTAGAGCAGAGCCCAACGCCTCTAAGCCAAAGTCGTGATTGCCCTCAAGCCAATACACACAGCTACGCTTACTTAAATTTTGTATGCACTCTAGCAGAGCCTTGTTGGATTCTGTGCTTGTGGCGAGATTGCCCACGAGCATTTGTGCGATATCTCCCATCAAAAACACCTGCGAGCATTGCAGTGAATCTAAGCACGCTAATAGCCCCTCATCGCCTGCCTTCCAATGCGCATCCGCGACAAACACCGCATCGTCATTGATACGCAATGCCGCCGCCTCGCGCAATGCCCCCTCTAATGCCTCTTTTGGTGCTCCCTCTGATAGTTTTGGTGCGTCGCTACTCACTCACCACCCCACTTGCGGTATGCCACAATCTTGCGGCAGCCCACACATTATGTTGGCATTGACCACGGCTTGGGAGCTCGCCCCGCGCATAAGGTTGTCAATCGCGCTATTTATATACAACGCCCTGCCTCGCTTGAGCGCGAAGATATCGCACATATTGCTCCCGCGCACATCGCTCACGCGCACGCTTTGAGTGCAGATTCTCACAAAGGGCGCGCCCTCATACGCTCGCTCCAAAATCTCTAGGGGCTGTATATCCGCATACTCCTCCCTAAGCGTGGCAAACACGCTCACAAGCATACCGCGCGTAAAAGGACACAAATGTGGGACAAAATGCACGCGCGCACTCACTGCCCCAAACTGCGCGCACTTCTCCTCAATCTCGATTTGGTGGCGGTGGGTTAGTGGCGCGTAGCTAAAGATATTTTCATTGATAGTTGGGTAGTGCGTATCATCAGTGAGTTTTTTGCCCGCTCCACTCACACCGCTTTTAGCATCGACAAAGATTTCGCCCTCCACATAGGGGAGAAACGGCAGCAGTGCCAAAAGCGTGGCGGTGGGATAGCAGCCCGGATTTGCGACTAGAGAGGCGCTTGCTATGGCATTGTGCGCGTATTCAGGCAGTCCATACACCGCACGAGAGAGTCCCTCATCATCGATATGTGGGCAATACACCGCCTCATAATGCTCCGCGCTCAAGCGATAATCCGCGCTCAAATCTATGATTTTTAGTGAATCTAGCGAGCTAGATTCTGTATTTTTTTGGGCTTCTCTCAATGCCTTGACAAACTCCATCGCGCTTTTGTGTGGCAGTGCCAAAAACACCACATCGCATTGCGCGCACACATCTTTAGCGCAAGCCTTTTGCACGGGCAAATTAAGCACATTATAAAATTCCTTATGGATTTCATCTAGATTCACACCGCCTTGGGTATTTCCCACATAGCTTATCTCAAAATATGGGTGCTTGTGGAGAATCTTTAGCAAATCCGCGCCCGTGTAGCCACTCACCCCAACTATCCCTGCTCGCAATGTTTTCATACTCTCGCTCCTAGATTCTGTAATGCCCCTTGTAAAATCGCCACAAACACCCTAAGACTCTCAAGGTTTAGCCGCTCCTTGGTGCTATGGGGGAAGTCGATGGTGGGACCGATGGAGAGGATTTTAGTAGGAGTTGGTTTGCTAAGCTCGCGCAGTCGCTGCCCCAAAATCCCGCATTCTAGCCCCGCGTGAATCTGCGTGATATGCGGCGTGATACCATTTGCCTCATATAGCCCTCTCAACATAGCCAAAAGCGCGTCATCATCGCTAATATTGCGCTTCCACGCGCTATAAAAATCGCTAGATTCTACACACATACCAAACGCCCCAAGTAGCGTGCCCACACGCCGCTGCATACGCGCTAGCTTAGCATCATCATTAGCCCGTGCAAAGAGATCGAGCTCTAATGCCCCATCTTGCACGCGCGCACACGAGAGATTGAGTGAATCTATCACACTTTTGGTGCTAGATTCTATCTCATACACGCCGCTATGGAGCGCGATGATGGGCGAGAGGATCTCTGCTGCGTAGGCGTGGGATTGCGCGCTAGATTCTAAGGGCGTGCTAGATTCTGAATGCGGGGCGGATTTTGCGCTAGATTCTGTGCCAGATTTTAGAGGCGTGATGGCAAACATCGCATTGGCGTATTGGCAAAAATCCTCACCAGCCACCACCACGCATTCCACGCCCACAGGGATAGAGTTGCGCTTCTCCCCTGCGCGCAGTGAGAGAATCTGCGCGGGCTTGTCGATGAGAAAATGCGCAAACTCCACAATCGCATTAGGGATATTTTTGTGTATATCCACCCCACTATGCCCACCCACAAAGTCCTTTGAGCGTATCACAAAGGTTTTGTCGTAGATTCTGTGCGTAGGCTCTAGCTTTGAGCGCGCGCTCAGATCCATCCCGCCCGCACAGCCCAGCACGATCTCATTAATGTCTTCAGAATCCAGATTGAGCAGCACTTCAGATTCTATAAGCATTTGGAGATTTTTTGCCCCGAGCATTCCCACTTCCTCATCGTTGGTGATGAGCACTTCAAAATCGCTCATTTCTTTGCCCAGAGCCAGCATACACGCCAGCGCGATACCATTATCCGCGCCAAGACTTGAATCCCGCGCGCGCAGATACGCCACCCCCTCTATTTGCTCCTCATAAGTCTCTATGGGCGTATGACGCGACGCAGCTCCCACGCACACCATATCATAATGCCCCTGCAGACAGCACACGGGCTTAGAATCCCCTTTTTTGGCATAGATATTGCGCGCCTCATCGCTACGCACGACAAATCCGAGGCTTTCCAACTCGCGCGTGAGGTAGGCAAAAAGCTCTTTTGTGTGAAAGCTTGCGTGGGGTATGGCGCATATTTGTGCAAAATAGGCTAAGACTTCCCGATACATCATCTTTCCTTAAGGTTTTAGTGAAGTTTGCGATAATTTTTGGCATTATAGCCAAAGCAAAATGCGTTCTTACCACACCATTTTCAGCTTGAAAGGAGATTTTATGACGATTAGCATACTTTGTGGTGGCTCTGGCACGCGGCTTTGGCCCCTCTCACGCGAGCTTTTGCCCAAGCAATTTGCCCCAATCCTGCCCAGTGCCAAAGAGGCGACTTCACACCGAGAGGACGCCTCACGCAGTGGGGGCACAGACGCGCTAAACACACTCTTTGCCCACACGCTTAGGCGCAACCAACCCTTTGTCCAAAGCCACAACGCTACCTTTAGCGTCATCACTAACGATAAGCATTTCTTTTTGGCTAAAGACATTGCCCAAGATGCGGGCATAGCCATAGATTCTTTTCTCTTAGAATCTTTTGCCAAAAACACCGCGCCCGCTCTGTGCTTTGCCGCACTTAGGGCTTTAGAATCTAGCCCTGAGGAGATCCTCCTCGCCCTGCCAAGCGATCATCTCATCAAAGATGAGCCAAGCTACCAAGCGTGCATACACAAAGCCCTAGATCTCGCCCAAAAGGGCTTCCTTGTAACCTTTGGGATTAAGCCCACTTCCCCACATACCGGCTATGGCTATATCAAAGCCCAAGATGGCATCGTCGAGCAGTTTGTAGAAAAGCCCGATCTCCCCACGGCGCAGCGATACCTCCAAAGTGGCAAATACTTTTGGAATAGCGGGATGTTTTGCTTCCGCGCCGATGTGTTTTTGCGCGATCTAGGGGTGCATACTCCAAGGCTTTTAGAATCCTGCACCAAAGCCTATGAGATAAGCAAGCAAAGCGCGCCAAGCACGCAGATACTGCGCCTCGAGCCCAAAGCGTGTGAGAGCATAGAGGAGATTAGCATAGACTACGCGCTGATGGAGAAAAGCTCCAAAGTCGCGTGCGTGGAGGGGACATTTGTGTGGAACGATGTGGGGGGCTTTGAAGCACTCAAAGAGGAGTGGCAAGCTGATGAAAGGGGCAACGCCACAAAGGGCGCGTATGTGGAGCTAGATTCTACAAACAACTTTATCCTTTCTGATAAGCTTGTCGCCACTATCGGCGTGGAGAATCTCGCCATCATTAATAGCGGAGATTGCCTGCTCATCGCGCCGCTCACGCAAACCCAGCGCATAAAAGAGCTCATCCCCACGCTCAAAGCCACCTATCCGGAGCTTACACAGATTCACAACACCGCGCACAGACCTTGGGGGACTTATAGCGTGCTTTTAGAATCTCCCACTTACAAAATCAAGCAAATCGTCGTCAAGCCAAAGCATAGACTAAGCTTGCAGAAGCATTTTCATCGCAACGAGCATTGGATCGTGGTGAGCGGGAGTGCGATCGTGCAGATTGGGGAGAGGGAAGTGTTTTTGAAGGCAAATGAATCCACTTATATCCCTATGGGTGCTTCCCATCGGCTAGAAAATCCGGGCAAAATCCCCCTCGTGCTGATAGAAGTGCAGATGGGTGAGTATTTGGGGGAGGATGATATTGTGAGATTAGAGGATGATTATAAACGGTTGTGAGTTAAGGCATTGGGCTTTTTTCATGGAAAACGGCTCCTTGGGTATGCAATGCGATAAGATTGCGGATTTTTCGGAAGGCACGCTCGGTTTGTCCGCTAACCTTCCAAAAAATCCGCAAAGCTTACACAGCCACACCGCAATGACTAATTTTTTTGCTTGCAATAGCGAACTCACAGAATCCACACCACGCCAATAGGGCAAGCCAAGCGCGGAATGTAAGGCAGATTCAGAATCTAATGTGGGCTTAGAATCTAATTTAACAGAATCTCGTGTAGATTCAGAATCTAAGAAAAGATTAGATTCTAATTTTGATAATTTAGATTCAAATACAGAATCTAAACAACTTACAGAATCCACAACGCCAAAAAATCCTAGCGAGGCTTTGCTAAATACAAATAATAGTGCGTGCGCAAGCACGATGCCTAAGCGCAATTGCAAAATTGCGCCATTTTTGCAACGCAAAAATCAAATAAAATGTGTAGGTGCGATAGCACCAACCGACACTCGCCCGCTTCGTGGTGTGCAATCGTTGAGAAAAGGAGGCAGCAGTGCCTCCGCAACGATTGCGCTAGAAGCGGAAAAAGCGAGGCTCTCCCGCCAAAAGATATACTTTGTGGCTGCCGAAAAGACCCAACGGGTTGCAAGCAAAGCGCAGCAAAAAAGCGGCGCTTTATCTTTTTCGGGGCTGGGGAGAGCGGGGAGAGGGGAAACCCCTTTTCTTTTTGCGCAAACACGAGATTCTAAGAATCTAGAAAGTATTCGTGAGAATGCGATTCTAAGAAATTTAGAATCTACAGAATCTAGTGCGGATTCAGAATCTAAAACACACACAAAATCTAAAGGGATTCCAAAAAGCGAGCAAGGACAGAATCTAAGCAATGCGGAATTTGGGGAATCCAAAGCAGATTCACAATCTAGGGCATTTACAGAATCTAAGGTGGAGATTCTCAAAAGCGTAGAATTGAAAGAGGTTTTAAAAAACGAGCCAATACAGAATCTAACCCCACAAAAACCAAAGCAGATAAAAAATCCTAAGTCTAGGCTTAGCAAACCCCACGCGGAATGCCCTTTGCTTCTATCCCAAAAACACCAAAACCAAGGATTAGGTGATGAAAAAAATGAGACTATGCGCGGGATTGTGCGCTTTTGTGGGCCTTGCGAGTTTTGTGTATGCTTTTGATGCGGATATCGACTTTAGCGAGATTCCAAACTATGTCGAGGAGTCGCCCTCCCAAGAATTTATCCCAGAGATTCCGCGTGCAGGCAGTCTCTTTGGGACAGGGGATAGGCCACTATTTGCCGATAGGAGGGCGATGAAGCCCGATGATCTCATCACAGTGATTATCAGTGAAAACGCCACGGCAAACTTCACGACTAACAAAGCCTACAACGGCACGAGTGGCGGCGTGGTAACGCCCCCTAGTATCCAATATGGCGGGGCTGATGAGGAGCAGCAAAGAATCGCCCAAGAGCTCAACAACCAAAGTGCCTACACACTCACCAAAGCCAACAACACCACCAACTTCACAGGCGGGGGCAACCAAAGCCATACAGATTCTATCAACGCCACTATCACCGCGCGCATCATCAAAGTGCTAGAAAATGGCAACTACTTCATCGCTGGGCAAAAGGAGATTCTCGTCGATGGCGAGAAGCAAATCCTGCAAGTAAGCGGCGTGGTGCGCCCCTATGATGTGGAAAAAAACAACACCGTGCAAAGCCGCTACCTCGCCGATGCCAAGATCGCCTATCGCTCGGTAGGACCTATCAGCCAAACGCGTAGCAAAAATCCCGTGAGTGATGGGATAGAGAGCGTGTGGCCCTTTTAGGCAATGCTGTGAATCTCGCCATAATCCCCGCGCGCGGAGGCTCTAAGCGAATCGCAAACAAAAATATCAAACCCTTTTGTGGCAAGCCCATCATCGCCTATGCGATTGAGAACGCGCTAAAAAGCGGGATTTTTGATGAGGTTATCGTGAGCACAGATTCTGCACAGATAGCCACTATCGCCGTGCGCTATGGGGCAAAGACGCCCTTTATGCGCCCTCAAGCTCTAGCTGATGATCACACACCCACGCTCCCTGTCATCGCCCACGCGCTTGAGAGCCTGCAGGCGCGCGATGAGGACTTTATCTGCTGCCTCTATCCCGCTACGCCGCTTTTGCCCACGCACTACCTCACACAAGCCCACGCCCTGCTTTGTGAGGATAGGCGCGTGCGCTATGTGTTTGGCGCACTGGCGTATGCGCATAGCCCGTGGCGGAGCTTTAGGCTAGATTCTGTGGAGTTTGTAGATTCTGTAGATTCTGCGGGGTTTATAGAATCTAATGGGCGCGTGGATTCTAGGGCTTGCCTTTTAAACGCGCATAATGCCCACTCGCTCGCCCCCACGCTTTTGCACCCCGAGTTTGAGCACACGCGCTCCCAAGATCTCGCGCCACTCTATCACGACGCGGGGCAGTTTTATTTCGCGCGTGCTAAGAGTTTTAGGGAGCAGCTCCCCATTTTCACCCCACACTCGCGCGCGCTTATCCTTAATCCCCTCCACGCTCAGGACATCGACACACCGCAGGATTGGCAGCTTGCTGAGCTCAAATATCAGCTCACCCACCCCGCCCCCACGCCACAAGCGCAATAATGAAACTCTACCTCTTTTATGATGATGGCGCGCAGGCTGGGCTAGGGCATTATCGGCGTGTGAGCGCGCTCGCACACAAGCTCGCGCTCCTCTCCTCGCGCACAAATCCCATAGAATCTGTGCTATGCCCCATCATTACCCACAAGCTCGATGAGGTAGAAAATCTCAAGGCGTTTTGCGCGCAGATTCTATCAGGGGAGGCGTTGGGCGCGGTGGTGGATAGCTATGTGTTTGGGAGAGAGCATTTCGCGCTGCTAGATTCAGTATTCGCGCGCCTTGTGTGCTTTGATGATACCAATCGCGCCGTGTATCCGCCACAGAGTTTTATCCTCAATGCCGCGCCAAATGCCCACAAGCTCTATGCTGCGCGCATTTCAAGGCATTTGCTAGGTTTGGGATTTGGGCTAAGTGATGAGGCATTTACGCCCATCACGGCGGTGCGCGAGAGGGTGGGCGATATTTTTGTGAGCTTTGGGGGGAGCGATCTGGGCAATCTTAGCGCGCAGATTCTGCCATTTATAGAATCTAGCGTGCTTTTCGCCCCGCACAATCCCTCATTAGATTCTATGCCCTGTGTGATCCACCTCGTGCTTGGGCGACACTACCCCCACACTCCGCCCACGCGCCCTTATCTCAAGCACTATCGCGATCTTAGCCCTGTGCAAATGCACGCGCTTATGCGCCGCTGCGACATCGCCATCAGCGCGGGCGGTGGCACGCTCATCGAGCTGGCTGCTAGTCTTATGCCCACCATTATGATAGAATCCGCCCCAAATCAGCATTTCCAAATCTCGCAATTTGCCGCCCTTGGGGCATTCAAACACGCCCAAAGCCTCGCGCAAATCCCCACGCTCATACAATCCCTATTGCCAAAGTTTGCGCGCAATCAGGCTAAAACCACGCTCAAAGCCCTGCGCATAGGGCTAGAGCTAGAATCTGCCTTGGGGAATATCTTTGGCTTACACTCTTAAAAGGATATGCGTATGAATTACAAAATAGGCGATTATGAGGCGCGGGATTTTTGTGCGTGCGATAGGGAGGTGCTAGAGGAGATACTCGCGATACGCAACACTCCAGAGGTGGCGCGGTGGATGTATAGCGCGCATATCACGCACAAGGGGCATTTTGAGTTTGTGGAGCATTTGAAGCTTGATAAAACGCAACGCTACTGGGCAATCCTGCATAATGGATATATCCTTGGCGTGGGCTCGCTCACGCGTATGCGCCACCAACACGCCTATTTGGGAATCTATACCAACCCCAAAGCCACGCATATCGCGCACAAGGGGCAGGAGATTCTAAAAATCATCGAGCACATTGCCTTTGAGGAGTTGGGGCTGCATAGTTTGTTTTTAGAAGTGATGAGCACAAATGCGCGCGCGATAGATTTTTATACCAAGGCGGGATTTGGCTACAACGGCACTTTGCAGGATTTTGTGGTGAGTGATGGGAGGTTTTGTGATGTGCTCATAATGAGCAAGAGTGATGTCGCAAACTTTGAGATAGCACGCCATAGCACAAATACTGCCAAAGCACCGCTTATCGTGGCAGAGCTAAGTGCTAATCACTGCGGGAGCTTGGAGATAGCGCGCGATTCGCTGCGAGCGATCGCCCAAAGTGGCGCAAACGCCGTGAAGCTCCAAACCTACAAGCCAAGTTGCCTCACGCTAGATGCCAAAAACGAGCATTTTAGAATCCAAGGGGGATTGTGGGAGGATCGCTATCTCTATGAGCTCTATGAGGAGGCGCAAACGCCCTGGGAGTGGCATAAGGAGCTCTTTGCGCTAGGGCGTGAGCTAGGGCTAGTCGTCTTTAGCTCGCCTTTTTCTAAAGAGGGGGTGGATTTTTTAGAATCTCTGGGCTGCCCGATGTATAAAATCGCGAGTTTTGAAGTGCTAGATCTCGAGCTAGTGGAGTATGTGGCGCGGCTTAAGAAACCTATGATCCTCTCAAGTGGCGTGGCTGACGATCGCGAGCTGCACGAGGCGATCACGCTGTGCAAAAAGTGTGGCGTGCGCGATCTCACGCTGCTGCTTTGCGCGAGTGCGTATCCCGCACCCCTAGATTCTGTGCATTTGGCGAGTATGCCCACATTTGCGCAAAAATATGGCGTGAAGTTTGGGCTCTCTGATCACACGCTTGGCACGCTATGTGCGAGTGTGGCGGTGGCATTGGGTGCGAGCGTGGTGGAGAAGCATTTCATACTAGATAAAAGCCTGCAGAGTGCCGATAGTGCCTTTAGCTTGGATGCGCAAGAGTTTGGCGCGCTGGTAAGGGAGATACACAATGTGTGCGAGATGATGGGGGAGGGGGAGTGTATGCCCACACAAAAAAGGGGGCGTGAGTTTGCGCGGAGCATTTGGGTGGTGCGCGATATAGGCGAGGGCGAGGAGCTCAGTGCTGAAAATATCAAGGTGCTGCGCCCAAATGGCGGGCTACACCCTAGAATCTACAAAAGTCTGCTAGGGCGCAAAGCGGCTAGGGCACTGAAGTTTGGGCAGCCGCTCACACAGGGCGATGTGCTATAAATACGCATTGTGCGTAAATTTTTGCCAAAAAAATGCCAAAAACGCGTTAAATCCTTGACTTTTGCGCAAAAATTGCTACAATATGCGTGTTTTTTAAATTTCATTAAGAAAGGGGTTCATCATGAACAAGGCAAGCTTTATAGATCTCGTTAAGACTACAGGAAAGTTCGAAACTAAAAAAGACGCTGAAAGAGCGGTAAATGCTTTCACAGAGGCGGTAGAAAAAGCACTTGCTAAAAAAGAGAGCGTGGAGCTCGTTGGTTTTGGTAAATTTGAAACTGCAGTGCAAAAAGCAAAGAGCGGTAAAGTCCCCGGAACTAACAAAACTTACACTACTAAAGAAAAGAGAGTGCCTAAGTTTAGACCCGGTAAGGCTCTAAAAGATCTCGTGAGCAAAAAATAAGGCTTTATAGCTCTAGGGAGACGCCCCCTAGAGCTCTCCTCCCACCACTTCCTTACACAACTCTTTTAAGATTTCTCTCTTATTTCATCAATGTTTCAAGACTTTTACTGATATGTTTGCCATTGATTATTGCGCACACTTCACTAGCGATAGGCACATAGATACGCTCTCTCTCTCCTATTTGCGTGATAGCCTGTGAAGTCCGCACGCCTTCAGCTACTTCGCCTAGCTCGCATAGAATCTCTTGCATACTTTTGCCTTGAGCGAGCCCAAGCCCCACGCGATAGTTGCGCGACATCGTGGAGTTTGAAGTCAAAAACAAATCTCCAGCACCCGAGAGCCCCAAAAAAGTCTCCATTTGCGCCCCAAAGTGCTCTCCAAAGCGATTCATCTCCACAAGCCCGCGTGCTAGCAGTGAAGCTTTGGCGTTTGCCCCCAGATTTAGCCCATCGCATATCCCCGCAGCGATGGCGATGACATTTTTATACGCTCCAGCGATTTCCCCACCTATCACATCGGGGCTTTCATAGGTTTTGATAAAGCTTGGCATAAGCGCGCCAAACTCCCGTGCAAGCGCGAGGTTGCGCGTATGGATCACAAGTGCGCAGGGCAGTGAGCGCAAAACTTCTGAGGCGAAGCTCGGTCCGCAGAGGTAGGCGACATTGTTTTGTGAGGTAAAATGCTCATAAATATCGCTCACAAAGGCATTGTACTCTGTTTCTATGCCCTTAGAAGCAGCGAGGATTTTGCAATTTTTTGGGAGATTCACACTCGCTAGCCAGCCCCGCAGCGCGTTTGTCGCGATGGCTATCACAAAATATTCACTCTCCAGTGCCTCGCTTAGCCCTACTTGCTTGATATTTGGCGCAAGCGAGTGCGTGAGATCGCGCCTAGAGACGATACACACCTCATTTTTTTGCGAGAGTCCAAAGGCTAGAGCCCTGCCCCACGAGCCACCGCCAAACACACTAACGCGCGCCATTGCTATTTCCAGCACTCGGTGTTTGTGAGCCCCACATCAGCGGCTTTAAAATGCGGATCTTTGCCCTCTTTGCGTTGTTTCTCGTAGTCTCTTAGCACGCGCAATGCGATATTACCAAGCAGGAGGATCGCCACGATATTAGTGAGTGCCATAAGCCCCATAAACACATCTGCCAAATCCCACGCGAGTTTAAAATCTATCTGTGTGCCGGCAAACACCATAGCCACCGCGCTTGCACGGAAGATATTGAGTGCGAGTTTGTTTTGTGTGATAAATTTGAAATTCATCTGTGCGTAGAAAAAATTGCCAATAAGCGAGGTAAAGGCAAAGAGCACCACCGCAATGCTCACAAAATGCAATCCAAACTCCCCAAAATACCCCTGCATCACCCTTTGCATAATCGCCATACCCTTTAAATCCTGCAAATTCTCCTGTGAGCAGAGCACCATTAGCGCAGTAGCGGTGCAGATGATGATCGTATCGATAAACACAGAGAGTGTCTGCACCATACCTTGTTTGGCAGGGTGCGTGGTGTGTGCGGCAGCAGCGGCATTAGGCGCAGAGCCCATACCCGCTTCGTTTGAAAACAATCCGCGTTTAATGCCTATCACCATCGCACTACCCGCAAATCCCCCAAAAATCGCCTCAAAATCAAAAGCCTGCTCAAGGATATGGGCAAACACACGAGGCAGCTCATCAATATGGCTCACGATCACCACAGCCGCCACGCCAAAATACCCAATCGCCATAATGGGCACGAGGATTGAAGTGATGAATGCCGAAGATTTGTTTTTGCCATAAAAAAACCCTACCACAAGCATAGATAGCAAGATGCCAAGAAAGATTCTGAAATAGCCATTTTGGAATGAATCTGAGCCGATATAGATCTCAAACGCAGAAGTGAGCGTATAGGACTGCAAGCCGTTAAATCCATAGGTAAAGCACAAAATAAGCGAGATGGCAAACACGATCCCAAAGCCCCTTGAGCCCAACGCGCTTTGGATATAATACGCCGGACCGCCTTTGTAGTTATACGCGCCGTCTTTGCGCTTATACACCTGCGCGAGCGTGCTCTCTATAAACGCACTTGCCCCACCAAGCAGAGCCGTGATCCACATCCAAAACAGCGCACCCACACCGCCCATACTCATCGCCACCGAAACGCCCACGATATTGCCTATACCCACGCGTGAGGCGGTAGAGATCATCAACGCCCCAAATGGCGAGACGTGCTCCTCGTGGGACTTTTCTCGCAAAATCTTAAAAACCTGTGGCAAAAAGCGAAACTGAATAAAGCGCGTGCGGATACTAAAATAAATCCCGCACGCAAGAAGCGTGAAAACCAAAATATAGGTATAAAGATAGGTGTTTGTCTGATCGAGCAACTCTATAAAAGCCTGAAGTGAAAAAAAATCCTGCATTACATTCCTCCTCAAAAATCCAAAATCCTAGCCAAAAAGCCCTTAATATCACATTTTTCTTAAGCCCACCACCCCCAAAAGTGCAAAAATCACTACACCAAGCCCCAAAAAAAGCTCCAAAAGCCCATAAGCGCGTATGAATGGCTGCGTGATGAGTGGGGAGGCGAATTGCCCAAAAAACATACAAGAGCTCATAAGCCCCATAGCCTTACCTCTTTGATGAGGTTTGGCAATGCTAAAAAGATAGGAGTTGTTATTGACAAGGATTAGCCCCCCGCCACAACCAAGCAAAATCAGCCCCACAAGCACGATGGAGTATGTGTGAAAGGTAAAAAATAGCAAAAACGCGCTCCCCATCGCCGCAAGGGCGAGCATATAGACTTGCTTGATGCTAAGGTAGATTCTGATACGCTCATAAAAAAGCGCGATCACGCCAAACGCCACCGCAGAGATCGCCATAGAGATTCCCACGATTTTGGGGCTCTCATGCAGGTATTGGGTGATAAAAAAGGGCAGGCGCGTGGGCGAGACAAAGTAGGTAACCATCACAAAAAACCCCATAAAATACACAGGGAGAAACGCCCAGATTCTAAAAGGCTCATCGCTATGAATCTCGTGTGATGCGCCCTTTGGAGTTTTGGGCTCAAAGAGATACACACTCGCTAAGACAAAAAACACAAAGCCCAAAAAATACACCAAAAACGGATACCGCCAGCTAAGCGCGGAGAGATACCCCGCTAGGCTCAAAAACACCGCGCTCCCGCCCGCAGTGGCAAAGCCCTGCACACCGAGCATTTTTTGTCGCTCGCTGCCTGTGTAGTAGCTCGCCACTAGCACCGAGGCAGAAGTCATCACAAACGCCGTGGCTATACCAAAAATCGCGCGTGAGATGAGCAGAGAATAAATATCATCAAGCCAGAATCCAAGCACTCCTGCAATGCTCCAAACCACCATTGAGGGGAGCAAAAATCGCACTTTCCCAAAGGTATCAATTGCAATGCCGGCTATGGGCGAGAAAAACATCACAAAGAGTGAAGGCAGAGTGAGGATAAGCGGCACGAGCACATCGGCGTGAGGGATATGGGCAAAATGCTCATTGAGCGCGGGGAGTGATGGGGCGATAACGACATTGCCTAGCACCGTCATCGAGGTGCTCGCAAACAACGCCACCAAAAACAGGGGCTTGTGCGTGAGGGCGTGCATTTTTTGTTCAAATTTTGTGGGCAAAACCATTCCTTTTGTCGTGGATAGAATCTAAGCTCATCATAGCAAAATCTGTGTTAGAAATTCTTGTGGTGGGTGGAGTTGGGAACTATTTACTCTGGGATATTACACTGCGCCGCGAGAATCGTTAGATTCTAAAATTCGGCTTGCACGCAAAACAAGGCGTAGCCGAAGTTTCTTTAGTAATCCTAGAATTTCTAGTGGGAGCAAACAGAATCTAGGGAAAGTTTAGAATCTAGATTCTGAAACAATCACAGAATCTGCCACGATTGCAGAATCTCATCAAGGCTTTGCCCCATTAAAATATGTAGGTGCGTTAGCACCAACCGCCCCTCGCCCTTGTCGTGGTGGCAAAAATCAGGAGCAAGGTGGCAGCAGTGCCACCGCTGATTTTTGCCTAGACAAGGAAACAGCGAGGCACTCCCCTTGATTGCCGAAAAAGAAAAGCGGCGCTTTATCTTTTTCGGGGCTAAGGGGAGCGGGGAGGGGATAAACCCCTTTTTCTTTTGCGCAAACAAGCGACTTGAAAAATTAGAAAATATCCGTGAGAACACGACTCTAAGAAGGCTTGCCAGAAATTCTAGGATTGTGCGTAAGATTTAAATGTTGTGCAAGGCGAGGCGCAAGGAGCTACCTAAGCGGTAGTGACTAAGCCGAGCCGCTGCACTCATTTAAAGATTACTAAAGAAACTTCGGCTACGCCTTGTTTTGCGTGCAAGCCGAATTTCTAAAATTTTCAATTAAAATTATGGAGCTCTTAATGAAACAAGCAAACTTCTACATCGATGGTATGAGCTGCTCAGCCTGCAGCAGCGGCATAGAGCGCTCGCTCTCGCGCAAGCCCTACTGCAAGGACATACAAGTCAATCTCATCAGCCAAAAAGCACATATCACTTATGATGAGAATCTCACGAGCCTTGAAGAGATTTTTGCCTTCATCGCCAAGCTTGGCTACACGCCTAGTATGCTCCCACCCAAAGCCCAGAAAAGCGATACAGAATCTAGCGGCATTTTTGCACGCCTTAACGCCCTAGATTCTAAGCTTCTACCACCTAAGCGACGCCTAATGCTTGCGATTATTTTCACACTCATCACGCTTGTGTTTGCCTTTAACGCGATGTTTGGCTTCCTCAAGCCCCACGCGCTCATCTCGCTAGAGGCAGATTCAGTGATTATGCTTTTTAGCACATTGGTGGTGATGCATATGGGGAGGAGTTTTTATCTTAAAGGCTTCAAAGCCCTCATCGCGCGCAATCCCACGATGGATTCTCTCATCGCCCTTGGCACGAGCGCGGCGTTTTTGTATAGCCTAAAGGGAATGGTGGATATTTTTAGCTCTCACACGCATTTGTATTTTGAGAGCGTGAGTGTGATTTTGTGCTTTGTGATGATTGGCAAATATATCGAAAATGTCTCCAAAGAGGACGCCAAACAAAGTGCGAACTTCCTGCTTGAAATCAACCAAAAAAAGGTGCTAAAACGCGCGCAAAATGGCGAGTGGGTAGAGACTCTAGCCCAAGAAGTGCAAAAAGATGATGTGATAAAAGTCCTGCCCGGGGATATGGTGCTTGTCGATGGGATCGTGCTCGAGGGGCGCAGCAGTGTCGATGAGAGTAGTATCAATGGCGAGAGCATTCCGGTGCTTAAAAAAGCAGGAGATTCTCTTTTATCAGGCTCTATTAATATCGAGGGTGCGCTGGTGCTGCAAGCCACGCAGGTGGGTGCTAAGAGTATGCTAAGCCAGATCTTTACCCTCATCGCTAATGCCACAGAATCTAAAGCCCCTATTGGAATCTTAGCCGATAAAATCGCGGGAGTTTTTGTGCCCGTAGTGATCACGATAGCACTTGTTGCGGGAGTGTTTTGGTGGGCTATGCGTGATTTTAGCTTTGGGCTTGATATTTTTATCGCCACGCTTGTGATCTCCTGCCCTTGCGCGCTTGGGCTTGCCACGCCTATGGCGTTTTTGCACGCTAAGGCAAAGGCGGCTAAGATGGGCGTGTTTTTTAAAACCGCAAGTTGTCTAGAATCGCTTAGCAAAACCACGCATATCGTGTTTGACAAAACCGGCACGCTCTCTGATGGGCTTGAAGTCTTTGAAGCGCGAAGCGAGATAAAAGAGCGTGAGTTTCTCTCCATCGTGCGCTCTTTAGAATCTAATAGCGCGCATATCATCGCCCAAGCACTCACTGCCTATGCCACCGCGCACAACGCGGAGCTAAAGCCTGTGCAAAACTTTGAATCCATCGCTGGCTTTGGGATTAGGGGCGAGATAGAGGGCACAATCTATACCCTAGGCAATCTTGAATGTGTCAAGCTGCATAATCCTCATATCACAAATCCTTTTGTGGATTGCGTAGATTCTAAGCTCGCGGTGTATTTGGCAGATTCTCAACGCATCATCGGCGTGCTGTATTTGCGTGATTTACTGCGTCCCGAGATAGTCCCTACGCTGCAATCCCTGCGTGCGCAAAACCTCCACCTAACAATGCTAAGTGGCGATACCAAAGAGAGCGCGAGGGCGAGCGCGGAAGTTTTGGGGATTGATGAAGTCATCGCACAGGCAAAGCCAAAGGATAAGTTAGAGTTTATCACGCGCACGAAGGCGCACGATCCCCACGCGCAGATTCTGATGGTGGGCGATGGGGTAAATGACGCCGCGGCACTCAAAAGCGCGGATGTGAGTATGGCGTATGCAAGCGGCAATGATGTGGCACAAAACTGCGCAGATATCATTATCTACAACCACAACGCCAAGGCGATTTTAAACACTTATAACCTAAGCAAGGCGACGATTGCCAATATAAAGGGGAATTTATTCTGGGCTTTTGGGTATAATATCGTTTTTATCCCCATTGCGTTTGGGGCACTCGGAGGCTTTGGAATCTTCTTAGACCCGATGTTTTGTGCGCTTGCGATGAGTTTTAGCTCTATTAGCGTGGTGCTCAACTCATCGCGGTTGAGGAGGTTTGAGATTCTATAAATCTAAAGGAGCAACAATGGAAGCTACATTTAACAATGTGGGCGGTATGAGATGTCAGGGCTGTGTCGATAAACTCGAGAAGTTTATCGGATCAATCGATGGTGTGGAGCGCGTGCAGGTGGATCTCTCTGCTAAAAGCGTGCAGGTGGATTTTAGCGCGCCCGCTACACAGGAGCAAATTTCTGAGGCTATTTTGGACGCTGGGTTTGAGCTATAAGTGAAAGTTTTAATCCAGTTTTTTAGACGCTTTTTGCCCTATATCAAGGGGCATTACACTTCATTTATCATCGCTGTAAGCGCGTCCTTGGTGGCGGCACTCTGCACGGCAGGGGTAACCTATATGGTTGAGCCGCTGCTAGGCACGCTTATGGGAAAAGTCCCCAAAAACACTCCCCTTTTTAACTTTGAAGATATGGCGCGAGACAATCTCCTTGCTATTGCTATGCCACTTTTGATTATCCTAATCTATTTGGGCAAAGCGGGCGGGACTTATGTGCAGTCGTATTTTATGAATTTTATCGGGCAGGATATCGTGCGTCAGGTGCGAGATAGAATGCTTGGGCATATGCTAAGCCTTGAGCTAGAATTTTTTAACAAAATGCGTGGCGGGGAGCTAATGTCGCGCATTACCAACGATATTGGCATTATCCGTATGGCAGTCTCTAACTACATTACGGAGTTTATCCGCGAGTTTAGCACGATTATTGGGCTTGTTTGCGTGGTGTTTTACCAAAGCCCCAAACTCGCGATTATCGGGCTTATTGTGATCCCGCTTGCGCTCATACCGATCAATATGATTATCCGCAAGATGAAAAAATACGCTCGCTCCCTGCAAGAAAAAAATGCCGATATCACCTCCAAGCTCACCGAGATTTTCAATAATATCGAGATCATCAAGGCAAGCAATGGCGAAAAGCTCGAAGCCAAGCATTTTGAAGAGCAAAATAGGCAATTCCTAAAAATCAGTATGAAGTCCGTGCGCGTGGGGGAGCTCACCACGCCGCTAATGGAGCTGCTAGGTGCGGTGGCGTTGGCTGGGATTATCTACATCGCTACGATTGAGATTCACGCTGGGAGGCTCACGGCTGAAGAGTTTGGCTCGTTTGCTGCCGCGCTTTTTATGATCTTCACACCGCTTAAAAAACTCGTCAATATTTGGGGCGGTATGCAGGGCGCGATAGTCGCAAGCGATAGAATCTTTGAAATCCTTAGCAAAACCTCGCATATCACAGATGGCACGCACACCCTCACAAAGCCCATAGATTCTATACAGGTTAAAAACGCGAGTTTTTCTTATGAGCAAACCCACGCGATTAAGGGCATTAGCCTAGATTTTAAGCGCAATGAAATCACAGCTCTAGTGGGCAAGAGCGGGAGTGGCAAGAGCACGCTAGTTAATCTCATACTGCGCTTGTATGAGTGTCAGAGCGGGGAGATTCTCATTAATGGCAAAAATATCAAAGACTACACACAAAAAAGCCTGCGTGAGAATATCGCCATCGTTACACAGAGAATCTTTATCTTTAACGATAGCATTGCCAAAAATGTCGCCTATGGTATGGAAGTCGATGAAAAGCGCGTGATAGAGGCACTAAAAAGCGCGCAAATGTATGAGTATGTGCAGGCTATGCCCCAAGGGATTTACACGATATTAGATGAGTTTGGCACAAATCTAAGCGGCGGACAGCGGCAGCGCATAGCCATAGCTAGGGCAATGTATAAAAACCCCGATATTCTCATACTCGATGAGGTGACAAGCGCACTAGATTCACAAACCGAGGATTTGATAAAAGAAGCCATACACCTAAACCGCAAGGACAAAATCATCATCCTCATCGCCCACAGACCGAGCACCATCGAGCTTGCTAACAAAGTCGCAGAAATCAGCGAAGGAAAAGTAACAAAAATACACGAGCGCGAAAAAAGTTTTTTATAACATTTTCTTTTCTTAATCTTTTTAAAAGCATTTTGTCCTACAATCAAAGATATATTCAACGTATAAGGGGAATATAACACAAGATAAGGAGAGGATATGCAAGAAGAGAAAGTTATTGAGAGTTACACCGGCGTAACTCCTGAGCGCAAGCATAGCAAGATCCCTGCAAAGCTGGATTTTTACCAAAGTGCTACGGGCTTATTTTTGGCGTTGTTTATGATAGCGCATATGTTTTTTGTCTCAAGCATTTTGCTCGGCAAAGAGGCGATGTATGCCATCACTAAGTTTTTTGAGCTGGATTTTATCTTTGAGGGTGGGAAACCCATCATCGTGAGTATTATTGCCGCGATTGTGATCGTTGCGTTTGTTACACACGCATTTTTGGCAGTGCGCAAGTTTCCCATTAACTACAAGCAATTTTTGTCTTTTAAAGTGCATAAGGACTTAATGAAGCACGGCGATACGAGCTATTGGGGATTGCAAGTGCTCACGGGCTTTGCTCTCTTTTTCTTAGGCAGTATTCATCTCTATATTATGCTTACCAAACCCGATACCATCGGTCCGAGCACTTCTGCATATCGTTTTGTACATGATCACTTTTGGCTTTTGTATTTGGTGCTCCTTATAGCGGTGGAGATTCACGGATCTGTGGGACTTTATAGGCTTTGTATCAAATGGGGTTGGTTTGAGGGACTTGGTATCAAAACTCTCCGCACTATCAAAATGGGTATGACTATTTTCTTCCTTGCGCTTGGTATCTGCACCTATGCTGCGTATGTGTCTATCGGTTTGGGGCAAGATTCACAAAAAACCTTGCAAGATTATAAAGCACAAGATATACAAGACTTTGGCAAAAAGGAGAGCAAATGAAGATAACATATTGTGATGCGCTTGTGATAGGCGGGGGCTTGGCTGGGCTTAGAGCATCGATTGCAGCAAAACAAAAGGGCTTAAACACAATAGTTTTGTCTCTCGTGCCGGTTAAGCGATCGCACTCTGCAGCGGCACAGGGTGGTATGCAAGCAAGCCTTGGGAATTCAAAAATGAGTGATGGGGATAATGAGGATTTGCACTTTGCTGATACGGTTAAGGGAAGCGATTGGGGTTGTGATCAAGAAGTGGCGAGAATGTTTGTAACCACTGCGCCAAAGGCTATTAGAGAGCTTGCTGCGTGGGGCGTGCCTTGGACGAGAATCAAAAAAGGCGATAGGACTGCTATCATCAATGCCCAAAAGACTACCATTACCGAGGAGGAGTACAGGCACGGCTATATCCACTCACGCGATTTTGGTGGCACCAAAAAATGGCGAACCTGCTACACTGCTGACGCTACCGGGCACACAATGCTCTATGCGGTGGCAAACGAAGCGTATAAAAATGGCGTAGATATCCAAGACAGAAAAGAGGCGTTAAGCATTATCCACAAAGATGGTAGGTGCTATGGGGCAATCGTGCGTGATTTGGTAACTGGTGAGCTAAGCGCGTATGTTTCTAAGGGCACGCTTATCGCCACGGGTGGCTATGGCAGAATCTACAAAAACACTACAAATGCTGTGATTTGTGAGGGGACAGGGCTAGCGATTGCTATGGAGACAGGCGTGGCAAAGCTTGGCAATATGGAAGCGGTGCAATTCCACCCCACTCCGCTTTTCCCCTCTGGAATCTTGCTCACAGAGGGTTGTCGTGGCGATGGCGGGATTTTGCGTGATGTCGATGGCTACCGCTTTATGCCCGATTATGAGCCCGAGAAAAAAGAGCTCGCAAGCCGCGATGTGGTTTCCCGTAGAATGATTCAAAGAATCCGTGAGGGCAAGGGCGTGAAGTCTCCTTATGGCGAACATTTGTGGCTTGATATCTCGATTTTGGGACGCGAGCATATCGAGCGCAATTTGCGTGATGTGCAGGATATTTGTAAAGTCTTTGCTGGTATTGATCCTGCCGATGAGGGTAGAAAAGGCTGGGCACCTGTGAAGCCTATGCAGCACTACTCTATGGGCGGCATTCGGACAAATTACCAAGGGCACACATATTTGCAGGGACTCTTTGCTGCGGGTGAGTCGGCGTGTTGGGATTTGCACGGATTTAACCGCTTGGGCGGAAACTCTGTGAGTGAAGCAGTGGTGAGTGGTATGATTATCGGGGATTATTTCGCGCAATTCTGCGAGGGCGCGCAAACTGATATCTCTACCAATGTCGTAGAATCTTTCCTCAATAAGCAGCAAAGCTACCTTGAGAGCCTACTCAACAACTCGGGCAACGAAGATGTCTATGTCATCAAAAACCAAATGAAAGAGATTATGGAAGAAGATGTGGGAATCTTCCGTGAGGGCAAGGGCTTGCAAGATGCGGTAACGCGCCTAGAGGAGCTCTATAAGCGTAGCAAAAATATCCAAGTCAAAAACAAAAAGCTCCACGATAACCCCGAGCTTGAAGATGCCTATCGTGTGCCAAAAATGCTAAAAATCGCGCTTTGTGTGGCACTTGGGGCGTTGCAAAGGACAGAATCTAGAGGTGCGCATAGCCGCGAGGATTATCCAAAACGCGACGATCTTAATTGGCTTAAGCGCACGCTCACAAGCTGGGAGGATCCAAACCAAACCCTGCCAACGGTTACATATGAGGATTTGGATATTATGAAAATGGAGATCGCGCCCGGATTCCGCGGGTATGGTGCTAAGGATAATATGATAGAAAATCCTCTATCCGCGCAGCGACAAGCCCAAATAGATGCGATCACACAAGAGATTCAGGGCAAGGGTGGCGATAGATACGCTATCCAAGAAGCATTGATGCCTTTTGAACTTCAAGCCAAATTCAAGGCAAGAAACCAACGATTAGGAGATAAATAATGAGCGCACAAGCAAGAACTTTAACAATCAAAGCATTGAAATTCGATCCCCAAAGTGCTGTTTCTAAGCCGCATTTTCGAGAATACAAGCTCCAAGAAACAGATTCTATGACTATTTTTATCGCGCTTAATCTTATCCGTGAGCACCAAGATCCGGACTTGAGTTTTGATTTTGTGTGTCGCGCGGGGATTTGTGGGAGCTGTGGTATGATGATAAATGGTCGTCCGCGCCTTGCTTGCCGCACACTAACTAAAGATCTCCCTGATGTGATCACGCTTATGCCTCTTCCGGCGTTTAAGCTCATCAAGGATTTGAGTGTCAATACCGGCGAGTGGTTTGAGGGAATGACAAAGCGCGTGGAGAGCTGGATTCACTCACAAAAAGAGGTGGATATCTCTGCGGTTGAAGAGCGCGTGGAGCCTGAAGTTGCACAAGAGGTGTTTGAGCTAGATCGTTGTATCGAGTGTGGCTGCTGTATCGCGAGCTGCGCGACAAAGGTAATGCGCGAGGACTTCCTAGGGGCTGCAGGTATGAATCGCGTGGTGCGCTTTATGATTGATCCACACGATGAGCGTAGTGATGAGGATTATTACGAGCTTGTGGGCAATGACAATGGCGTATTTGGCTGTATGAGCCTCATCGCCTGCCACGATGTCTGCCCCAAAGAGCTGCCCCTACAGAGCAAAATCGCCTACTTGCGCCGCAAGATGGTTGCAGTAGGGATGAAGTAGCCAGCACTTATCTAAACGCTTGGCATTCTTTTAGCATACGCGTGAAGTATTGGGCTGCTTTGCGTGTGTGGCTTGGATTGCGCGTGATGAGCAGCGTTTCATAATTGTATGCAAACGCGCTTTTGCTCCAATTTGCAGAGCCTAGTATGAGAATCTCCCCATCCACAACCATCATCTTTTGGTGCATTATGCCCGTGTAGCTTGGTGCGGACTTCCCCTCTAGTGTGCAAGCCTCGATGTTGTTGTATTTGGCAAGGTAGCCGATGGTGGAAGTGTCGTTTTTGAGATTTGAGCTTTTGTCATAGATAATCGTGATTTTTACCCCCTTTTTGGCGGTGTCGCGCAGTGCCTTAGCAATCTCTCTGTTGGTGAAGCTATAGATAGAGATGTCAATCTTTTTCTTAGCATTTTTGATATATGTGAGCAAGGATTTGAGAGCCTCATTATTTTCATAGGGCATTATGTATAGAGATTCTATATTGCTGTGATTAGGGCTTATTTGGGGGCTTTCTTGTCCGTAGAGTGCGAGGCATACCACGCACAAAAAACACTTTTTTATCCACATTTTATATCCTTTCTCATCGTGGTTTGGTTATAATAGCAAAATTACTCTTTAAGCAAGGTGTGAGATGAAAATACTTTTTATTAACACAAATCAAATCGTCCAAAAGCTCGTCGAGGTTACCGCGCAAAAGGCAAATGTGGAGCTCATAACCGTGAGTGAGCCAAGCCAAGTCGGCGATATGGAGCAGTATGACTATATCATCGCTGATGATGGCTGCTACAATATGGACAAATCCGCCTATGATACGCTCATAAGCGGTCGCCGCGCGTGTCTTATCTACTCCAAGCACGAGGAGATGAGTGAGGGCTTTAGCGAATATATCAAAAAGCCCTTTATCCCCACGCATATTCTTGAGATTATGCTTGCTCAAATTGCCAACGCACAAAATAAAGAAGCGTTTTTCCAAACTACAGAATTTACAGAATCTAACCCCTCGCCTGATATATCTGATGAAAGCCCACAGAGCGATGAGCATCTCTCGCCTCTCTCTCATCTCAAAGCCCTCTCTGAAGCATACCATCTCGACAATGAGGAGAGTAGCCTCGAGGATACGGGCAATGCGCAGCCTCTACCCACAGAGCTTGGCAAAGAGGATATTTTGGGGGATTTGAAGCTAGAGGAGGGATTGGAGGATTTGAATCTCACAGAATCTAGCGATATGGATATGAGCGAGGATTTGCTAGATTCTCTCACGGCACAATCTCCCCAAGCCCCCGAGGGCGCACCGCAGGAGTTGGCACAAACAGATGAGGGGCAAGATATCGATTTAGAAGCACTCGATTTGGGGGAATTTGGCGATGTGGAGACAGAGGAGAGCGCGCTAGATAATGATGAGAGGCTTGAAAGCGAGAGTGAGATTGCCCAGCAGGTGGAGGAAGCGCGTGAGGGCGCGGATGTGGAGGAAAATGCAGAGAGTGGGGCGGAGGATAGGGCAGCGCCGCAGGTGCTAGATTCTGAACAAATAAATGAAGTAAGCCATATCCTTGATGAGCTCCAAGAAAAAGAAGAGACAAAGGACAAAAGCGATGAGGCTAGCGCGCAGCAGGGCAGTGAAGTGGATCTGATGGGTGATATCAACCTTGATGAGTTGGGGGATTTGAGTGGTTTTGATGAGCTAGATAAGAGCGATGAAGCCAAAGAGAGTGCGCAGGAGGATTCTGATACTACACAAGAGAGCGCAGAATCTAGTGCGTCGCCCGATGAGCTAGCGCAGGGATTAAATTTGGATCTGGGTATGCAGGATTTGGATTTAGAAAGCCTTGATTTGGAGGATTTGCACTCTGAGGATATGGAGGGGCTAGAGGATACGCACGAGAGTTCTGAAAGCCTTAAAGAAGAGGAGATGAGCCTCGATGAGACGGGAGAGGAAGGCATTTCTAGCAATGAGCAGAGTGAGATTCAGAGTGGTGGTGCGCAGGATAGCAAAAACGAGGAGCTGCAAGCCCTAGAATCTGATGAGCTAGAATCTAGCGAGATAGAATCTAATGAGCCCCAAGCCCACGAGAATACCACGATAGAATCCACACAATCTCCCCAAGATACAGAATCTAGCGAGGACGCACAGGCGGAGCAATCGCTAGAAAGCCCCAAGGAAAAGCCCCAAGATACTAAAGAGGTGGAGGATTCACACATTGAGATTGAGGAAGTGCGGCTAGATGAGGACTTCCAAGCACTTGATGAACGGGAGGTATTGCGCGCAGTGGGCGAGGAGGCAGCCCCGATAGAATCTACACCGCAAACCAACGCGCAAGAGAATCTAAATGCCTTAGATACGGCGGATATAGCCCTAGATACTGCCAAAAGTGAGGAGACAGACGCAAGCAAAACAAACAAGGACATAGCAGTAGTAACCAATGCCCTAAGCCAATCCATACAAGATTCTATCAAGCATTTGCAGAGCTCGGAGCTCACGGCATTGCTTGATGGTATGGAAGTAACGATTAATATCAGCTTTAAGGACACAAACAAATGAGCAAGGGCGCGGTGCTCATCATCTCTGGACCTAGTGGCTGTGGCAAGAGCACTTTAACCCAAGAGCTTTTGCGCGCTATCCCCAATCTCTATTTTTCCATCTCGACTACCACGCGCGCTATGCGCCAAGGCGAGCAGGATGGCGTGCATTATCATTTCGTGAGTGAGCAGGAGTTCCTCGCACAGGTGCAGGAGGGGAGGTTTTTGGAGTGGGCGCAGGTGCATAACAACTACTATGGCACTTCCCTAGAGCCCATCACGCGTGCGCTAGAGCAGGGGAAGCTCGTGCTCTTTGATGTCGATGTGCAGGGGCATAGGGATATCAAGGCGCACTTTGGGGATTTTGCCCAATCTGTGTTTATCACGACTAAAAATAAAGAGATTCTAAAAAATCGGTTGCAAAGTCGCCAAACCGATGATGAGCACACCATAGAGTTTCGACTGATCCAAGCCTATGAGGAGATGCAGCATTTGCACACATTCGACTATGTGCTTATAAACGATGATATTACGCAGGCAAAGCAAGCCATTACCTCGATTGCGCGGAGTTTGCTCTATCGCAATACGCGCCAAAACGAGGAGCTTTTACAAAACTGGGGCAAAGGTTAAACGCATTTTGGCTATAATGCCCCTCATTTTAATATTATCACAAAGGAGAGATTATGGGAACAGGAAGCATTTGGCATTGGGTGATTGTCCTGCTAGTGATTGTGCTACTTTTTGGTGCTAAGAGGATTCCAGAGCTAGCAAAGGGCTTAGGTAGCGGAGTGAAGAATTTCAAAAAAGCTATCAAAGAGGACGATGAGGAGCAAGAAAAAATCGCCCAAGCTACAGAATCTAAAACACCAAATATCCAAAAAACAGAATCCACCACAGAGCAAAAAAGCTAATTTTTGCTCGTTCTCATCGCTTTTTCAAGGTATTTTTGGCTATGTATCATCACATCAAAGAGCTTTTAGAAAATCTCATACGCACGCACATCGCACCAAGTCAATCTATCCAAGTCCCACTCGAGCGCCCTAAACAAAAAGAGTTTGGGCATTTTGCCACGCCCATAGCCTTTGTGCTTGCCAAATCCCTCAAAAAAGCCCCAAACCTCATCGCTGATGAGCTTAGTGCGCTTTTGCGCGATTGTGAGGAGTTTGCTAAAGTCGAGCCGATAAATGGGTATATCAATCTCACGCTTTCTCATAGCTTTTTGGATTCGCTTTGTGAGAAAGCCCTAAATGGCGAGTATTTTGTCCCCCAAAATTTTGGGAAGCAGGAGAGAATCTTGCTAGAGTTTGTGAGTGCCAATCCCACGGGACCGCTGCATATAGGGCACGCTCGTGGGGCGATTTATGGCGATAGCCTAAGGCGCATTGGGCAGTTTTTGGGCTATGAGATTGTGAGCGAGTATTACATCAACGACGCGGGCAATCAGATTCACACCTTGGGGCTTTCTGTGTATTTGAGCGGCAGAGAGCTTTTGGGCGAGGCGGTAACCTACCCGGAGGAATACTACAAAGGCGCGTATATTATTGATATCGCCAAGGCGGCTCTAGCGCGTTTTGGCAAAGAGATTTTTGCTAATGATTTGCAGATTTCAACTCTTAGCGTTTTTGCCAAAGATTTAATGCTTGAAGAAATCCGTGAGAATCTAAAGAGTCTTGATATAGAGTTTGATTGCTATGTGAGTGAGAGGGAGCTCTTTGGGAGATGGGCGGAGACTTTGGAAGTGCTCAAATCCCACGATGGCGTGGAAGAGAGGGAGGGCAAGCTTTGGTTATGCTCGACACAAAAGGGCGATCAAAAAGATCGCGTAATCGTGCGTGAAAATGGCGAGCCCACTTATCTGGCGGGCGATATCATCTATCATCAGGACAAATTTTTGCGCGATTTTGATCGCTATATCAATATTTGGGGTGCGGATCATCACGGCTATATCGCGCGAGTGAAGGCGGCTATAGAGTTTTTGGGCTATGAGAGCAACAAGCTAGAAGTCCTGCTCTCCCAAATGGTAGCCCTTTCGCAAGGTGGGCAAAACTACAAGATGAGCAAGCGCGCGGGGAATTTTATACTTTTGCGCGATGTGGTTGCAGATATCGGGAGTGATGCGTTGCGCTTTGTGTTTTTGACTAAGCGCGTGGATACGCATTTGGAGTTTGATATTGACACGCTTTCTAAGCAAGATTCTTCTAATCCGATTTTTTATATCAACTATGCCAACGCCAGAATCCACACGCTCCTAGAGAAGTCCTCGCTTTCGCGATCAGAGGTGCTTGGTGCGCGATTTGTGGGAGAGGATTTGGCGATGTGGCAGGATTTGTATGCGCTCGTGTTTAATGCGCTAAGTATCCATCAGGTGCTGCATTCTAGCTTTTGTGAGCGCGAGATTCAAAAGGTGTGTGAGTATCTCAAAAATCTCGCAGGCGATTTCCATAGTTTTTATAACGCCCATAAGATTTTGGGCTCGCCCCATCAGGCGGAGATTCTCAAAGCCCTGTTAGTGGTGAGTGAGAGCATCACGCTAGGCTTACGCCTCATTGGCATAGAAGCAAAGACAAAGATGTGAGGAATATCGTGAGAGGCTTTTGGGTTAGATTCTGTATGTGTTATGGATTGTGCTTGTTTGCAGAGTATTAAAACAAAGGCAATTCCCTCATCATATTTCTTAGTTTTATCGCAACTCTTGGCATATGCTCGGCTATACTAAGTCCCACTAGCTCATAATTTGCGTTTATGGAATTTATGAGACTAATTACCTCAGCTATTTTTAGCCCATTTTCCACCACGCCCACCGCCATCACTAGCTCACTAGGATCTAGCACATCTAAGTCAAAATGCACCGCCACCTTACTTTTGCCCGTGCTTTTTAGCCACTCTAGTAACTTTGTAGGATTTTTAGAATCTTCAGGGCTTAGGTATTTTACACCGATTTCATCTAGTCTTTCTTTTTTACCCTCAAAGTCCCTAACACCCACAAGCAAAGCATTTTGCGGCTTAAAATGAAAGGGTAAAAGCTTAGCAAGTCCTTCTTTATCCACAAGCCCAAAACAAGCAGCCAAAGCCATAGCGTGATAGCCCTCGTAAGCATCGCCGGGCAAATTTAAATCCTTATGTGCGTCTATCCACACCACCGCCACATCGCCCTTATACTTATGTGCTAGGTAGCTAAAAACAGGCACAGAGCATTCCCCGCCTAGAGTTAGAATCTTATCGGGATTTTCAGCTTCTAAAATCTCTAAAGCCGCCTTTGTTTGCTTCACAATCTCATCGTAGTTTAAAATTCCATTTTTAGATTCTCTTTTATACTCCATAGACACAGGCACTTTAGCGGTTTTGCTATTTAAATTCTGCGGTGCTAAAAAATTTAAAAGCTCCGCACCCAAAGCATAACCAAGACTAGAATCCTCTTCCTTAAGCTCCGGCACAAGCCTTGCTATATTATCTCCCTGCCACTGGGGATAAAGTAGCCGCAGGGTCTGGGAGGCTTCAATAGAATGCATCTTTATAGAATCTCGTTGCATTTTGCTCCTTTTTAGTCAAACCTCAATATAGACGGTCTATATTCCATACTGCAAAAAATTCTTTTACTAATCTATCTGTGCGTTCTTGGATAGTATATCTATCCCATTGCTTGATATCTAAGAGTTCTTTTGTAATCAGTAAATCTGCACATTTTTTTATAGTATTTTTTCTACTCCCATCGCCATTGAGTTTAATCTCCCAAGATTGATTTTTGATAACACTATTTAGCCCACCTTTTAGCAAAGTCATATTGCCAATTTGATAAATAAGGTTTTGGGCGTTTTCCTCACTTTCACCAATCTCTTCCCAATGCTTCTTCCATGCCTGTGGCATCAAATGTTCTAATGTGTAAGCATAAGGAAGTTCGATAATATCCTGCTTTCCTTGATTGTTATGGCGTCTGTATAGTTCTATCCAAAAAAGCACCAGCGTTGCCCGCTTATTATTAAGATAGTATTTTTCTGAGATAAGCGAGTCTTTAATATCTTTGATCGTTGGAATCCCCTCTTTTTGCAAAGATTGTTTGAGAGTTTGCAAAAAAGTATCATTCTTTGTTTTTTGCAAGGCTTTTATAATTTGTGGAAAGAATTTACTATAGTTTCTAGTCGTTTCATTGCAAAGAAAGCGAGTTGTCACAAACACTTCTAAAAGATACAAAGCCTCTTTTAGAATCCCTTGCTCTTGCAGTGAGCTTTTGAGATATAGCACAAGGGGCATTATAGTGTTTGTGTCTGTAACCTTTAAAATAGCAAAGAGTCTAGATTCGTAATCCTCATAACTCAATAAACTTTCTTTTGTAATTTTTGGAAAATCTTTGTATAAAGAAGCATATTTATAAATCTTTTGCAAAAAAGATTCTAGTTTTTCTCTGTCTTCAAAGCTTTGAATCTGCCTTTTATAGATAGCACTAAGATTTTCTAAAGTATCATGCTCGGGGTTAAAAAAGCCATCAATAATGGCAAAAGCATGCAAAAATATCTCACTTTGCACCCTGCGTATTCTCCCTGTGGAGACTTCTTGCTCCCAAAAATTCCTTTGTTCCTCGTCTTTTTCAAAAAGTGATTCCCAATATGTCTCATACCATTTTTCATAGTCTGCTTGCAGCCTCATAGCTCTATCAAAAAGGGCATTTTTGATAATATCTGTTGCTGTAAGTCTAAGCCCTGCGGTATTGATAGAATCAAAGATTTTTTGCTCGTCCTCATTAGCTTCTAAATTAATAATAACCCAAAGTTTTGAATCTAAGATGTAATCCAAAAATGCTTTTGCTTCTCCTACTTCTTTAATTTTTTCAGAAAAATACTGATAGCATGAAATCAATCCTTTCTCTTTTTGCTTTTTTACATTATTGGATTTTCTCTCATTCTTAGCGACTTGAAATTCTCCGCAATCTTGTGTGTTCTTTGCCTGTAATATCGCATTAAAAGCAAAACTATCAATTTTAGAATGTCTGATTTTAGATTTTTTGTCCTTTGTTGGTCGTTTAAACAAATACCCTGCATAATCTGCTTTATCCTCGCTATTTAAGGTATCATACAAAGTTTTAATGAGGAGGGAAAAAGTAGTAAGCCTTTGTTGTCCATCTATGAGACTTCTTTTTGCCCCCTCTCCGGCGTTACTTGGTAGCTGCTTGAGTATAATAGAGCCCAAAAAATGCTCTTTTTTATTTTCAAAGCTTTGTAATAAATCCTCAAAAAGCTGCTCCCACTGCTCTTGCTCCCACACATACGCTCTCTGAAAAAAGGGGATTTCAATGATACTTTCCTCTTGCATAAAAGAAAAATTGCTTTCATTTGCTTTCATTATACCTCCTATCCTTGTCTATTATGTTTCTAACATATACTGATTATAACATTTTTTGAAACTACACCGCTACAAATTATTTTAATTAATTACACTCAAACAGCTTGGAATCTAGCGTTAGATATACACATAATTAATTAAACTCAATATTTTTACTAATTGTTTTGTGTGTAGTCTTTTAGCCAAAAACCCTTTGCAAATGTGCCTTATAATCAGCCTTGTATTTATCAAAATCAGGCTCTTTATGCACATCATTACACATAAAGCTAGGTAGAGCCTGCATACCCAAAAACTCGTGGGCTTTGTGCAGGTGGAAAAGCACACCATCGATGCCTTGGGATTCAAAAAACTGCCCCGATTCTGTAAAAGCCTCTAGCGGGGCATTCCAAGTCGTGCTAAAAAGATATTTTTTGCCTTGCACGAGCCCACCACTACCATACTTTTTGCTAGAATCGCTTCGGCTTCGTCCGTCATTTGCATAGAGCTTCGTATGCCCCGCACAAAAAACCTCATCAATATACTTTTTCACTATCCACGGCTCACCCATCCACCAGCCCGGAAACTGCCACAGCCACACATCAGATTTAAGCAGCTTTTCTAACTCCTCATCTTTATCATAGCCCTTGTCTATATGCGTTTCAAGCACCTTGTGTCCTAAATTTTCTAAAGTCTCTTTTGCTGTACCGTGCAAAGCCTCATTCAGCTTAGCACCTGATGCACCAAAAGCCTTGCTACCATTGAGTAAAAGTATAGTTTTCATTGCAATCTCCTTAAATTTTTGCAAAATTATAAATTTCAATGGTTTTTTTGTCAATACGCACTTTTTTGGTATATACTATGCTTTTGGGAAGTGTAAAATTATAGTTACTTGTATTCAAACCTCTTAAAATACTCATCAATCTCATCTCTCATCTCACAACCCACTTCCTCAAAAGCTTCAAGCAGCATTTCATAACTAGAATTTCCGCCCAAAAAGTTCCAGAATTCACTTGCTACCTTGAGTTCAGAATCTAAGTCTAGCATTCCTGCCATAGTCCATCTTTCGTAGGGCTTTGGTTCGTAAGGATTGTAGGGGATAGCAATGAGTGTATGAATGTCTAGGTTGGGATTGCTATATGCAAAACTCGCCACCCAAGTTAAAAGTGTGCGTTTAAATTCCTTAAATCCACCCTTGTTTGGTTTAGCCGTTTTTATGTCTATAAGATACACATTATTATCTTTTTGTAAGAATAAATCCACCTTTGTGGGTTTTATCTTGCTAGTCTCACCACTTTTTGCCACAGCTAAAATTCTTTGTATTTCACTTTCTTTATCAGGCTTAGAATCGCCTCTTTCTAAAGAGTCCATAATGTCTTGCACCACTCTTTGAGCCTCTTTTGTGATAATACTACCCGCCTCAACCTGCCTTTTAACCACATCAAAATTTTGCAGTGCTAAAACTTCAGCCACAGGCTCAAAAATGCTTGTGCCAAAGTTTGTATTAAGACTTTGGATAAAACTATACAAAGCCATTCTATCTTTTCCTAGTAATCTTGTATGAAAAGGCATAAAGGCACTTTCAGGCTTATAATTTGTGAATTTTTGCCTTAGAGCTGTGCTAAGTCTAGCCTTTATTTTTTCTTTAAGCATTCTTTTCCTTTAGACAAAATATACTTTCGCTATATGTTTTAGAATCTTTTTCACTGCGATTTAGCACAGGTCTGTCGTATTTTTTGATTATTTTCATTCCAGCTAAGTCGGCTATTTTTGGATAGAGGCTAAATTTATCATTTGCTACCAAAAAAACTACATAATCTTTTTGCAAAAACTTTTTTGCATTAAGTAGGCTTTGTGCTATATCTTTTACATACCGCTCCTGTGCTACCCCGCTCTGCCCCTCGCTTAATCTTCCTATCTCATTTACATCTTGTCTATTTAAGTTAAAAATATCATAGGCATAAGCATGTTGTTCGTGGTAATCAATCAGCCCTACATAAGGTGGAGAGCTAAAAATCCCAGCTATCTTTTGAGATTTTAACAAGGTAGCAAAATCTTTATCTTTATTTTCTAGCAAATCCATAATATTTGCATTCCTAGAATCCGCATTAAGGCATATTTGTTTGGTATTGGTTTTTAAGCTTTTAAATTCTTGCAATCTTTTTAAACTATCCTTAGCATAGCTTTTAAACCATTTTTCTATGCTAAAAAGTGGCTTACAGATTCTGCCATGTTTCCTGCAAAAATAACTCATCGTAATTGGCTCTTGTAGGGTCGCTAAATCGCTATGTGTAGTCGCTCTGCAGCTTCTAGCTGTGCGACTTAGTATGATTTGTAATATATCTTGTAATTCTTTGGGGGCACTCTCAATAGCATTTTTTAACAATAAAATCTCTTGTCTTATGGAATCTAAATACCATTTTTCAAAAAAACTTCCCTCTGTATTTAGCCCTGTATTAATGCCAAATTCTTTTAAAATATTCTGATAGATTGGCAAAAATTCCTGCTCTTTTTGTTTGCCATAGCTTTTTTCATCAATCTCTTTTAAGGCTACCCTTCGTTTAAAATCTCTTGGAAAATATTTAGCATTAAACTCGTTTAAGGCTTGATTTAAGGCATTTTCAAAGGCTTTAATTTCTTTAGTTTTATTATATGATTCCAAAAGCCTTATTAATCTTTGTAACTCAGATTCTAAAGACATTAAATCATAATCTCGCACTTTTGCATTTGCTAGTTTTGTATTAAAGATTGAGAGTTCTAGCCCTATGGCATGCATTCCTAGCTCATTTGCCACACTTAAAGTTGTGCCACTTCCGCAAAATATATCAAGCACTATATCACCCTTTTTAAAAAAGACTTCCTGCTTTAACTCATCAATGTGAGAATCTAAAAAATACTCCAGAAGCTGTGGAATAAATTTGCCCTTGTAGGGGTGTAGTCTGTGGATATGCTTTGTAGTTTCTGCTTCTTTATACTTTGAGAAAGAAAGCGGGTGGGATAAATTTTCATTATTTTGTGCTAGAAAATCATAATAATTTTTAAGCTCTTCTTTGTCTATCAGGCTTTCTTTGGGATTTTTAGAGTGATTAGCGATTTTGCCGTAGTTTATGAGATAGCTAATGTTTGAATTACTTACCTTTTTGCCTAGATACTCACTTGCAAAAAGTGCTGCTTGTTTGGGAGTAAGTAGGTTTTGTGCGGAATTTACTTGCGAGAGATTTTTTAAAGTCAAATTTTACCCCTGCTAAATTTTTGAAATTATACTTTAATGAAGCTTATATTTTAGCTTTACTTTTTACTCAAAATAATGACAATCCACCACTTACTAAGCGACACACTTAGGTATAACCAAATCGCCAAATCCCTGCCAAAAGCAAGTCCAAAAATGCTTTCACAGCAATTAAAGGAACTAGAAAGCGATGGCTTAATAGAGCGGATTTTATACCCTGTGGTGCCGCCTAAGACAGAATACCACTTAACTCCACTTGACAAAAGCTTAAAGCCGGTGGAGGATTGTATCTGTGCTTTTTCGCAGGAGTATTACAAACTTTGCGGGGTGGAGGATCCACACAAAGAGTGAGATTGCGCTTTGTGTGTGCCCAAGCTCTTGTTTCTTTGCAAGGTATTTGGTGTGCTAAAATCCTTAAGAATCTTTTGTGTTTTAGTCCCTCTTACTCAACCCCAACCATCACAGATGAAGCCTTTATCACGGCATATGCTTCCTTGCCCACCTTTAGATCAAGCTCTTTTAAGGCTTCTAGCGAAATGCTTGACTTTATGATATTACCACCGCCTATGTCAATCTTAACTATGGCAGATACCGCACCTTCTTGTATCTCGACTATTTTGCCTTTGAGTTGGTTTCTCGCACTTAGTTTCATTTAGCTCTCCTTTATGTAATGTCTATGTAGTGCCCATAACGCAAAGTTAGCGGGCGATTGTAGCTACGCTGCACCTCTAAGTGCCCCACACACCGCCCTTAATAAGGACGATGAGCGAGGATAGTCCCCAACGCACAAAACGCCAAGCCTCGCACTTACGCGTTTGCCTCTGGCTCCTCTTCAAAAATCTCAATAGATTCTATAATATCCCCTTGTTTTAGTGAATCTAGGACTTTGAGACTCTCGCGCTTGTTTGGTTGTATGCGTCCAAACACCGTGTGCTCGCCATCCAGATGGGGCTGCTCCAAAAAGCAGAGAAAAAACTGACTCCCACCCGTATCGCGCCCTGCGTGCGCCATAGAGAGCGAGCCCTTTTTGTGCAGATTTGGATTGTCTTTGAGTTCGCAGCGGATTCTATAGCCCGGACCGCCCGTGCCATTGCCTATGGGGCAGCCACCTTGGGCGACGAAGCCGGGTATGACGCGATGAAATGTGAGATTGTTATAAAAGCCATTTTTTGCGAGTGTGGCGAAGTTGGTAACTGCTTGTGGCGCGTCCTCGGGGAATAGCTTGATGAGCATTGAGCCTTTGTTGGTTTTTAGTAGCGCGTAGTTGAGCTTTTCTAGCTCGCTTGGATTGATGTCAAAAACCTTTAATTCTTCCATACAAACTCCTTGTTTCAAAATAAAAATGCGCGTGCATTTTACCGATATAGCAGCATACTTTCGCTTAAAGGATGGGGAAATTGCAAAGGATTGCAAGGCTCATAGGGATCGTGTGCGTCTGCGCACTGCTGCACGCTGATGTCTATGATGAGGAACTACTCACACGAGAGGGAGCGCAGGCACAAACACAATCCCAAAAGGAGGCGATTAGCCCCTTTAGCGCGCCAAATCTCCTGCTAGAGCTAGATTCTCACGCGCCTACTTCCAAAGAGCTTTTTGATACCATCTCTGAGCAAAACACCGCACCTCCCCTATCCTCCGCGCTCCTGCCCCAGCAGCATATCCTCCCAGATCCCTTGCCAGCGTGGATTTATGCCACTGCCATTATCGAGGTGCATTTTGATGATGGCTCGATGCGCCGCGGCTTTGCGAGTATGCTTAAAAACGGCTTATACATTACCTCAAGTGAGATTGTGCATAGTGCCTCGCTCGTGCCGCGCACGATTTATGCCAAAATGCAGGATTCTAGCGCGAGTGTCATCATCTGCACCGCGCGCCTCAATCTCAAGGCGGTGGATACACATAGTGGCTTGGCTCTGCTAGAGCAGATCGCGAGCACCGATGATTATTGCAATATCGTGCCAAAGAGCTACTACCACGACAGAATCCACAAGTATGCCTTCATCGATGTGTTTAATGCCGCCCCAAGCGTCAATCCCAAGCAGGAAGTGTTTTTCCCGTATGTGGATAGATACTACTACTTCGTGCCAGAGAAGATGCAGGTGGGTGAAGTCGCGGAGTATTATGATGAGGCGTTGGCGCGGCGTGTGCGATATGGCTATCGCTTAGGGAGAGATTCTTACATACACCTTGCTTATGGCAAGGGGTTTTTTGACACAAGTGGGCGGTTTTTGGGGCTTATTAGCCTTACGCGCCATAGCTATCTGCCCGTGTTTGTGAAAAAGGAAGTGGTGCAGGATTTTTTGTGCTCACTCGATGAGCATAAAGTGCTCCAAGACAAAGACATAGCCCAAAAATGCGCGAGTTTGCACAAAAGGGAGCGATTTTTCTAGTTTGGCAGAGATCACACCTTGTGGCGCAAGTGCCTTGACTTTTGGAGAATTTTTACTTATAATTGCGCTTTTTTTACATTCCGGATTAGCTCAGCGGTAGAGTAGGCGGCTGTTAACCGCTTGGTCGCAGGTTCGAATCCTGCATCCGGAGCCATCTTTCCTTTTGTTTAATCCCTAATCCCATCGCAAGCTTTATCAAGGTTTCCTTTACACCCCCTCACCTCCTGTATAAAATACCTCGGACGCTGCTTAGATTCTGTATAAATCTTCCCTATGTATTCCCCAATAATCCCTAGACTTAGCAACTGAATCCCACTAAAAAACTAAAAGGAATGATAGTCGATGCCCAACCCCACAAGGCATTATCTGTAAAGACTTTGACATAAAGCGCATAGCCCCCAAGCCCAAGAGAGAGGAGAAAAAACACAAATCCTAGCACACTCACAAGCCGCAGTGGCATAATGCTAAAGCTTGTAATACCATTCCACGCAAAGGAGAGCATTTTGCGTAAGGGGTATTTGGATTGGCCAAACTCACGAGAGAGCCTATCGTAATACACCATATCGTGCTTAAACCCAAGCAGTGGCACAATCCCGCGTAAAAACAAATTGACTTCCTTAAACTCCATAAGAGATTCTATCGCACGCCTTGAGAGCAGCCTGTAATCTGCGTGGTTGTAGATGATTTTTACCCCCATAAAGTGCATAAGCTTATAAAATCCTAGCGCAGTGTATTTTTTCAGCGCAGTGTCCGTATCACGATCGTTGCGGATACCCATCACAATATCCGCGCCGCTTTTGTAGTGCTGCATAAACTCATCAAATTTTTGCTCATCATCTTGCAAATCACAATCAATACTTATCGCACAATCACACCGCTTGCTTGCGTATTCTAGCCCGGCTAAAAGAGCGTTTTGGTGCCCTTTATTAGTAGAAAGTCTAATGGCTACGATATGGGGAGCCATAAAGCGTGGGATAGAATCTGTGGTGGGTTGTGTGGTTTCTGTGTTGTGTAGATTCTGTTTTTGGGAATCTGTCAATCGTGCATTGCGTCTAATCTCTGTGTTAGATTCTGTGCGTGTTTTGGATTGTGAATCTACTTTGAATCGTGTGCTCTCTACATTTGCCCTTGTAGATTCTGTAATCGTCTTTGAATCTACGCTAGATTCTGTGTGTGCTTTAGAATCTATTTTGTTTAAATCAAAATTGTGTGTTTGTGGATTTGTTTGGGATTGTGTGGATTCTTTTTGGCTTAGATTCTGTCTTTGCTCGTTTTTTAGAATCTCTTTAGATTCTGTGCTTATTTCAGAATCTATTGGGCTAGATTCTGTAATCGTCTTTGAATCCATCGAACTAGATTCTGTAAATGTCTTAGATTCTGAATCTGCTAAGCTAGATTCTGTAAGCTGCGTGCTTCCTAAAATCTCCACGCTAGATTCTATAGATTCTAAGTTTCTTAGACTCGCATTCTCACGGATATTTTCTAATTTTTTAGAATCTTGTGTTTGCGCAAAAGAAAAAGGGGTTTCCCCTCTCCCCGCTCTCCCCAGCCCAGAAAAAGATAAAGCGCCGCGTTTTTGCTGCGCTTTGCTTGCAACCCGTTGGGTCTTTTTGCGCAATCGGGGAGAGTGCCTCGCTGTTTCCTTGTCTAGGCAAAACGAAGTTTCTTTAGAAAAATCAGCGGTGGCACTGCTGCCACCTTGCTCCTGATTTTTGCCACCACGACAAGGGCGAGTGTCGGTTGGTGCTATCGCACCTCCACATTGATTGGATTTTTGCTCCGCAAAAATGGCAGAATCTAAGTTCTTAGATTCTGCTCGGCTCGTGCTACCGCACGCACTATTTGTATTTAGCAAAGTCTCGCTAGGATTTTTTAGCGTTGTGGATTGTGTGAGTTGCTTAGACTCTAAATCTATTGGATTAGATTCTAAATTTTGTTTTTGTGAATCTTGGTTGGATTGTGAATCTGAAACCTTGAAACTAGATTCTAAATCTTCATTAGATTCTAAAACTATGGGGCTAGATTCTAAATTTAAATCTAAGTTGCTAAAGCTAGATTCTAAACCTCTATGAGTTTGTGAATCTAAACAATGCCTAATATCTAAGCTCGTATCTAAAACCACTCTCGGGGGGGGGGGCAATTATTAGTCAGAGACTTAAGCACACTCCAAGTC
>NZ_CASDOV010000017.1:0-43941 GCF_949282165.1 uncultured Helicobacter sp. | reverse complement strand
CTTGGGCTAGCACCTTTTCTATAAACCCGCCTTTTGGCAAAACTTGTTATCGCTCGTGGGGAGTGAATCCCCACTTCGCTCCGCTTACGCGAGCATACATAGAATCTAAGTGCGAGATTGTGTAATTGTTTAGATTCTAAAATCGCATTATGATAAGACAATCTTACAAAGGCGCGTAATTTTTCTAAAAAATTAAAACGGCGCAGACAGAAAACCTTGAGATATTTGCGCCTTTTGGGCTTTGGGGCTAGGGCAAATTCCTGCACAAAGAGATTGTAGGACAAAATCCACACATAACCAAATCTATGGAAAGAAAGAGGCCAAAGCCTCTCTTGCTATGGCTTTATCAAATTTGTGCATGGAGTTTAACCTCCCTAAATGTCTCAAACACATCGCCCACACGCACATCGTTGTAGCCCTCAAGCATTATGCCACACTCATAGCCCTTGCCCACTTCTTTCACATCGTCTTTGAAGCGCTTGAGTGAGGCGATTTGCCCAGTATGCACCACCACACCATCGCGTATGAGGCGCACCTTGATACCGCGCGTGATAGTGCCATCTACCACCATACAGCCCGCGACTACGCCGACTTTGGGGATCGTGAATGTCTCGCGCACTTGGGCTTGTCCGGTATCCTCCTCTTGTATTACCGGATTCATCATTCCAGATATGAGTCCTTTAATCTCATCAAGCAGGGCATAAATCACAGAATAAGTCTTAATCTCTACGCTTAGTTCTTTTGCCTTGGCTTTGACATTGCCTGTGGGGCGGACATTAAAGCCAAGTATGAAGCTATTTTCGCTCGCACTTGCTAGCGAGACATCGCCCTCGGTGATCCCTCCCACGCTGGCACTAACGATATTCACACGCACCTCATCATTGCTAAGCCCCTCCAAGCTCGCCCTGATAGCCTCGAGGCTGCCCTGCGTATCGGCTTTGACAATCACGGGCAGCACGGCGAGATTGCCCTGTGCCACCATATCGCCCAACTCCTCAAAGGTAACCTTGGTGCTCTTGCTAAGCTCTTTTTGGCGCAAATACAAGGCGCGCTTTTGGGCATATTCGCGTGCTTGCGCCTCGCTATCTAGTGCCACAAGCGTGCTTCCCGCCTCTGGCACTTCCGATAAGCCCACGATTTGCGCGACACTTGAAGGCGTGAGGGATTTTACCGCGCGCCCTAGATCGTCATTCATAGCGCGTATGCGTCCAAAAGCCGTCCCCGCCACGACAGAATCTCCCACTTGCAAAGTCCCGCTCTGCACGATGATAGTCGCCACTGGTCCGCGCCCTTTTTCCAAACTCCCCTCTAGCACCACCGCCTTTGCCTTGCCCTCACTTGCGGCTTTGAGCTCTAGGAGCTGGGCTTGTATGAGGATCGTCTCTAGCAGCGTATCCACGCCTAAGCCCGTTTTAGCTGAAATGGGGATAAACTCATACTCCCCGCCCCAATCATTTGGGGTAAATCCTAGCTCGGCGCATTCGGCTTTGAGCTTGTCGGGATTGGTGTTTTCTTTGTCCATTTTATTCATCGCGATGATGATTTGCACGCCCGCTGCCTTGGCGTGATTGAGTGCCTCTATCGTCTGAGGCTTGACACCATCATCTGCGGCTATCACGATGATAGCGATATCGGTTACCTGCGCGCCACGACTGCGCATACTGCTAAACGCCTCGTGTCCGGGCGTATCGATAAAGCTGATGATCTTATCGTCCTTTTGCACCATATACGCGCCGATATGCTGCGTGATCCCGCCCGCCTCTTTGTGCGCTATGCGAGAGTTGCGGATATAATCGAGCAAAGAGGTTTTGCCGTGATCGACATGCCCCATAATCGTAACCACTGGCGGACGCTCTTTGAGCGAGCTTGTGTTTTCCTCATACGCGACTTCAAGGCTGCTTTTTTCATCAATGATAGAAACCTCTATCTTAAATTCCTCCGCCAAAATCTCGATAGAATCTTTGTCCAAAAAGTCGTTTTTTGTCGCCATCACTCCCAGATCAAAGAGCGTCTTTATCACATCTTTTAGCTCCCTGCCAGAGAGCTCGGCAAACTCATACACGCGCACTTCCTCGGGGATTGAGATGACACTTTTTAGCTCTTTTGGTGGCTCTTTTTGTTGGTATTTTTTGTTTTTTCTGCTGCCGCGGCGGATAGAGCCCTCATTCATCCACGGGCTTTTTTTATGCACTTGCACGCGCTCGGTAATGGCTTGCTTTAGGCGGTTTTCCTCCTCCTCATCGCGCACTTCGCGCTCATTGAGATCAAAGAGCATAATCTCATCTTGCTCATCATCATAATCCCGCTCAAAAGTAATCTCCCTATCTTCTAAAATATCGATTTTGTGCTCGCCGCTATGCTTGTGCGCGGGGCGGGCTTTGGGCGATTTTTTGGGCTTGGCTTTGTATTCCTCATTTTGGGTTTGGGCTAAAAGCTCCTTGTAGCTAAGCGATGAGGGCTGCTTGTTTTGCTCGGGCTTTGGCTGCTCATTTTTGCGCACGATGCGAAGTCCCTTTTTGGGCGGTTCTTTGCTAGGCTCTGGGAGAGGTTCAGAATCTAGCTCTTTTTTGGGCTCTAGTGGCTCTGTCTTGGGGGCTTGCTGCGGCTCTTTGGAATCTTGTGTATCTTGCGCTTCTTGTGTGGGCTTAGGATCTTTGGTAGCTTTTGGCTTGGTGGTTTTTTTGGTAGAGGATTTTTCTTTGGCGGGGGCTTTGGGCTTGGGTGGATTGGGATTAATCCCTGTGGATAAAAACTCATAGAGTGCGCCCGCCTCCTCCTCTGTGATACTCGAAGAAGTCGTCTTGACATTTAAGCCCATCTCTAGGGCTTTTTCAAACACCTCCTTGGTGCTTTTGGCACATTCCTCCGCCACTTTGGTTAGTCTCACTTTTGCCATACTTGTCATACTCCTTTAGATTCTGTGTTTTGCTGTATTTTGTAGCGTTTCATCACGCCGCGCATCGCCTTTGGATCCTCATAGCAACGCGCACAGAGATAAAAGCTCCTGCCCACACCGCTAAATACACACAAGGCATTTTGCACAACTTGCAATCTCTTCAATTCACTCTGCAAAAGCCTCGCCCTACAAGCCACGCACATTCTCGTCTGTTTGGGGTTTCTCATCATTATACCAACATTCTAATTAAAATTCTCTAACGCCCAGATTGTCAAACCCTAGTGTGAGTATGCGGCATTTTGGGAAATTTTGCTCAAGAGTGCGCGCGAGATTGTGCGCATCGTCCTTGTAGCAGACATTAAGGAATGATGAGCCACTCCCGCTAAGCGTGCTTAATAGTGCGCCATTCTCTAACGCGGTGCGCTGCAGTGCAAAGAGCATAGGCAAGGCTTTCATACGCGTGTTTTGGTGGATTCTATCGCGGCTTGCTAGGCGCAGCTTTTCCCAATCGCCCTGCAAAAATGCCGCGCTCAAAAGTGAGGAATGCGAGAGGTTAAACACACAATCCTTGAGTTTATAGAGCTTTGGCAGACTCCGTCGCGAGTGCTTAGTCGAGATGCTCTGTGTAGGGATCGCCACCACCGCACGCAGAGAATCTGGAATATCAGCACGGATATGCACGACATTTTGGGTTTGAATCTTGCTGCCATAGTGCTCCAAAATCGCGACATTAAAGCCACCAAAAGTCGCGGGAGTGATATTATCTGGGTGGTTTTCGTATTCTATGGCGAGATTTAGAATCTTTTGCTTATCGATTGGCTCGCCCATATATTTGAGTGCTGCATAAATCGCGCTCACAATCACCGCCGAGCTCGAGCCAAGCCCGCGTGAAACGGGGATAGTGTTTTCAAACAAAAACTTGCAACGCGCCTGCCTGTCATAACGCTCTAGAATCTGTGAAAAGATTTTGACAAAGACATTATCGACTTTGAGTTTTAGGTATTGCTCGCCCTCGCCTATGATTTGCACGCTTGTGATATTGGCGGGGGTGATTTGGATTTTGTTATACAAGCCTAGGGCTAGTCCTAGGCAATCAAAACCCGGACCGAGATTTGCGCTTGTGGCGGGGACGATGAGATTTAATCTAGATTGCATACGCTCTCCTCATACCGCTGGCAGGACATACAGCGGGGTATTCTCACGCCCAAATTCTTGGGGATAGAGAATCTGTGGCAGCACAAACTCCCCTGCTTGCTGGCTAGATTCTAAAACAATCTCGCCATCGCGTAAGAGAAAATATTTATCAGCAAAGGCGTGGATAGGCTGATTGTCATTAAAGGCAAAGCTTGGGAGGCTAAAGAGCTCATAACCCCGAGTCTGGGCAAGCGTGTGGAGGTAGATATGCGTGGCTTTGAGCGCGCTAAAACGCCCCGGACCACGCGCGTAGTAGATACGCCCCAAACCCACGCCCTCGCTTAAAAGCGTGCTAAAAAGCTCATTAAGCGCGTGTGTGGTGTGCCCATAGAATCTATACATTTTGTGCAGCCTCATACCGCTCCCCTTGCCCTCCTCTGTGCGTGGCTGCGCATACAATCCCGCTATAAGCGGCTCATTGACACTAATAAGCCCCAAATGATACATCGCCATCATCGCACTCCGACTTGTCTAGTTGTTTTCATCTTGTGGTGGTTGTGAATCTTGCTCTAGGGGAGATTGCGTAGATTCTAAAGACTGCGCGGGGGTTTGCACGGATTGCGCCTCTAGAGAATCTACAAACTCACTTTTAGGAGGTTGTGGGGCTGGCGGGAGATTGGAGGCTTGCTCGCCCTGTGGCTGGCGCATTTTTTGCGTTATCATCGCGGCTTTTTGCGCGTCCATCTTGGCGAGGATTTTACTCACATCCTTGGGATTCATACTCGAGAGGATTGCCACGACTTCTTGCTCTGGCATTTGCTCAAATATCGCCGCGGACTTGCCCTCTTTCATCTGCTGATAGCTCTGCGTGATTTTGTCATCGCTGCCCTTTTGCATTTTGCGCAAAATCTCTTCGTTTTTAGCAAGGAGATCTTGGATATACTCCTCGCGCGCTTTCATATCGAGCTCGGCTTGCTCTTGGAGCTTTTGAAACTCCGCCCTTGCCTGCTCTTTTGCCTTTTGGAACTCTAGGATTTTTTCATTGATTTGGGATTCTTGCTCGCTTAATTTACGGCTTTTTTCCTCCAAAATCACTTGCGTGGCGTTTTGGAGCACTTGGAGGGCTTGCTGACGCTCGTCTATGGCTTGGAGCTCTTGGCGGATCTCGTCCTTGCGCTGATCAAAGATGATATTGCAATCAAGCAGCTGCGTGCCCTGCGTGCTAGGCGATGAGCCACTTTGAAGCGGGGCTGATAGCAGCAGCCCACAAAACGCGCACAGCGCGCCAACCCATACCGCTCTCATACCACCCCCCTGCGATGGAGTAGGATAGAGATCTCATCGAGCTCCTTATCGTGCGCGATTTTTAGGGCTTTGAGCTTAGATTCTCGCTCCTTGGTATCAAGGTATTTGATTTTTTCGTATTCGATATGGAGGGCTTTGTATTCCTCACGCAAGGTTTTGGCTTGGGCTTTGAGATGGGAGAGCTCGCTATGGAGTGTGTCGATATGCCCCAAAAGATTGTCTCTAGTCTGCATAAGTGCGCGATACACGCCAAAATCCCCGCTTGTAGGGAAACGCACCTGCCCCACATCACGCATAAACGCATCAATCTCGGCTTGCTTTTGTGCTACGAGGAGATTGTGCTGCATCATCTTGCGCTCACAGCTTTGGAGTGCTTTGTGGCGCAGGCTAAGGATCGCGCTAAATTTTGTCTTCAAAGCCTCTCCTTAGCGCGTGATCACATCTTCTCTATCGGGGCTTGTGGAGAGTAGGGAGATCTTTACTCCCACAAACTGCTCCAAAAACTCGATATAGGCTTTTGCGCTTGGTGGGAGAGCGGACTCATCGCGTATGCCCGCCACACTATCCCAGCCAGCAAACTCAGTGTAGATGGGCCTGACATTTTCGTAATCTGTGGGGATATAGGCGATTTGCTCTCCATTATACTCATACGCGGTGCAGACTTTGATACGCTCCAATCCATCGAGCACATCCATTTTCATAATCGCCAAGCTCGTGCAGCCATTGATACGGCACGCGTATTTGACTGCTACCGCGTCAAACCACCCACACCGCCGAGCTCGCCCCGTAGTCGTACCAAACTCCGCGCCTCTTTGGCGGATATACTCGCCACTTTGCCCAAAATCCTCGGTAGGAAACACGCCATTGCCCACTCTTGTGCAATACGCCTTGGCTATCCCTATCACTTGTTCCATATCGCGTGGGGCTAGCCCCGTGCCGCTACACGCGCCTGAAGCCGTGGTGTTAGAGCTTGTCACAAAGGGATAGGTGCCGTGATCGATATCTAGCATACTTCCCTGCGCGCCCTCACACAGAATCTTCTTACCGCCCTCCTGTGCTCGCCACAAAAGCTGCGTGGTATCACACACAAAGGGCAGCAGCACTTTCGCGCTAGATTCTAACCCACTCATTACAGAATCTAAGCTCGGCAACACAAAGTTGTATTTATCCTGCAAAACCTGCATTTCTTTTAGGGCATTGGCGATTTTTTGCTCCAAAGCCCCAAAATCCCGCAAATCCACCATACGAATCCCACTGCGCGCGATTTTGTCCGTATAAGCTGGTCCGATACCCTTGCCTGTAGTGCCAATAGCTCTGTCTTTTTTGTGCGCTTCCTTTGCTTTATCAAGCAGGCTATGATAGGGCAAAATGATATGCGCCTTGTCGCTGATAAAAAGTCGCCCTTGGAGGTTTTCAAATGGTTCTAACTCTTTTAAAAGCGCGCTAGGATCGATAACTACGCCATTGCCGATAACATTTTTGCAATGCGGATACAAAATCCCCGATGGGATAAGGTGCAGGGCGATTTTTTGTCCATTTACCACAATCGTATGCCCAGCGTTATGCCCTCCTTGGTAGCGCACGACATACTCATAATCCTTAGCAAGCGCATCGACGATTTTGCCCTTGCCCTCATCACCCCACTGAATCCCAACGACTAAATCTGCCATTGCTCACGCTCCCTTATGTTTGTAATGATTATCTAAGCAAAATATCTACGATATTATCCGTATAGATGGCAAAGCCACACGAGGGCGTTTGGGAAATCGTGTATTTGCCCCCGATAACAAGGATTGTATTGCCACAAATCATACGATAAAACAAATCCTCATAATACTGCCCCGGCGCGTAAAAAAGCGGAGAAAAAATACTCTCTTTATACTCACAAAAACTCGCGCACTCTAGCATTGCCTCTAGCTCTGTGGTGAGGAAGCGTGGCATATTTTTGATACATCGCTCCAAATCCTGCCGCGTATTCACCTCAATGAGATCTTTTAAAAAACGCTCTTTGTTCGCGATAGATTCCATATCGGGATTGTTAAATGCTTGGATATCGATACTTAGGTGTTTGGCGCACAAAAGGGGAATTTTTTGGTTACAAATCTGCAAAATGGGGGACAACCCAAGCTCGCCCATAATCATCGCTGAAAGCCCCATAACCGGCGTGAGCGAGACGCCATCGAGAAATTCCGCGCCGATTTGGTGCAGCTCGGTGGTGGGATAGTCATACACAGGCTGGATATAAAACCACTTCTTATGGCTCGTGCTGCGCGCGATTCGCTTGGTAATGATACGCATCACATCAATCGTGCTATCATAGCGCAACACAATCTGATGGTTGTCCTCACCGCTAAAGCAAATCATATCGCGGTTAGAAAAGTCATCTTGGTGGCTTAGGAAGCTAAAAATAGGTGTGGCAATCTCCTTATAGTCGTTCTCATAGAGAATCTTTATAGCCTTAGATTCTATATCGCGCTTTAGTCTCGCGGATTTGCCAAAGTAGAGTTTGCTCCCTTGGGGCAGTTCGTGATCTAAAATCAATCCTAATCCTTTCTCACAATAAAAGGCGCGATTATAGCACACGCACCCTTTAAATATTCCTTGATAATTTACCTTAACGCTCTACAATGCCAAGCCTCAAATCCCAAGTAGTAAAAGGAATGTGATGTCAAAAAAAGTAGCACTGCTAATGAGCGGTGGTGTGGATAGCTCCTATTGTGCCCATCTGCTCAAATCCCAAGGCTATGAAGTGGTGGGAATCTACCTCAAACTCCACGACAAAGAAGCAAAACACGAAGTCTTTATCGCAAACTGCCAAAAGGTGAGCGCGGAGCTGGGCATAGAGTTTCATATCCTGCAAGCCCAAGCGGAGTTTAGGGCGATCGTGTATGATGAGTTTGTTAATGCTTACAAGCGCGGCGAGACGCCAAACCCCTGCACGCTTTGCAATCCGCTTATCAAATTTGGCTTAGCCCTGCAGGAGGCAAAAAAGCTAGGCTGTGAGCATATCGCCACGGGGCATTATGCTAAGATCACGCAATACAATGGGATAAAGCGAATCCAAAAGGCGCGTGATGAGACAAAAGATCAAAGCTACTTCCTCTATGCACTGCCACAAGAGGCGATAGATTCTATCATTTTCCCACTAGGGGATAGCCTCAAGGCAGAGATCAAACCCACCGCGCTCCAAATCCTGCCGTTTTTGGGCACACTAGAGACTTATAAAGATTCTCAAGAGATTTGTTTTGTCGAGACGGATTATATCGATGTGCTCAAAAAACACGAGCAAGTCGAGCAAAAGGGCATAGTGCGCAACGCTCAAGGCGAAGTGGTGGGCGAGCATAATGGCTATATGCAATACACTATCGGCAAGCGCAAGGGCTTTAGAGTCTTTGGCGCGCACGAGCCCCATTATGTGATGGGGATAAATCCCGACAAAAACGAGCTCATCGTAGGCAGCAAAGAGGAGCTACAAACCAATATCGTGTATGCAGCCAACAAATCGCTTAATATCCCACTTACCAAGGAATTGTATGAAGTCAAAATCCGCTATCGCTCCACTCCTATCAAAGCGCGTGTGAGTGTGGAAAATGGCATCATCACTGCACAATTGCAAGAGAGTGCCTATGGCGTGGCAAAGGGACAGGCTCTCGTGGTGTATGATGGCGATGTGGTGCTTGGCGGAGGCGTGATAGTATAGAATCTTATTAAGGGCTAGGATTTACAAAGGCTGTGGATTCAAACCACACAAGCTTAAATCCAAAAGATTTTCAAAAGCATGTCCTAGCCCTTGGTGTGTTATGGCGTTTGTTGGGTTTGTAGTCTTTTTGTGGGATTGGTGGCGCACCTCACGCCTCGCCTAGCACTCTCTCTAGCACAAAGGCGCGCAAATCCTCTGTGGTGGGGATTTTTAGCTTTGGGTTATGCTGTGTGCTGCTAAGCAATGCGCGGGCGTTTTTGAGCTTGCTTAGCTCGCTTTGGGTGAGCTTATCGGCTTTGGTAAAGATTGTGAGGATCTCCTGATCCCCGCGCTTAAAGCCCTCAATCAGTGCGCACACCTCATCATCTTGCGCTAGATTTGGGTGGCGCGCATCGCGCAAATGGATAAAGAGCCTGATACTCCCTCGCTGTCGCAAAAACTCCAGCAAATGCCGCTCCCACTTAGCCTTTATCTCCTTGCTCACTTTCGCATACCCAAACCCGGGCAAATCCACAAACACAAGCGGGATTGTCTCGCTCTCGCGCACAAATTCCACGCTAAAAAAATTTATAAGCTGTGTCTTACCCGGCGTGGCAGAGCTTTTGGCAAGTTTTTTGCCTAGCAGGAGATTGAGCAGGCTCGATTTGCCCACATTGCTACGCCCTAGGAATACAACCTCGCTATGCTGCGCACTCGGGGCTTGGGCGATATGCTGTGCGCTAGTGAGGAAGTGCGCGTTTTTGGCGATCATCATACACGCGCCTCATTTGCCCTTAGCATTGCCCTTTGGCTTAGAATCTTTTGCTTTAGAATCCTTATCCTCGTCCTCATCGAGCAAAAATATCAGCGTCGTGGGCTTATCTTTAGCACCTTCTGAATACGCCTGCCCCTGTTTGTTGTTTAGCGTCATAAACTCCCCTGTGATGGTATTGGGGCTATCTTTTTCTTGAATCTTAGCGTTTTCATAGAGGCGATACTCGTCTTTGAGCGTATCATACACGACTTTTTGCGCGCTGCCATTTATCTTCCTGCCATCTTCTGTCTCTACATAGAATCTCACATTGCCCGTGGCGGTGTATTCTAGGGGCTTGCGCTTTTTGTCGGTTTTGATGACTACCTTGTCCGCCCAAAGCTTGTCGTTGGCTTTTTTGACAAACACATCGGAGTTGAGCTCGATGAGGTTGGTCCTGTCATCGCTACGGAAAGTTTTGGCATTAACCTCTAGTTTTTCCGCGCCTAGCAGTGCGTGTGCCACCACAGCTATCACGGCTATTATGAGAGCAAATCTTTTCATACGCCACCTTAGATTCTATGTTTTTTTGGGGATTGGGATTATAAGCTTTTGGTTGATTGAAAGCCGCGTGGTGCTTAAGCCATTGACGCGTTTTAGCTCATTGATACTTGTTTTGTATTGGCGCGCGATGGAACTTAGCGTATCGCCCTTTTGGACTTTGTGCATCATAAAGGCGGAGTTTGGCTGATAGTTCGCGTCAAAATGCTGCTTAAAGCGTGCGAGCTTCTCGTATGGCAGATAGACATTGTATTCCTTATCGCCCGCTCCGGGGGGCAAAAACGCGTATTTAAAGTGCATATTATAGCTGCGCAATTCATTTAGCGACATTCCCGCACTTTGGGCGATGATGCCTAGGGGCACACCGCTTTTTAGCTTTAAAATCGCTAGGGTATCAGTCGCGCCGCGATTGAGGAGGTATTCAGAATCGTTGCTTTTCAAAAAATCCGCGTCGTTAAACACCAAGCTCATCGCCACAATCTTGCGGATATAGTTGCGCGTTTCGGGCGGGAGGTATTTTTTGTCCTCATCGAGCAGGGTTTGGAGCGAGCTATCGCCCCCGGCTTCCTCTATGGCTTTTTGCAAACGCGTGTAGCCACAATTATACGCCATCATCGCTAGATACCACTCCCCTGTGAGGTTATAGAGCTGTTTTAGGTAGGTGATGGCTGCCTGCGTGCTTTTGATAGAATCTTGTCGCTCATCGATATAGTCGTTTATCTCTAGCCCCAGCCCCTTAGCAGTAGCGGGCATAAACTGCCAAATACCCGAGGCTTTTTTGGAGCTTTTGGCGTTAATGATAAATTCCGATTCCACCATCGCGAGGAATAAAAACTCTTGGGGCAAGCCCTCTTGGGCTATCATACTGCGGATAATGGGGATAAAAGTGTAGCTATTGTCAAATCGCTTGAGAAAATACTGCGCGCTAGATTCTATCGCGTCGCGCTGATCTGCCTGCTCGGGCAAAAAGTCATAGCCTAGCCCAAAAGATTGCAAAATCTTTGGCGTATGCCCATCACTATGCACAAAGGAATAATACTCCTCCCCCGCGCAGCTTAGCACCATCATCGCGCCCAAAAGTATGCTTCTTAAGCACTTCATAGGGCTTGCTCCGCCTCCGCCTCTATACTCGTGCAGGCGGCATAGATTGGCGGCACTTGGCTAAAGAGTGTGTAGGCATTTTGCGTGCTTATGGTGTGAATCTCTGTAGGCGTGCGGTGGAGTATCTCAGCGATTTTCTCCGCGATAAGTGGGATATACTTTGGCTCATTGCGTTCTCCTCTGTGTGGGTGGGGCGTGAGATAGGGCGCATCCGTCTCTAGCAGCAAGCGATCTAGTGGCACTGATGGCAGCACTTCTATGAGCCTACGCGCGTTTTTAAAGGTGCAAACCCCGCCAATGCCATAATAAAAATTTTCAAGCCCTAGCAAGATTCTATCGGCGTTAAAGCAATGCAACACGCCTCTAAGATTTGGGTAGTTTTTTAGAATCTCAAAGGCATCGTTTGACGCCTCGCGAATATGCACGATAAGCGGTTTGTCAAGCTCTAGGGCGAGCTCAATCTGTGTGACAAAAAGCTCCTTTTGGCGCGCTTTATACGCCTCCACTTCTGAATCTGGCAAGCGAAAATAATCTAGCCCACACTCCCCGATAGCCACGCACTTCTCATCGCGCGCGAACTCTAGGAGCAAATCCCTATCAAAGCTCTCAAGCTCACAGGGGTGAATCCCCGCTGCAAAATAAATAGACTCGTAGCGATGTGCTATGTCCCTAGCCCTAGGGAGATCGCCACCAAACGCACCGGGTATGATAATCTGCCTAACCCCCGCACTAAAAGCCTCACTAATCACGCTATCCAAATCCCCATCATAGGCTTGTGAATCCAAATGGCAATGCGTATCAATCATCATCGTCTAAAAAACCTTTGAGAAAAATTGTGATAAAATTTTTGATAATGAAAGCTACATTGTAGCACAAGTAAGTTTAAGCAAGGGTTGTGATGTTTAGTGGGCTTATCAGAGAGATTGGCAAAATCGCGAGTTTGAGAGGCAATAGGCTTAGCGTGCTGTGTGAGTATGAGCCTCGTATCGGAGATTCTATCGCGGTTAATGGCGTGTGCCTCACGGCTATAGAATCTAGCAAAAAAGGCTTTGTCGCCGAGCTGAGCGAGACGACAAAATCCCTCATTGCTTTAGAAAATTTTTCGCCCAACGCCCCCGTGCATATCGAGCCGGCGTTACGCGCGGATTCTCGGCTAGATGGGCATATCGTGCAGGGGCATATCGATGGCATAGGCGTGATAGAGGCTATCACCCACCACGCCGCGCAAAGCGATTTTTTCCTAAGCACCGCGCCACAGACGCTAAAAGCGATTTTGCCCAAAGGCTCCATCAGCGTAGATGGCGTCAGTCTCACGATTGTGGATGTCGCGCCTAGTGGCTTTTGGCTCACGATTATCCCCCACACGCTGCACAACACGCTCTTTAAAACCTACAAACTCTCCCAACGCGTAAATCTCGAAACCGATATGTTTGTGCGCAACACTCTAGCAATCCTCCAAAACCTCCAAGCCCATAACCAAATCCCCACGCGCTCCCCAAAATCGTGGGCGAGCATAGATTCTATCCAGCTTGCCTTCTAGCAATGCCAAAGCCATTTGCCAAAGCCGCAGCACTCGCGTATAATGCCGCCACACACAATGCCCCAAAAGTCGTGGCAAGCGGCAGGGGCGAGGTGGCTATGCGTATCATCGCTAAAGCAAAGGAGTTTGAAGTGCCGCTATTTTGTAATGAAGCGTTGGTGGATTCACTGCTTAATGCGCCGCTAGATTCAGAAATCGCGCCCGAGCTGTATGTAGCGGTATCGCGTGTGTTTGCGTGGATTATCCGATGTGAGAGAAGCGCGCAGCTAAGCCAAAAGGAGTGAAAATGGAGTTACTAAGCGCACAAAACTTAAGCCATAGCTTTGATTATACAATCTATGAGGGATTAAACCTCACGCTAAATGCGGGCGAGAAAATCGCCATAATCGGCGTGAGTGGGAGCGGGAAAAGCACGATTTTAAACAACCTCTCTACAATGCTAAAACCAACAAGCGGAGTGGTAAATATCCTAGCATCTCGCGATATTTACGCGCTTAGAGCACAGGAGCTGCTGCGCATACGCCGCTATGAGCTTGGCATTATTTTTCAAGCGCACTATCTCTTTCGCGGATTTGATGTCAGAGAAAATCTCGAGCTAGCAAGCATAATGAGCAATCAGCCTATTGATATGGAGTTACTCGAGCGATTTGAGATAGCCCACACACTCAAGCAACAAATCGGCGAGCTAAGCGGAGGGCAGCAGCAACGCCTCTCTATCGCGAGGGTGCTTAGCAAAAAACCAAAGATTATCTTTGCCGATGAGCCCACGGGGAATTTGGATTCACAAACCGCGCATAAAGTGATGGAATGTGTGTTTGAGTATGTGAGGGCACAAAATGCCGGTATCATCATCGCCACCCACGATACACATATCGCCCAAATGTGCGATAGAATCTACACGCTAGCAAACCATCGCCTTGTGCAGGTATAGTGCCTAGATTCTGCCCTCCTTAAAGACTTTATCAATAAACCTGCTATACAATACTTACAAAACACAATCCCTTAAGGACAGACAATGCTACAAACCATCAACCTTTCAATGCGTTATCCGACAAAAAAACTCTTTGAAAATGTGAATCTAGTGCTAGATTCTGGCAAGCGATATGGGCTCATTGGCGCAAATGGCGCGGGCAAATCGACTTTTTTAAAAATCCTAAGTGGGGCTTATGAGGCAAGTAGTGGCGAGGTAGTCATCGCGCCAAATGCGCGCCTTGGGGTGCTAGGACAGGATCAGTATGCCTTTGAAAATCTTAGCCTAAAAGACGCGGTGCTCATTGGCAACAAACGGCTTTATGACGCGCTAAAGCGCAAGGAATATCTCTATGAAAACGCGGATTTGAGCGATGAGGCGACTAATGAGGAGCTGGGCGAGCTTGAGATGATTTGTGCTGAGGAAGATCCGATGTATGAATACGATGTGGTGATAGAAAAGATTTTAGAGGACTTAGGATTCTCTGCTGACAAACATAGTGAGCTAATGAGCACGCTCACAGGGGGCGATAAGTTTAAGATTTTGCTCGCCCAAGTGCTTTTCCCAAAGCCCGATATTTTGCTCCTTGATGAGCCTACCAATAACCTCGACTTGCCCTCTATCGCGTGGCTAGAGGAAAACCTCAAGCGGCACGAGGGCACAATGGTAGTCATCAGCCACGATAGGCACTTTCTAAATAGCGTCTGCACGCATATTTTGGATATGGATTTTGGCGGTGTGCGCGAGTTTAGCGGGAATTATGATGATTGGTATATCGCCTCCACACTCATTGCCAAGCAGCAAGAAGCCGAGCGCAACAAAAAACTCAAAGAAAAAGAGGAGCTAGAGAGCTTTATCCGCCGCTTTTCTGCCAACGCCTCCAAAGCCAAGCAAGCCACAAGCCGCCAAAAGCAGCTAGAAAAGCTCGATATACAAAATCTCGCCGTGAGCTCGCGGCGCGATCCTAGTATCGTCTTTAAGCCAAACCGCGCTATTGGCAACGAAGCCCTAGAGTGCGAAAATATCTCCAAAAGCTATGGGGATAAAAAGGTGCTAGAAAATCTTAGCCTAAAGATTTTGCCCGGCGATAAAATCGCGCTTATTGGGGCAAATGGCGTGGGCAAAAGCACGCTAGTGCAGATTCTAGTAGAGGAGCTAGGGGCAGATAGTGGCGTAGTCAAGTGGGGCGCGACGATTGAGCGCAGTTATTTCCCCCAAAATGTGAGCGAGGAGATAAGGGGCGAGGAGAGCCTCTATGAGTGGCTTAGGGGCTTTGATAAGAAAAAAGAGAGTGGCGAGATACGCAACGCGCTAGGGCGAATGCTCTTTAGCGGGGAGGAGCAGGAGAAGTCTATAAACGCGCTAAGCGGGGGCGAGAAGCACAGAATGGTGCTCAGCAAGATTATGCTTGAGGGCGGGAATTTTTTGGTGCTTGATGAGCCCACCAACCACCTTGATTTAGAATCCATCATTGCCCTTGGCGAGGCACTCTATCGCTTTGGCGGGAATGTGCTATGCGTGAGCCACGATAGAGAGCTTATCGATGCGTATGCCAATCGTATCATCGAGCTTGTGGCAGTAGAAAATGGCGCGGCAAAAGTCATCGATTTCCGCGGGAGCTATGAGGAGTATTTAGAATCCAAAAATAGAGTGCATTGATTTAATGCAAGTTTGTTTCACAAACTTGATACCGCTCGTGGTAAATGAATTGCCACTCGCTCCTCACAACCACAGCGGCGACTACCCTTATTAAGCAACCGATAAAGTTTAAGTTTTTGTTTCATTTCTATACAAAGTGAGAAAAAGCCCCTGCCAAAAAATACCATATCTTAATCTTACGCAAGTTATCATAAAATATGCTATCTTAAGGAAAAGGACTTATTAAGGAGGATTTAATGAAAAATATCAAAGTCGAATGGCGTTTGGCCATTCTTTTATCAATCCTTTTGCTTGTGAGTATCGGCGTTATCGCAATCCTTGACCTCCAGCTTAGATCACAAGCCCACACCATCGTGCAACAAAACATAGAATCCACGATAGAAAACCAACTGCGCAATCAGGTGGATTCTATGGCAAACCTCATCACAGAGGCCACCAAAGGCATAACCGATCCCGTGCAAAAAGAGCGCACTATCAACACACTCCTAGCGCACGCGACTTTTGAACCTGATGAAAGCGGATACTTCTTTGTCTATCGTGAGCACACAGCCGTTGCCTATCCGTATTATATGCAAGATATTCTAGGCAAAGATCTCATAAATCACAAAGATCCTAATGGCGTGCTCCTTATCCAAGAGCTCTATAAAGTCTCACAGCAAGGCGGTGGATTTGTGCATTATGTGTGGCCCAAAAAAGTCAATGACAAGCTCGTCGATACGCCCAAAATCTCCTACGTCACGATGATAGCGGGCGAGAAAAATCTGTGGATTGGCACAGGCGTGTATGTCGATCAAATCGATCAAATCACAGCCCATATCGATGAGGAGTTTGCTAGCCACATCGTCACCATCAGTATGTGGGGAGTGATTGTGTATGTGATTATCTCTAGCGGGTTTGGATTTTTTATTGTGCATGGGCTAGTGAGCTCCATCACTATGGTGAGCAATGGGCTCGCGGAGTTTTTTAGCTTTTTGCGCAAAGAGCGCAGCGTGGCGAGCCCCATACCCCTAGAGAGCCGAGACAGACTAGGTGTGATGGCCACACTCATCAACCAAAGCACCAAAGACATCCAATCCCAAATCAACAGCGACAATGCCGCTATCCAAGACACCATAGAAGCACTAAAAATCGTGCAAGATGGGGATTTGAGCAAGCGCATACACACCAAGGGCGCAAGCGATCAGATAAATAAGCTCATCGCACTCTTTAATACCACACTAGAGCAGCTAGAGCGCAAAATCGGCACATCGCTCCCAGCTATCTCACAACTTTTAGAATCTTATAGGCGTTTTGACTTTACGCCGACTTTGGAGCGTGCAAATGGGGAGTTTGAGAGCAGTATCAACACACTAGGAGCGCAAATCCGCTCGCTCCTAGCAAACTCCTATGATATGGCCCAAAAGCTTGAGCTAGATTCACGCACGCTAAATAGCGAAGTGGAGAATCTCATGAGTGCCGCCACGCAGCAAACACAGCAGCTAAGTATCAATGCCGCTCACACAGAATCTATGTATGTCGCCATACAGGGGATTAATGAGCATTCCAAAGAAGTGATTGAGCAAACCCAGCACATCCGCTCCATCGTGAGCATGATCCAAGACATCGCCTCACAAACCAACCTCCTCGCACTCAATGCCGCGATTGAAGCCGCGCGCGCAGGCGAGCATGGGCGTGGGTTTGCCGTGGTGGCTGATGAAGTGAGAAAACTTGCCGAGCGCACGAGCACGAGTCTTAACCAAATCGAGGCAAACATCAGCGTGCTGATTGAGAGCATCGATAAGACGATGAGTGAGATCGCTAAGCAAAGCGAGGGAATCGAGCAGATTAACCAATCTATGAGTGCGCTAGAATCTAGCAATCAGCACAACACACAAGCCGCGCACAACACGCACCACATCGCGCAGCAAGTTCAGAGCTTGGCGGATTCTGTCAATGAGAATCTAGCGGATAAGAAGTTTTAGAGTCATTGTGGGTTTGTGTGTCCTAAACTATCCTTTGTGCCCGAGGCGAGGCCTCGTGTCTATGATGGGGCGATGAGGCGCGACACGAGCGACAACAAATCTCCAAAGGAGAATCTGGTTTGGTTTATAAAATCTACTCCATCGCCAAGCGGCATTTCTGACGCGCCGACACTAGAAAATCGCAAAATCTCGCTTAAGAGTTGCGTGTATGTGTGCGTAGCAAAGCAGTGGAGATTTGAGCGCCCATGAGTGAAACAATAGATCTAGATTACAGATTCTCTGAAGCCATTACACAACCTAACTCAATAGTTTCAGATTCTAAACAATTCACACAATCCACAACGCCAAAAACCTCATCAAAACTTTGCCCGATATCAAAAACCTCATCAAAACTTTGCCCGATATCAATAATAGTGCATGCAGTAGCGCAATTGCAAAATTGCGCCATTTTTGCGGAGCAAAAATCCAATCAAAATATCCTATGCGAAGCACCTTTATCAAACACACAGAATCTACGCAACATAGAATCTAAAGCAGATTCAGAATCTGTGGCAAACTTAGAATCTAACCTCCTAGATTCACGCTCTCACGGATATGTTCTAGATTCTCATCATCACTTGTTTGCGCAAAAGAAAAGGGGTATTATCCCCTCCCCGCACTCTTAAAGCCCACAAAAAGATAAAGCGCCGCGTTTTTGCTGTGGCTTTACTTGCAACCCGTTGGCTCTTTTTTGGCAGCCACAAAGTATATCTTTTGGCGGGAGTGCCTCGCTATCCCCACTTCTAGCGCAATCGTTGTGGTGGCACTGCTCCCACCTTTTTCCCGATTTTCGCCACCACGACAAGGGCGAGGGGCGGTATGCGCTACCGCACTACACATTTGATTGGATTTTTGCTCCGCAAAAATGGCAGAATCTAAATCCTTAGATTCTGCTCAGCTTGCGCTATCGCGCACATTATTATTTGTATTTAGCAAAGCCTTGTTAAGGTTTTTGGTGTTGTAGATTCTATAATTGATTTAGATTCTAAACCCACACGAGATCTGTAGTTTTCCTACATTCGGCACTTGGCTTGCCTCTTAGCGTGGTATAGATTCTATAAGCTTGCTACTGCAAGCAAAAAACGAAGTTTCTTTAGAAAATTAGTATTGTGCAAGTAGGGTGGGTTGCTATCGCAACAGAGGCGGTGGTGCTTGTGGAGTTTTTGTCGGGTGCGGGGGTAGGAGCTACCTTAAGCGGTAGTGACTACTCCCCAAACCCGCCAAATCTCTGCGATGATTCCCAAAGGAGCCATTTTCCTTACGCACAAAAGCTGCATTTGTAGAATCTAGCTTTCCAAAAACGCCTTAGCCGCCTTTATCTGCTCCATTGAGGTTTTGGCAAGTTGCTTTTTGTAAGTGAGAAGTTTGAGGGTTTGGGAGATGAGCTCCTTGGCTTGGAGCTTAGATTCTAGGGGGCTTTGGGCGAGATCGTCTGGGAGCTCTTGGGTGAGGAGAAAAGCCCTCTGATCGTCTTGGCTAAGAATCGCGACTTTGAGCGCGTCTAGCCACTGCTGCGTGCCAAAGCTCATTAGCGCATTAGCTCATCGGCATTGACTTCACGCCACGCCTCGAGCAATCCTCTGGCCACATTCATCACGATATCGATTTTTGCAGTGTCGTTGGTGACATTGGCTTGGGTTAGGAGCTTGATTTGGTGGGTATAAAGCCCCGTGAGATACACCGCGACATCCCCGCCCCTCTCGTAATCAAGGGTATTGAGCAATTCTGTGAAAATATCAGTAGTGCGATTGATATAATAGATTTTTTTCTCTATATCTTGGGCTTCCATATAGCGTTTTGTCTGCGCACAAAATCGCAAAATCCCCTCATAGAGCATCTCCACAAGCTTCACAGGCGACTCCACCATCACAGAATTTTGCTGATACAGATTGTAAGCATTTGTGCTTCTCATATATCCCCCTTATTTCTTAGCGACAGATTGATCTATCATCATCTGCACGCTATTAAAAGCGTTATTAGTCCTTGAGATTTGGCTATCATAGGCGGCAAACCTCTGCGCCATCAAATCATAGCGCGTATCAAGCATTGAGATAGCTCGCTTTCTGTCTTCTTTTAGTCGCTTGTCCTCTCTTGTGAGACTTTCCTCAAGCAATTTCAACCTTGAGTTACTACCATCGACAAATTTCGCCAATTCTTTATCGAGCATTGCAAAAACGCCATCGATTTGCACCTCGCGAAACTCCCTAGTCGTCATCTTGCCATAGAAAAAATCGCGTGTGCCCTCTGGATCGTTATTTACCTCCGTGCGGAGTTTGCTCGCATCAAGACTCATCACACCCTTTTCATTGACGCTAATGCCGTATTTGACAAGGGAATATTTGTCAATCCCCCCGCCCATATGAAAAGTGAGAATCTTATTGAGTGCTGGGCGTATCATACGCACGCTACTATCGCCATTAAACACTCCCGCGATACGCGTATCCTCATCATATCGCGTGAGCTCATCGACTTTCATACTCAGCTGATTGTAGCTCTCCACAAACTTCGTAACGCTCTCTATGATAGATTCACTATCGTTTGTAACATTGATGATAGCAGGCCTGCCCGGCTCTGTGGTGGAGAGCAGCTCGATACTAATCCCCGTGGCGATATCATCGATAGTGTTTGTGGGGCGCTGCATCCGTATGCCATTGTAGCTAAAGATCGCATCTTGAGCCCTTTGGATATTTTTGATTTTAAAGAGATCGTTTTGGGTGCGCACATAGTCCATCGCCACGCCCTGCTTGAGATTGCCTAGTGCTTCTAGAGCTTTTTTACTTTTTTCGTCATTGTTTGCGCTGATATTCACCTCGCCGGTATCGGAGTTTATCACGATTTTGCCATCATCTGTGGCGTGGGAGTGCAAGCCCGCGATATTGTCAATCGCCTCGGCGATAACTTTGGCATTTTGGTAAGAAGAGTTGTTTCTGTGCGTGAGTGTGGCGAGATCTAGGGGCACGGTGCCGATGGTGATGGTGCCCTCTAGCTTGCCGGCTTGGACTTTTTGGGTGGTGATGAGATCGCTAGATTCACGATTATCGTTGCTATTAGTTATCTTAAAGCCCATTTGCGTGCTCTTAGCTCCGCCTACCTGCACGCTATAGCCCCGCTTGTCGTTGATGATAAGGTTATCGCCACTCTCGCCAAGCCCGATATTAATCTCGCCACTCTCAAGCAATTCTTGCAAGTCAGAATCCGCAGCGATCGCGTTTATAATCGCCTCTTTGAGAGCTTTGGCGTTGTCATTAGATTTAGATTCTGTGGAGGTTTGTAGCTCGATACTAAGCGTCTTACTCCCGCCCTTTTTGTCCGTGAGCGTGAGGGTAAAATCGTCGTTTTTTAAGTCAAGATTCCCGGATTTTAGCGTATTGCCATTTAGTGTTTCGCCAAAGTAGATTCTGTTATGCTCGCCCGTCTCTTTGGAGTTGATCATCAGCTGATAGGGGTTTGCGCCACCGGTTTTCATAATCGTGCCAATCACCTCGGTGTTTGTCTTATCCGTGATGAGTTGGGCGACTTCTTCAAGCGTCATACCAGCTTTTATGCCAATCTCATAAAACTTGCCCTTAGTGTAAAAGCGCAAAGTCGCATCTTTTTGGCTAAATACTGAATCCCTCTCTGCAAACTTCGTCCCCACTTCATTGATATCGCTTTGGGCTAGTGAATCTATATCAAGCTTGATATCTTGGATAGGCACGCCATCGCCGATAGTGGCTTTTACCGCGTCGCCTATCACATTATGAGATCGCCCCAAATAGGTGGAGTAGTCCCCGAGCTTGCTTGTGTGGGATTTCATCTCGCGCACACCACTCATGAGATCCACAAGTTGTGTTTGCTTCTCTACATTTTGCTCGATTTTTTTGTCTATGGGCGCGACTTGCGTGCCTTCATCGGCTTTGCGCAGCTTCTCGATGGTGTCATAATTCAGGACATTGCTGCCAATGCCTAGGGAGCTTAGTTTGCCTAAAGCCATAGCTAGCCTTGTTGGTTAAAGATAATTCCCACAACCTCACGCATACGCTTCATAAGCTCGATAGCTTCCTTGCTAGGAATCTCGCGTATGACTTTGTCCCCGCCGTATTCCTTTACCGTAACCGTCAAGCCGGGGATATCATCATTATATGCGAAATTTATACTCGTGCCCACTCGCTTCATCTCGTCATTGAGCTTTTTGCTTAGCTCCACAAGCTCTTCTTTGAGATGCTCCTTGCTTTTCTTGGCTTGCTCTTTGTTGATAGAATCTTGGATAAGATCCTGCACACTCCCGGATTTTTGCGCGCTAGTGCCACTTGGCATAGCTTTTACCATATCCACAAGCTGGCTTTGTGCTCCCTTGATATCATTTACTGCCATATTCATAGTAGTTTCCTCCTTGAAACTTTTAGAAATACGACAGGCATATCGGCGAAAAAAATTTTTATTAAATCATTGTATTTTAATCAGCTGCAAGGGATCGATATGCTTGTCTTTTTGGGTTACTTCAAAGCTTAGTTTCTCATGGACTTTGCCTATCGTGTAGCCCTTTTTGACAAACACACCGGGCTTTATGGTATCAGAGATTCTATCCATATACGCATACACGGTATAGAGCGAATCTTTATGCTCGATGATCACCACTTTTTTAATCACGGGATTATCTTTGGCAAACACCACCTTGCCATCGAGCACATTTTTGACATCGGCATTGCGATTTTTAGGCACAAGTATGATATTTTCATAAAAAAACTTCATCTTATACACCGGATCAAAAGTGGGACCAAATTTTTGCTCGATACGGAAGCTATTTGGTGCGAGTGGCGGGATAGTCTTGCTCCCACGATAGGAAGTTGTGGAGATATCTTTATACGCACTTGAAGCGATTTTTATATCCTTGCTTGCTTGGATCGTGCGCTTTGGCTTTGGGTTTTTGGCTTGGGCTTGCTCCTCTTTTTGGATTTTTTCTTGGATTTTTCTCTGATTTTGCTCTTGAGTGATTTTGAGATTGTTTAAGATAGAATCTAGATTCTTGCGCTCTGTGTTGATATCTTGAAGTTTTTGGTTATAGACTTTGAGATCTTCTTGCATAGACGCAATGATTTGCTCTTGCTTAGCTTTTATGCCCTCAAGTGCGTCGCGCTTTTTTGTCTGCTCTTGTATGGAGCTCTGAATCTGTGTGATATTTTTTGCGACATTGAGGATTTCTCCCTCAAGCGTATCGCGCGTTTGGTTTAGGGACTTGATACGCTTTTTTGCGAGATTGATGAGGATTGTGTAAATCTCTCGTGAGAGCACATCTTCTTTGCTATCCACCTCGCCACTTAGCGCGTAAAACGCCATACTCTGACTGAGCAAGCTCACGATCTCCTCTTCTGTTGCGCTGCGCTTTTGTAGGAGTTCCTCCTGACGCTTTTTATTGGCTTGCAGGGATTTTTCTTGTGTGGAGTATTTGTTTTTGTTTTGGTTAATCTCTCTTTGGAGATTCTCAATTTGTGAATCTAGCTTGATGATTTCTTGGTTTTTGGCATTGATCGCACTGCCTATTTCAGAGATTTTTTGACTCACTTTGTCTTTGGCTTGTTGGTTTTGGGCGATTTTTTGGGAATTAATCGTAATGTCTTTTTGGATATCTGCCCACACACAGGCAGATACAAGCACTATAAGCCAAAAAAGTGCGCGCATAAATTTAGAGATCTTTTTGCTTAAGTATCACAAAGCACACGCACACAAGCGAGATAACAAGCGAGCAGGAAAGCAAAATGATACTATCACTCCACACTTTGATAATCTGCGTGCTCACTTCTAGCGTATGGGCGAGCTCAGCAGCTAAAGGACTAGCCTTAAAATAATACAGCGCACACAAACTCATCACGCCCACAAGCACTGAATCTATCACAGCGAGCTTGAAAAGTATGCTATTGCGCATCCACGATGGCGCACCCAAAAAGCTCATAATCTCCATTCTCTCACTATGCTCAAACCGCCACACCTCAATTTGCTTCACCATAAGCAAGCAGCTAAGAATCGCGCTAAGGATTGAAAACACCAGCACTGAACCTTTGATGATAAGCAGGAGTTTATACACTTGTGAGTGGGATTTGCTAAAAGATTCTACCTTGGTTACGCCATTTAGCTTTAAAAGCGTGGAGTGTATCTGCTCGAGGCGTTCTTTGTCTGGAAACACAGAAAGGCGCAAGGAGTAAAACAATGGCAGCTCTTTTTGGAGCGATTGGAGAGCGTCTTTGCTAAGCTCTTTTTTGAGCTCATTTATCATATAATCTGGTGCCACAGGCTTCATCTCCTCCGCCTCACGCACGAAAGTCTGCACCTTTTGCAGATCTAGGGATTCTTTAGAAGCGATGATGATGGAATAGCTATTTGCGAGTTTTTGCTCGTGCGTGGAGATGGAGCGGTTAATCAGCATAATGCTCTCAATCCCAAAGAGCAGGGCAAGCAAAGGAATGATTAATGCCAAATGTCTTTTAATTGAACTCATACACAACCCCTTCTTCGATATGTAAGCGTCTGTAATTGATATTAAGGCTCTCTGGCAGGCGGTGAGTAACCACCACGATGGTAATCCCTAGCTGCTCATTGACGCCCTTTAGGAGATTCCATATCAGCTCACTAGAGTAGTCATCGAGATTCCCCGTGGGCTCATCGGCTAGGATAATCGCGGGATTATGCGCCAAAGCCCTCGCCATAGCTACGCGCTGCTGCTCCCCACCGCTAAGCTCTAGGGGGAATTTATTTGCCTTATGCGAGAGTTTAATATGCGCTAGGAGTCGCTCCACCTGCTCTTTGCAAATCTCTTTTTTGTAGCCATTGATACTCATAGGCAGCATTACATTTCTCTCGATATTCCATTCTTTGACGAGCTTGTAGTCTTGGAAGACGATACCGATGTTTTGCCGCAGGTAGTGAATCTTGGATTTGGAAGCGCGAGACATATTGACCCCATACACCTCAAGACTCCCACCTTTGATAGGCAAATGCCCATACAGGGAGCTTAAAATCGTGCTTTTGCCGCTCCCACTCGCCCCGGTAATAAACACAAATTCCTTAGCACGCACGCTAAAACTTGCGTTTTTGATGACATTCTCATCGTTTTTGTAGCCTAGATTCAGATTTTTTGCTTCTATAATCGCACTCAAGGTGTATCCTTAGATTCTAAGATGTGTATCAAAAGCCTATGAGCCGCTAAAGCCGCTTGTGTAGGGAGTGGCGGGGCATTGAGGTAGCGCATCGCGCCATTTTGGAGTAGCACAAACGCACTTTGTGGCTCATCAAAATCCCCCAAACACAGGGCTATAACATACTCACTATCGTGTTTGTATATGGCATCTATGTGCAGAAAATACTCTTTTTCCACAATCTTTGGCAATGCGGGCGAAGCGATGAGATTTTCAATCTGTCGCACCACCTCACTCGCCATATCTCCACACGCGCCACGGAATACAAAATCGCCATTTTGGAGCGATTTTTGAGCGTTTTGTGCGCACGGGGGCGCAAATATCTTGCTATCAAAGATTTCTTTTTGCTGCTTGCGCCAGCGCGCCTCGTATTTGCTCGTGATAGGCAAGGTGGCATTTTTTTCTATGAGAATCTGCGCTTTTGGCAGGCTTAGGGCGAGGCTTAGCGCATAATCAAAATACTCCCTATCATCGGTGCGCAGGTGCAAAAATCCGCTCTGCCCCAAAGAGGCGTGGCTCTCATCATCTCGCGGAGTGAGTGCGCGCATAGCGTGGTGCAGGGACATCGGACTTATCACGCGCCTATGGGGCTTTTTATGCCACGGCACAGGAAAATGCACATAGAGATTTTTTAGCGAGGCATTTGGGATAAGCTGGAGCAAAATCCGCGCATCGATATGCGAGACATAGAGATTATTTAGTCCCAAAAGCTCGACTTGGCGCAAAACCTGCTCGATGGATGGCGTATGAATCTCTAGCCCCAAAAAAAGCTCGCTAGGATTTTGTCTTGCGAGATTTAGCAAATGCCGCCCCGAGCCAAAGCCCACTTCGATACTTAGGGGCTTTTGATGATGGAGGACAAACTCATAAGCCTGCATTTTTGAGAGCAAAAACGGGCTTTGGGTGCGCTGCCTAGGGGTGTTTTGCGAGAGATTATGCCCTATCACTCCACTAGAGCGTGCGCACAAAATCCCTAGCACGTCTTTGATAATCCCAATGGGCTTTAGGCGTGTGGATTTTTCGCATTTATACAAAGTCGAGCCCTCGCGCACACTCTCACGGATAAAAAACTCCTGCTTGCCCTGCCGCACGAGAATGAGGCGTTGGGTGGGATTGTGCGCGTTAGTGAATCTTGCTACAAACTCATAGCCCCCGCTTGAAAAAGGCAGGGGGAAGTCTTGGGGTTGTGCAGTGTGAAAATGTGGCATAGCTATCGCTGCAGCGTAACGCTCCCACTTTGGGGAGATTCTATGCCAAACTTATCGATACTCACGACACTATAGGAGTAGTCAATCCCGCGTTTGGCTTCCTTGTCGATAAATTGCGTGGTTTTGATATTGTTGTAGCGATTGTTGCGATTGGTTTGTGAATCTCGCCTATACAGCGCGTATTTGACAGCGCGCCCATCGCTTGGAGCAGCCCAAGTGATTGCGATGGTGTTGCCTTGGACTTGGGAACTCGTGATGGTTGGTGTAGCGGGGCGAGAGAGCGTAGTCCCCACGATAGGCTCGCCTAAACGCTCGCCATCAAAGCCATACATATCCACGCCCACGATTTGGTAGGCGACATTTTGCCCGTGGTTTTGGAGCGTGTGTGTGTAGGAGGTTTTTTGCGTGGTGGCGATGAGCGTGTATCTGCCGTTGTTTTGCATATCGGCATAGATTCTATACGAAGTGGCTTTGGGGTGGGGCTGCCACGCAAGCTGGATTTGGCGCGGTAGGTGCGTGGTGGCACTCACGCCCTCTATGGGCTCTATGAGATCAAGCGTGCGCACACTCACTTCTTCAGAGGGCTCGGAGATATTGCCCTCAAAGTCCTTAGCCAACACGCGATAGACATAGCTCGTGCCATCTTGGAGATTGGTATCAAAATACTCGATATTTAGGCGGTGCTTGAGTTCTTTTAGGGTTTGGAACTCATTTTGAGAATCCTTGCGTTGGATAATGTAGGATTTGACACTTGGATTTGGGTGGGGCGTGATGATGAGCTTAATCGTCCTTGGGCGTGAGCTTATGGCAAACACTCCCTCTATGGGATCGATAAATGAAGTCTGGACTTTGATAGCTTGGGAGTAGGGGCTCATCGTATTATCCCTGCCAAGCGTGGCAAAGAGATAGTAATAGGTGCTTTTGGGTTTTAGATTAGTATCAAAAAAATGCGTGGCAAGGGGATTTTTGAGCGTTGCTATGTGGGTGAAAGATTCTAAAGTGAGATTTTGTGGTGCTTGTGAATCTTGCCCCGCATTGTGCTGCGATGAATCCGCACGAAAGATGACAAAACCATCGATACTCGTGGGCGAGCCATCTTCTAGCTTGTCCTTGCTCTCCCACTCAAACGCCACGCTGCTCACATCGCTAAGGACTTTGATTTTGTGAATCTTAGGGAGGTTTTCATCGATACTTAGGGGCTTTTGCACCCCACAACCACTAAAAACGCCCAAAACAATCCACAATAAACCGAGCTGATAGCACTTCATCAAGCTTATCCTTATCAAAATATCGTTCCAAAAACGCTACCATATCGGCAAAAAGTGGCGCTTTGAAAACAAACTGCGTGGAATCTAGCCGAGTAGATTCTGTGCAATCTCTAGGGTGTGAGAGATACATAAGATAGGCGTGCAGCAGCACTCTGTGCGCGCCAAACTCCCCCTTGTAGCCATAGAGCGCATCGCCGACGATAGATCGCCCTAAACTCTCTAAATGCGCGCGAATCTGATGTGTGCGCCCGGTATAGAGCTTCACGGCGATGAGTTGGAGGGACTGCTGCGCGCAGTCTAAAAGCGGCACAAACACGCTTTTAGAATACCTCAATCCCGCGTGCGCGGGCGTGTCGTGTGATAGCTCCTCGCGTGGCAGCAAAGCAGTGGTGGGCGTGATATGGCGCATAGACTCGCGCTCGTGTGCATTATGTGCTGCGTATGGGGCGAGCTTTGCGATTTTTAGACGATTTTTGGGGTGGCGTCCTAGGTAGCACTCTATGGTGGTAGCCTCTCTAAGCGGATTAGTGATAAGTGCGAGGTAGTAGCGTCCCATTTGGCGAGATTTGAGCTGCGCGCTTAGGGCATTGTGGGCGTAAGGGGTTTTGGCTATGGCAAGCACGCCGCTTGTGTGCCTATCAAGCCTATGCACAATCCCATAGCGCAAATCCCCACAAAGATTGCGGATAGGGGGCTGGGTGAGTTTGAGCCAATCGACTAATGTCGGCTCTTTGAGCGATGGGGCTTCGTGAATGACGATATTTGGCGGCTTATTGATGATGAGTATCTCTGAATCTTGGTGCAAAACCTCGATATGGGCAAATTCTGGCTTTGCCTGCGTGAGCGATTCTAGGCTTGTGTAATCGTGCATTGGGGGTGGTGTATCTGCTGCAAGCACGCGCAGGGTATCGCCTAGGACTACTTGTGTGCTGGGCTTTAGACAACGCTTATCATTAAGGAGCACCTGCTCACGCTTGATGAGCTGCAGGGCTTGTGCGCGTGGGATTTGGAGGCAGGCACTTAGCACAGAATCTAAGCGGGGCTTGGGAGTGGTGGCTAAGTCTTTTTGTGTTATAATCATTTGCATACAGAGAACTCTTTGGATTTTAAGGATAGCTTTAGAAATGAATGCTAAGAAAATTCTAGCACATTTTGACTTTATTGTGATTTTGCTTGTGCTGCCTTTAGTCGTGCTCTCCTTTATGCTGGTGCGCGAACTTGATGAGATAATGTTTGCTAAGCAAATCAAATATCTTGTGATGAGCTTGTGCGTGGGTTTGGTGGTGTTTTTTATCCCCTTTAGGCGACTGAATTACTCTATTATCTTTTTGTATGTCCTGCTGCTTGTGTTGCTTGTGCTTGTGAAGTTTATCGGTGTGGAGAAAAACTCCGCGGTGCGGTGGATTGAGATACCTTTTACGAGCTTTTCAATCCAACCTAGTGAAGTGATGAAAATCGCGCTTATGCTGTTTTTGGCGTCCTATATCTCTAAAAATCCGCCACCTAGCGAGGGCTATGGGTGGAAAGACTTTGGGATTATCCTCTCCTTTGTGCTTTTGCCCTTTTTTATTATCCTGCTTGAGCCGGATTTGGGCACGGCACTCATCGTCTTGCTCGTGGGCTTTGGGGTGCTATTCCTCGTGGGCGTGCATAAAAAAATCTGGATAACTCTTGGCATCGCTGGGATTTTACTCATCCCCATTACTTATTCTGTGGCATTTAGCGCGGGGCTGCTCAAGCCCTACCACCAAAAGCGCATTAACGATTTTGTGAGTGGCGAATACCCCTATCAGGTTCAGCAAGCCCTTATCGCTATTGGCTCGGGCGGGATAAATGGGCAGGCAAAAGAGATGGCAACCCAATCCCAACTAAACTTCCTCCCCTACGCAAGCACGGATTTTTTGTTTGCCTATTATGTCGAGCGATTTGGGCTGCTTGGGGCGTTTGGGCTGCTTGGGCTGTATATGTGCCTCATCTTGTATCTGCTAAGCATTTGCTTGGGCGCGATGAAGGATTATTTTTTGCGCGTGGTGAGTGGGTATATCGCGATATTGTTTTTTTTGTATGCGGGGGTGAATATCTGTATGGTGATCGGATTAGCCCCTGTGGTGGGCATACCTCTGCCGATGATGAGCTATGGGGGCACGAGCTTTATGACTTTTGTGATTTTGCTAATGATTCTAGAAAACGCCCTTGCGTTTAGATTCGTTTTTGAGTATAATGCGCACTCCCCAATCAGTCGTGGGCCTTTAGCTCAGCTGGTTAGAGCGCTCGGCTCATAACCGATCGGTCGCAGGTTCGAGTCCTGCAAGGCCCACCACTTCTCACACTACTTCTAGATTCTATCACGATATTTTTCACTTTTTGGATTGTTGGCAAGTCTGTGTTTGTGTGCGTGAAACGCGCTATTTAGAATCCTGCAAAGGCGTTAGGGCGGGGCTAAAGTCCTTGATACTTTGCTCAAAAATATTTTGCGTGCCCGAGGTAGGATCAAAAAGTGAGCGTGAAAGGCTCTGGTGGCAGTGTATGCAGGTATCAATCACTTTGTGCGACTCTGCAAGAGCTGGCGCGCGCACCCTTTGGACATCGTGGCAAGCAAAGCAATCCCTGCCACAGCCCTCGCCCATATCCACCTGCGCCATTTTTTCTTCAGTATGACAGGTTTTGCACTCGCGCATAGGAGCGTGGCGCGTGTCTTTGGCATAATCAAGCCTAAAATGACAGCTCGCACAATCCCCCGAGCAAGTCGCCCATACCACGCCTACAAGGCACGCCAATACCCACACAAAGCGCATCATCGCCCCCTAGCCTTGCTCATATCAATATGGCAATAGCCGTGGGGATTTTTGAGCAGGTATTTTTGGTGATAAGATTCTGCGGGGTAGAAATTTTGCAGCAGCATCACTTCTGTGACAACCGCTCGCGTGTGTAGCGGCGCGATATGCTCATCTATAAATGCTTGGATAGAGGGCAAAATCTGCGCGTCTTTGGTGTAGATTCCATTGCGATATTGTGTGCCTATGTCGTTGGCTTGGTAGTTAAGCGCGGTGGGATCTATCACATCAAAAAACTTCCATAATAGCTTAGGGAGGCTTAGGCTTGCAGATTCATACACGATATGCACGGCTTCAACGGCGTTAGTGAGATTAGCGCAAACCTGCTCATAGCTAGGGTTTGGAAGGGAGGAGTTGGCATAGCCTACTTGTGTCTCGCACACGCCCTCAATGAGATCAAAATACCTCTGCAATCCCCAAAAGCACCCGCCCGCTAGATAAATCTCATCGCGCATTTAATCCCTCAAAGCTCTTTTGCGCGCTCACGCCGACTTTGCAATGTGGCAGAATCTGTGGCTTTGTGATATGAAAATCAATAGCACTAATCGCCTCAAATCGCGCTTTAAGCGCGCCACACACGCCCTCTATAAGCTCTTCTAGCAACCCATAGGCATTGGCGCAAATGGTGTCTTGGATACACTCCACCACGCGCACATAATCTAGATAGCCCTCATCATAGCGATAGTGAATCTTAGCGTTTATGCGCACTTCTTGTTTATTTACGCGCTCAGATTCTAAAATCCCTACGATAGTCTCAAAGCGCAAATCCTCAATCTCAAGGCAGTATAGCATACCTTAGAGCACCTTGCCTTCACTCCCGCTTAGGAGGCGTTTGATATTGGGGATATGCGTGTAGAGTATGAGCACGCCTATGAGCACCACGGGCGTGTGTGTATGCACTTGTGAGAGGATATTTATAGAATCTGGTATAGGCAGCACATAGGGCACGACAAAGGTGAGCGCGATACCACTTAACACGCCAAGGAGTGAAGAGAGCGATGAGATTTTTAGCACCTTGCCCACAAAGCCCCACACAACAAGCCCCAAAGCCCCCTCGATAGGTATGAGCAGGATAGTAGAACCAATTGCCGTTGCCACGCCTTTGCCGCCATTAAAGCCTAGATATGGACTATAGCAATGCCCTAGGATTGAGAGGATAGCAATAAGCCACTGCGCCTCAAAGCCCAAGCCGCACAATTTAGCGACAAGCACGACAAACATTCCCTTGCACGCATCAAGCACGATCGTGCTCACAGCCAAAATCTTGGCATTTTTGGGATTAATCTCCTTGATAGCGCGATAGACATTTGTCGCGCCGATACTGCCAGAGCCTATCGTGCGCACATCGATTTTGTAAAAAACCTTTGTCAAAAATAGTCCAAAGGGTATCCCGCCCACGAGATAGGCGATGAGGTAAAACACTACATTATTATTTGTCAAAATCTCTGCCAACGCTCCTAAAAATCCGCTCAACACACTCGCTCCTTTGCACCACGCTCACAGGCTTGAAGATTGCGCATTAGCACTATCAAGGAGTGCTATGGCTTGTTGTGAATCCTCCTCAAGCTGCTGCAGGTTTTTGACAATTATATCAGAAGTTTCTTGTGTAACTTCTTGTGTGAGGACAGCAAGTGCGGCGTGCGCGCTTGATTTGAGCTTAGATTCTATGGCGTGGATTTTCTCTGTATTGAACATTTTGATTTTTTGTGCGAGACGATCGTCATCGAGGTATTTGGAGATGGGATTGATATTTTCAAACGCACAAACCTCTTTTTTGTTATTAAAGCTTAGATACAACGAGGATTTGTATAAGATATGATCGAGCTTAGAGACGCTTAGTAGCAAGCCGCGCGAGAGCTTTTCAAACATACCAAAGAGCTCTTTAGTCGTCTCCCCAAGCCCGGCAAAGACTTCGTTAAAATGCCCCACGCTTTTGTGCGCGGAGTTCGCTACTTGCATCACGTGCGAGGAGTTTTCTAAAATCGTATTTATCTCTTGCTGCATAGTTTGCACCACGATGGCGATATCACTCGTGGCTTTGTGCGTCTTTTCAGCGAGCTTGCGCACCTCATCGGCTACCACGGCAAACCCACGCCCGTGCTCGCCCGCGCGCGCTGCCTCAATGGAGGCATTAAGCGCGAGGAGGTTTGTCTGATCGGCGATATCACGGATGATGCCAATCACAGAGCTGATATCTTGAGATTTTTGCGCGAAACTCTCGATGGTGTTGTTGTTGTCATTGATTGAAACGATGAGATCGTCAATAGATGAGGTGATTTGGGCGACATCCTCTTGGGATTGCTGCGAGACTTGCGCAATAGAGGAGACTTGAGAATCCGCAGTGCCCATGCGCTCCAAATCCTCGCCCAAATCCTCTGAAACCTTGCTTAAATCCGTGTTTTGGTTTTGCAAACTCATATTCATCAGTGCCTTTGCTAGGGCGTTTGAGATATTTTCCTTAGCACTTTCCTCCACTTTGTCAAGTGCGGAATTTATCGTATGGATACTCGTAGAGAGCGCGCCTTTGAGTCCTTGCGCCATAGCCTTGCGATAAAATCGCCCCTCCTGCGTGCTTTTGACTGCCGTGGCTATCTCGCGCATAAAGGCTTCGATATTATCAATCACGATGTTGATATTGTTTGCCAAATGGTGCAAATCCGCATCGCCCTGTATAAAAAGCACTCTGTCCTCAAACTCACCCTGTCTGTATCGCTCGGACACTTTGAGAATCCTCTGCAAAAGCTTGGTGCGCAAGTTCATCTTGTATTGTGCCACGCCAAGCACGATGAGCAAAATCCCTGTAAGCACGAGACTTGGCGAAAACCCATACCACACAATATCTAGCACGATGCCCACGATACTAAGAACGATCGCAACCCATAACAGAATCTTCATCGATAGCCCCCTATCTCGCCCTGTGCTTGCAGGGATATCATCAGTTCATTCCATGTTTGCTTATGGGATTTGAGAATCTCTGTGATGTAGTCTTGGGCTGCTTGCATACCTTGAGAGGATTCAAGCTCAAGGCATTTTTTATAAATCGTGCTTAGTGCTTCCACACCTGCCTTGCTCGCGCGCCGCCGCACGGAGTAGTATCCCACTATCTTGCCATGAGTATCGTATGATGGCGTGACATTGGCAAAAACCCAGTAAGTATCGCCCTTCATGGAGCGATTGCACACAAAGGCAAAAAACTCCTCCCCGCTCCCAATCGTATCCCATAAGAGTTTAAACGCCACGCGCGGCATAGATTCATAGCGTATGAGATTGTGAGGTTTGTTGATAAATTCCTTTTGTTCCTTAAAGCCACCAAAATAGCAAAAATCCTCATTAGCATAGGTGATCTTGCCTCTCATATCGGTTTTAGAAGTGATAAGGGTATCATCTTGTAAAAATAATTCCATGTAATGTGTCCTCCAAAAATAAAAAATCCCGCAATTCTACTGCAAAATTCCATACAAAAATCGTTTTTTTTTTTTTTGTCTAATGTGCTAGGAAATATCGCATTTTTGCGCACAGTGGGGAAAATCTATAGGTTATAGTCCGCGATTTTTGCTTTGGTGTGTGGGGTGTTCTGGTATATATTGTAAATTTTGCTAGGGCATTTGCTCCCAATTTGTGCGTGAGTATTTCGCCCTCACTCCGCTTAGATTCACACACAGAATCCAAGAGCGAGATTCTATGATTTGCTAGCATGAGCGCGTCAGGAGGGCGATTTGAAAGAATCTAGCCAAAGAGATTCACAAAGCACCTTATAGAGAATCTGTGGGATTAGATTTTGTAAGTTGTGTTAAGTCTTTAGAATCTACTCGCCTGCGTTTATAGAATCTAGGGGCAGATTCTGCAATGTGTTATCCTCATATCGTGTGAGGTGTGCGCACTCTAAGCTAGGAGGTTTTGGTAAGTTACTAACACTGAGCGGGGCTTCAAGCAAGCCCTCGCCCCTTTCTTGCGCTCAATAGGGAATCTAAACTATTGGCTTATGATGTGTAGATTCTAGAATATCGGGTTTAGAATCTAGCCTCGCTCAAACAAACTCGCCCTTTATCTGCGCCACCCATTTGGCGATACGCTCATCGCTTAGCTCGCTTTGATTATCCTCATCAAGTAGCAACCCCACAAGTTTCCCATCCACAAGTGCTTCTGTGGAGTCAAAATAATAGCCCTCATTGGCTGTCTGCCCTATACGCTTGGCTTTTGCGGCTTTGTGATAGAGGTAGGAGACGCCATTACAAAATGTATCGCTGTAAGTGTCCTGATCGCCCACGCCGATAAACGCCACGACTTTGCCAGCAAAGTCCTCCTCGCTCAATGTCTCCAAAAAGCTATCCCAATCATCTTGCAAGTCCCCTAGTCCGTAGGTGGGCGTGGCAAGGATAAGATTGCTAAAGCCCATAAACTCCTCCTTAGAGGCTTTGGCGATATCAAAAAGCTGCGCGTCCCCGCCGAGCTCTTTGGCGACTTTTTGGCAGATGCCTTGGGTGTTTGAAGAATCGCTCCCATAAAAAATACCGACTTTTTGCATAATAGCTCCTTGTGGATAATCTTAATAGAGAAGTTAAGAATAATTCTTATCTCTATCGATGGAATGATACTATATATTTTGTAACAGAGGAAAAAATCTCATAGTCCAAGGCAGAGGATTTGCCAGAGTTTCTGCACTTGTGCGTCCTCTAGGTGCAGGGTGGAGGTGTGGGCGAAATACTCCAAAATCTCGGATTTGTCAAACGCAAAGCCCTGCACGCAGTGAGGGTGCGCAAACAAAAACGATCGCCCCAATGTGATGACAGAATCTAGCGTGCCATCACAGATAAAGCAGCGGTTTGCCTCCCACCGCCCTAGTCGCCCCTCATAGGCTAGCAGACGCGCATAGGATTCTAAAAACACGCGCAGGGGGTTTTGTTTGGCGATTTTTTGCGCGCTATGCTCTAAGAGATTGAAATAAAACTCCCCCACCTCATACACTTCATCCAAATGCCGCTCCAATAAGCCCAAAAACCGCTGCCACGCATACACGCGCTCCCACTCGCGCTCCCAGCCAAAGGACAAATGCAGGATATGGCGCACTTGGGGCAGGAAATGCGCGTTGGCGCGCTCCTCAAAGTCGATTTTATACCCCAGCCCGATGGTGCTATGACGCGCTCCATAAAATCGATAAAAGCTCCGAAAGCTCTGTGGTGTGAGGATTTTTAGTATGAGATCTTGGGTTTTGGTTGGTATGATTTTTAAGATATACCCTTGCATAACGCGCCTGTGTGGTAGGATAAAGCGTAATTATACAATGTTTTGGGGTGGAGATTCTAAAAAAGAGAGTGGGCTTATGGGCAGGAAAGGTAAAGCAGGAGAGAGAGTAAGGGGATACCCCCCTCTAACAACGCAGGAGAGAATCTATCGCAAAGACAGAATCTAGCGCAGCATAGAATCTAGTGCCCGCAGCCACAGCCTCCCCCGCCACCACCACAGCAGCCTCCACCTCCGTGATGATGGTGTCCGCCGCCGCTTCCGCAGCCACAGCCTCCGCCTACACCGCCTTGTAGTATCTCCATCTCCGTGGCATCACGCACATCAAGGATATTGATATTGAAATTGAGCGTTTTGCCTGCTAGCGGGTGGTTGTAGTCGATGATAACGATTTGATCGTTAAAATCTTTGACAATCACTTGCGCGGTTTGTCCATCATCACTCTGCCCAAAAAGCGTCATACCGGCTTTAAGCTCGATACCCTCAAACTGATCGCGTGCGACTTCTTGGATAAGATCTGGCTGATAGATTCCATACGCGTCTTCGGGCTTGACTTCCACGGAGAGCTTATCCCCTGTCTTCGCACCCATAAGGGCATTTTCTAGCCCGCTGATGATTTGGTTTGCCCCCACGAGAAATTCTAGCGGCGCACCACTTTTGTTAGAATCTATCATCTCTTTGCTTGCGACATCGGATACTTCGTATTCTATGCTAACGACTTTGTTGTGTGCGATCATTTGTGTTCCTTTATTGTTTAAGTTCTTTGGCTTGTGCTGCCTCTTTGCTTTGTGGGTAGGCTGCGATCAAAGCTTCTAGGAAAGAATTATAATTTGCCATATCTTTAATCCCCTTGAAACAAAGCGCGGTATGCAGTAAAAGCGTGGGCATATACGCGCCCTTATCGCTTAGTGCCACACTCGCCTTGTAGTATTTAATCGCTAAATGGTAATCTTTCTGCAAATACGCGATTTCGCCCAGATAAAAGGTTGTTTCAGGAGTGTTGTATTTGTTGTCTTTGAGCCATAGCATAATGTCCTTGGCAGATTTGTAGTGCTTTTTTTTGATAAGCTCCTTGGCTTGGGCAAAGAGTTCGGGGCTCTTGCTTTTGTCAAATTGTGGCTTTTGGGATTGTTTGCTCTCTTGTTTTTGCGCTCCCTTGGTGCTTTGGGCGCTAAGCTTTTCGAGCTCTTGGAGGATATTCTCTTGGGTTTTTATCGTGAGCGTGTGGAGCTCTTGCATTTTAGAATCTAGCGTAGCAATCTGTGTGCTTTGCTGCTCTAAAAGCGTCTTTAATGCCGCAATCTCGCTCTTTAGATTCTCAATCTCTTGTGTGTTGGTTGTGCTCTGGGCTATAGTGCTTTGGAGTTTTTGGTGTTGGGATTCATAGAGGCTCATTAGCCCTTCTTGGGATTGTTTGAGCGTTTCTTGCTGTTGTTGGATTTGTGTAGTGAGATTTAGGAGGCTTTGGGCGGTGCCTTGCAGGGAGGAGAGATCTTTTTTAGTCGCGCCGCTTTGCCTCTCAAAAGCCGATGGCTCGGCTCCGTAGCACACAAAAGAGAGCAATAAACAAGCTAGGATATACCTCATCTTGGCTCGCTACTTGTGCCACTTCTATACGTTATTGCGCGAGTTTAAAATCCACGCGTCTGTTGGCCTTGTAGCATTCTTGCGTGGCTTGGGTGCATACGGGCTTGCTCTCGCCATAGGTTACGGTGGAGAGATTGCTAGGATTGACACCGCGTATCTCGAGTGCGTTTCTCACAGAATCTGCGCGCTTTTTGCCGAGTGCGAAGTTGTATTCATCTGAACCAAACGAGTCGGTATTGCCCTCTAGCACCACTTTGGCACCAGATTGCTTGAGAGCATTGGCGGCTTTTTCGATATTAGGGAGCATATCCTCGCTAATGGCGTATTTGTCAAACCCAAACAAAATCGTGGGCAAACCCTGTCCATCAAGCTGCACAAAATTATCGCTCGCACTCGCACCGCCTCCGTTTGCGCTCTCGCTTGCATCGCCACCTTGAGAGACGATAACGGGCGTGGTGGGCGCGTCTTGTCCCTGCACAGCTAGGGCACCGCTACCACCACCAGAGACTTTCACATCATCGCCACATCCAGCGATAAAGATTGCAAGCACGCCAATCACACTTATGATACTAATGCGTTTCATGACTAACCTCCTGTAATTTATGAGCTTATAGCATTATAGCTTGTAAAGGTGTGAGAGTCAAATGCCCGCCACAGCCTGCTACCAGTCATAGGACTGAATCTTTACCTTAGGCAGTGAGAAAAAATAGCTGCTATTGTAATCTAGTCGGATAATCCCTAGCGCGCTTTGGGTTTGGGTGTGCTTGATATACATAATGTTTTTGCCATCTTTTGAGAATGTGGGCATTTGGTTGGAGCCCTTTTCGGTTAAGCGGCGTATGAAGTCGCTATTAGTCGCTATAAGGTAGATATTAAAAGTATTGAGCCCAAATTCATTGTTGCTCTCGCGGCTTGTATAGACAATGTATTTGTCGTGGCTGGCTACCGAGCTATTATTGCGCCCGTGGAAGACAAGCTGCTCGACATTGCCGCCCTCAATATTAGTCGCAAAGACATTGGGATAGCCCAGCCTATCGGAGACAAACGCCACTTCCTTTTCGCCATTGATAAACTTCCCGCCCACATCGATTCCTGAAAAAGTCGTTAGTCGCTTGAGATTTTTTGTCTGCAGCTCATAGAGATACACATCTGCCGCGCCTTTGTTTGGCGTGAGGCTAAGCAGGAGCCTTTGTCCATCGCTGCTGACATCTGAGACTACTGCCATACCATCGCTTTGGGTGATAATCTCGGCGGTGTTGGTGCTTAGCTCATAGCGCAAAATCGTGGGTTTGTCGTTGATATAGCGCGTAAAGTAGATGATGGTTTTTTCTTTATTGCCCCATTTGGGGAAGATATTTAGCCCGCCTTGTATGATATCCTGCTGAAAGGTTAGCGTGTAGTCCGCTAGCGTGATGAGGCTATTGCCTGAAGTCGTGTATTTAGAGAGCACCACAAGCTCGCGCATCCAATCTATGCGCGGTGCTTGGACATAGGTATTTATCCCGATACACATCTCGTGCGCAAGGAATGGATAGCGATTGAGCGTGGGTTGGGTGTATTCCTGCTCGAGCACCTTTTTGGCATTACGCACATCATAGAGCACCAACCGCCCTGCAATCCCCCCGCCTCTTTTGCTCGCGCTCACACGCGCGATGAGATCGATTTTTTTGTCCTTGTAGGTTTGGAAGTCTGGCTCCCTGTCCTTGACGCTCTCGCCCTTTTCTACTTGGAAGTGATTGCTCACCTTCAAATCCCCCACAAGTTGGGAGAGGAGCTTTTGCCCGTATTCGTTGTTGTCTGCGATATGCTCGACTACGATAAAGGGGAGTTTGGTAGAGCTTGTGATGATCTCAAGAGTTGCATCAAGTGCTGCCATAGGCATAGCCCACAGAGCCCATAGCATAGCAAAGATTAAAAAGCGTTTTGGCATTGTTTCTCCTTAAAAGGGCATATTGTAGCTTGAAAACTCTAAATTCGGCATTAGGCGGTTTCTTTAAACACCTAGGGCATTTGTGGGCGTTGCGCTAAGCCCTCTATCTGGCAAATCTCGCTTTGTCTGTCCGATCCTATAGAGTGCAAAATCATAGCGCACCGGATCTGCGGGAGAGAATCTACGCAAAGAATCTGTGAGCTCCAAAGCCGCGGCAAGATCGTAGCTTTTGCGCGTAAGCAGCCCTAGATTCTGTCCTACCTTGAAAGTATGCGTATCAAGGGGTATGATGAGCTCGCTTGGATCTAGCATATCCCGCCAAATCCCAAAATCAAGCGCATCATCGCGCACCATCCAACGCACAAAGAGATTCCATCGCTTCAGCGGGCTTTTGCCCTTGGGGCTAAAGGACTTAGGTGTGGTTTGTGTGAGAGAATCTAACCCTAGATGAGGCTTGTGGGATTTGCTAGCACCGCTGGCGGTTTTAGATTCTATATTTTTATCCAATCCCGCGCCGAGTGCGAACTCCACGCCCCGACTTTGCGCCCCAATCTCCCTAGCTATCTCGCGCAGTGTCGCTATGGTGTGATAGATGGCATTTAGAACCCTATAGGGCGTGTAGGTGGCATTTGCCAACCCATAGGCAAAGACTTCCTTAATCCCGCCGCGCCTGATACACTCTCGCAAAATCCCAAACAACGCCCCTATATCCTCGGCACTTTGGAATCGATAGTATGGCAGTCCCTTACGCGTATGCAACGCGTGCAACTCGTGTGAATCTAGTAGCGCAAAATCTAGCGTGCGCAAAAACGCCACGATTTGCCTAGCACTGCCATAGGAGAGGAGCGCGCATAGCAGGGCAATCTCGGCAAAATGTGGGTGGCGCGTGTGCTCTCGCACGATGATGAGCGGATCGGCTAGCACAAGGCTGCTTGCGGTGTTGCAAGCCTGATAGTGTGAGTCCAAAAAGGCTTGGAGGTTTTTAGATTCTAGGTTTTGGCGTGGGCGCGTGGGCTTGTGGCGTGGCATTATGGCACAAATTCTACCAGTATCATACCCGCAAACGCCTCGCCTTTATAAAACTCCACGCGATAGATTCTCTCACTCTTATCAATGGCGAACTTCTTGTGCATAGCGCGTTTGTGGATAAGCGTGTCAAACTCTTGTGGCTTAGGGCTGCTATCGCCGGGCTTGACAAAGCCTATCACATTGGCGCGATAGTCCTGCTTAGATTCTATAAAAAATGATTGTTTGGCTTTGATAATCCCGCCCATCTTGACTTCTTGGGCTGCCTCTCCATCTAGGGATACGCGCACACTCGCCAAGCTATGATCAAACTCCAAATACAAGGGCTTTAGCACGCCCATCGTGCGCCCGCCGTATTTTATCCCTATGCTCCCATCATCTCGCTGCATAAGCCCTAGGATATAGCTTTGTGAATCTAGGCGCACCTCTTGGAGCTTAGTTTTGGCACTTGTGGGCATAGGGAAAAAGTTTAGTGGGGATTTGAGGTTTAGCACGGGCAAGGTGATGAGTGAATCTATACTAAAGGTAAGCTTTGGATCGTTTATGAGTTTGGCGAGGGTTTGGGGCGTGAGGGTGAAATTGCGCTCATACTCGATCCCCACTGCGTTAAAAAACCCCTCAATCCCTAGCAAATGATAGTATGCCTTCTCGCGCAGGGGCAGGGTTTTGGAAGCTTCGTGGGCAAAGGCTGGTTTGCCGTGTGTGATAGCAAAAAATGTGAGGCTTTTTTGCATTTGCGTATCTTTGATAGCGGTTTGGGTGTTGCGGATATGGTAGGTGTGCAGCGGCTTCAAAAGCCCCGTGTTGGTATGCGCGACTACTTGGGCGATGATCTCTTTGAGATTCCCATAGGGCGAGACATCAATAGAATCTTGATCGATGATAGAGCAGTTCCCCCACCGCTTGGGGCTTAGCATTTCACTAATATGCTTCTCACGATAGAATCCACTGCCATCGTGCATATGGAATATCGCCTGCACATCGGGGCGCAAAATCTGCTCTTTAATCTTTTGGATGGTGTGGTATTCTGGATCTTGCTCGCTCAAAGCCGCGAATTTGCGATTGAGATCGCCATACACGCCGCGATTGTTATAAAACATCGAGTGCGGGCTAAGGACGGGGATCACGCGGACATTGCCCTTTTTTATCGTGTAGTATTGGAGTAAGAGATTGGTGGCATTATACGCTCCGGGCTCATCGCCCTGTATGCCCGACATAATCAGCACGCTAGGTCCTTGTGAATCTTGTGTGGGCATATCATAGACTTTGAAGTCAATGGGAGCGATTTTTGCCCCCCACACTGCACTACAAAGTATCATCGCACACATTCCCACACGCCACATTCCTAGCCACATAACCGCTTCCTTTAGTTCAAAATGGCGGCATTATAACACAAAAGCACGCGGATATGTGGAATGCAATATGCTTAACGTGGGGCTAGATGAGAGATTCACACAAAGGGTATGATTATGATAGATTTGGCTTCATTGAGTTTAGGGCAGCATATCGCCACTGCTAGCAATCCACACAAAAACTTTGGCGAAGATTCTAAGGGATTAAACGAGTTTATCGGAGCGTTGCAAATGGCTAACATCGCCCTTGGTAAGATTATAAAAGAGATAGAATCTTGTGAGCTAGAAGACTGCGTGAGCAAGGAGGAGCTAGGGAGACTGCAGAGTAGTGCGTGCGTGCGCATAGAGGAGATTATCCAAAATGCCAAGTTTATGGGCACGCCGCTCTTTGACACGCCCCTAAGCGCGAAAGTGAGCGGCGCACTCAAAGGCATTACTTTTGAAAACCCCTTAGCCCTCTCACAGGATTTTAGCGCGATGAAGGGCTTTATAGAGGATAAGAGGGCTGAATCTAATGATTTGCTCCTAGAGCTTAGCGAGGCACTTTTATCCCCTAGTGATGCGCGCTTTGAATCTGTAGATAGCACTAAGCTTGCTCATATGTTTAAGAGCTAGATTCTATGCTACGCTTTGCTCCCTCGCCCACAGGCGATATGCACATCGGCAACCTGCGCGCCGCGATTTTTAACTACATCATCGCTAAGCAAACCAACCAGCCCTTTTTAATCCGCATAGAGGACACCGATACTGCGCGCAATATCGAGGGCAAGGACAAGGAGATACTAAGCCTGCTCAATCTCTTTGGGCTTTTGTGGGATAAGCTCGTGTATCAAAGCCACAATTTTAGCCACCACCAAAAAATCGCACATTATCTCATCGCCAAAGACAAGGCGTTTTATTGCTACTGCACTAAGGAATTTTTGGAGCAAAAGCGCGAGGAGGCTAAGGCGCAAAAGAGGGCGTTTCGCTACGATGAGAGCTGGGCGCAGATTCACAAAGATTCTAATCCCAAGCCGGTGGTGCGACTGCGCGGGGCGCGTGAGGCGATAGGATTTAGTGATGAGATTAAAGGCGAGATTAGCTTTAGCCCCAATGAAATCGATAGCTTTGTGATATTAAAAGACGATGGAATCCCCACCTACAACTTCGCCTGTGCGCTTGATGATATGCTCTATGATATCAGCTTTATCGTGCGTGGGGAGGATCACGTGAGCAACACCCCGCGCCAAATTCTCGTGCGCCAATACCTAGACTACACCAAAGACATCGGTTATGCGCACCTGCCTATTATTCTAGGCGAGAGTGGCTCTAAAATGAGCAAGCGCGATAACGCCTCAAGCGTGAGCTGGCTGCTAGAGCAAGGATTTTTGCCTCAAGCAATTATTAATTATCTCATCGCTATGGGCAATAAAACGCCCACCGAGATTTTTAGACTCCACGACGCCATAGAGTGGTTTGACATCAAAAACATCGCCAAATCACCCGTGAAGTTTGACATCAAAAAACTGCGCTTTATCAATCGCGAACATCTCAAAATGCTAAATGAAAGCGAGCTAGCCCTTTTGCTTAGCACCAAAGATCCTAGCATAGGTGGCTTGGCAAAGCTCTATCTGCAGGAAGCCAGCACGCTCAATGAAATCCGCGATAAGATAGATTCTATCTTTAGCCCAAAGGATATTTACGCGCTCTATGAGGGGCAGGACTTTAGCGAGCCTTGCAGGATTCTCTATGAGGCGTTTGTGGCACTCATAGCAGAGCATTCCCTAGCCCTGCGCGAGTATGAATCTCTCAAAGCCGAGCTTTTAGAGCGCACAGGGCTCAAGGGTAAGAACTTCTTTAAGCCCCTTAGAATCTTACTCACAGGCACATCGCAGGGCTTAGAATTACACGAGATTTATCCATTTTTGCAGTTTTTCCTCAGCGACATCGTGCGACTAAAATAGAATCTAATACCGCGATGAACGCCCTAGCTCTCAAAGCCTATGTTTTGCGCGTGGTGGGAGCGTATCCGCTTGGGTTTGTCGTGCTTAGCGTGCATTGTGGGTGGGTGCTTTTGGCATTGCTTACGCACTCGCCTGCCGCTCCTATCGTGTTTTGGGACGATCTTTGCCTTATGGTAGTCAGACAGCATTAAAGCACACGATGAGGGCGTTTATCTTTAAGCTTTAGTGATGAAAAGCGCGCTTTTAAACTGATACTTGTGCTAGATAACGCCATAGTAGAGAGCGAGCATAAGCCTAGCACAAACAATGGATAAAGCACCTCAATGCCAACCGCACTCATCACGACACAGGAGCAGCGAGCGGGATTTGTGCTTTAGATTCTGTGTTTTGTTTTTGTGAATCTTTAGATTCTGTGGAGCTAGATTCTAAATTTGAATCTGAAGTAATGAATCTTAGAATCTAAATTTTCTTTAGAATCTGTTGGACTAGATTCTGCAAGTTGTGTGTTCCCTAAATTTTCCGCCTTAGATTTAGATTCTGAATCTGCTTTAGATTCTGTAATTTCCGCATTGCTTAGATTCTGCATTTTTCCATTTCTCAAAGTTGCATTCTCACGGATATTTTCTAGATTCTGTGCATTGTTTTGTTTTTTCGCAAAAAGGGGTGTTATCCCCTCCCCGCTCCCCTTAGCCCCGAAAAAGCCGCCGCTGTTTTTGCTGCGCTTTGCTTGCAAGCCTTCGGCACGGCAAACGGGGAGAGAGCCTCGCTGTATCCGCTTCTAGCGCAA